>NZ_FQLR01000001.1 GCF_900119895.1 Collinsella phocaeensis | reverse complement strand
CGCAGTATCCGGTTCTCAAGGTGCCCGCCGCGGCCCGCCCTCGGGGCGCCGCGCGGCAAGGAGATATATTGCCAGACCGCGGGCGGGCCGGGGGCGGGGATCCGGGCCTCCACGGGATGCACACATTTGGATCGCCCGTCGCGAAAGGAGGCCCTCCCCCTGATACCTCACTCATTCCCGGAACGCCCAACAGGTGCGCTCTCTGGACGGGCGCTGAGATCCGTCTCGATTCGCGCCCACACACGGCTTCCGCCGTTAAATCTATAGCGTTATTGCCATTATTCTCGCTTGCTTTGTTTCGACAAGAATCAAGCAGTGGACTCAAACGTACCGTAGCTCATGCGTCGCCTTATGCGTTCGCAATCGCAGACGCTTCGCCCAACTCGGTATCCAGAGGCGCCCGCCCGTGCCCCTGGGCGCGGGCGCCCGCGCCCAGGCACCGCCCTCACACTGCTCCGGACCAGAATCTCATAGGGCGCATTCAAGCGCACGGCCCCGCACGCAGACCAAGCGCTTGGCAGGCGTATGGCACGCGCCCGCTTCGCATCTATTTACTTACGATAGATGCGGACCTTGTGCTTGGGCTATCACAACAGACCTGCTTTCATTTGCTTCAGTGAGCGCGCAAGAGCACGCAGCGGGTAAATCTCTGCAATCGACGCTCCGTTTGATGGCTGCGAGGCGTCCGCGCCCTTTTCTTCGACGCGGCCGACACGACGCCGCAGACACGGATTCAAATGGATCGTAACGCCTTGATGGTGCGCGGCCGATTCCATGCAACCGCTCCGCCCCGCACATCGGCTGGCGAGTAACCCGGCGCCGCGCGGAGCGTGCGGGAACCGCCGCGCAAGACGCCTCATGAAACCGCACACTATGGGCAGCACATCGAATCATGGTGGGGCGCTCAAGACGATATGAGTTGAACATTGGGAGCCCCTCCCCTTGTAGCTCTATCGTGGGTCGGGCGACAATGGTCGTAACGCCAACCGTGGCCGCGCGCCACATGCGACGGAGAGGGGCCCGCCATGTCCAAT
>NZ_FQLR01000003.1 GCF_900119895.1 Collinsella phocaeensis | reverse complement strand
CACAGCGTGCGGGGCACGCCCGGTCCCATTCCGAACCCGGAAGCTAAGCCGCACCGCGCCGATGGTACTGCGGGGCAAGCCCGTGGGAGAGCAGGGCGCCGCTGACCGGTGGACGGCGTTTCGGTCGAAGAGGCCCCCGCGGGAGACCGCGGGGGCCTCTTCGCGTTTAGGGGGCGCGGCACCCGCGCCAGCGCTTTGGGGATACAATGTATTGGTTATTGATACATTGAAGGAGGTGCGTATGGCCGAAGCGGGTATTGGCGTCGACATCGTCGAGATCTCTCGGTTCGAATCCATTCTCAAAAAAAACCCTGCGTTCATTCAGAAGATGTTTACGGATGAGGAGCGCTCCTATTGTCAAGCGTCTGCTCGCCCCGCCGCTCATTACGCCTGCCGCTTTGCTGCGCGAGAAGCTGTCCTCAAGGCTTTGGGAACTGGATTCGGTCAAGGTGTTGGACGCTGTGACGTTTCGGTCTCTCGTGATGATAGAGGGAAGCCCCATGCCGTGCTGACGGGCGGTGCTGAGCGGGTTGCCCGCGACCTCGGTGTTGTCGAGGTCGTCATCTCACTTTCCTTTACAAGTGATTTGGCTGTTGCCAATGCCATGGCTATACCGGCGGATGCGCGTCCTAAGCCAAGGCCTTCTAAAGAAGACGACCGGGCTCGCATCGCCCGGTCGTTTAAAGACGCGCGTTTCGTGCTCGATGAGCTCGAGCGCGTTCAAGTTCAAGAGGATGTTTCAATAGATTCCGATCGTCTCGTGGAGGAGTAGTTCAATGAGGGCCGTTCTCACGACTGATGAAGTCACCGAGCTTGAAAATATCATCGAACGCCAGGGTACGTCTAAAGCAGAGCTTATGGAGCATGCGGGTGAACATGTCGCTCGTATCGTTGCCGACTATGACCCTAAACGTGTTCTCGTGTTGACCGGTTTTGGAAATAACGGCGGTGACGGATGGGTTGCAGCCGACATTCTTCGCCAGAAGGATGTCGACGTGACTGTCGTGACTCCTGTCGAGCCCAATGAGATCCCGAGCGCTCTTGCTCGTCACGTTGCGCGGCGAACTGCCGGGCGCGACGTCACCGTTGTGGTGGGGCCTTCTCGCGATGAGCTTGCAGAGCTTATCGGAAGCGCCGATGTCGTTGTGGATGCTATTCTCGGCACCGGGTTCCATGGCCGCGTTCGTCCACCGTTCTCCATTTGGATTCCCACGCTGAACGAGCTGGGCCCGATTGTCGTTTCTGTCGATATTCCTTCCGGCCTCAATGCGCAGAACGGAGTCGTGGAGGAATGCTGCGTGCGCGCAGACAAGACCGTCACCATGATCGCTCCGAAAATCGGTCTGTTCAGTGCCGACGGCCCCGGCTATGTTGGCGACCTTGAGGTTGGAGAGCTGTACAATCGACTCGATGAGGTCATCGGAGACGTCGACCATGCTGCCGAGATCGTCGAGAGCGCAGATCTGGTCGACTTCATCGAGCCGCTCGCTTCCAACGTCAACAAATATACGCGCGGGTCGGTGCTGGTGGTCGCCGGTTCCGCCCAATATCCCGGTGCGGCCATCATGGCGGCGAAGGCTGCGGCGCGTGCGGGGGCAGGCTATGTTTCCGTTGCGGCTCCCGACGCCTGTGCAAACCTCATTCGCATGGCCGTTCCCTCTATTCCCGTCGTGGCTATACCGTCTGACACGCGCGGCTCGTTTGGCGCTGCGGCGCGTCAGGTCGTCTGCGGAATCGCGGGCAAGTTCGATTGCGTGCTTTGCGGTCCCGGCATGACCACCGCGTCCGGGTGTCTCCAGGTTGTTCTCGGGCTCCTTGAGATGGACGTCCCGCTCATCCTCGACGCCGATGCGCTCAACTGCCTTGCGCGCATGGCTATAGACGGTATCGAGAAGACGCCCGAGCTGTATCGCCGCGAGGCCCCGCTCATCTTCACGCCGCATCATAAGGAGCTGTCGCGCCTGTGCGGCGACATTCCGATCAGCGGACTGGCGGATGCCGTGGATGCGGCGCGCGAAATCGTCTGGGCCGTAGGGTCTGACAACCTGATCGTCATCGCGAAGGGCGCGACTACGGCCATCGTGGGAGTGGAGAAGGTCCTGCTCCCCCTATCGGGACCCGCTTCGCTTGCGACTGCGGGATCGGGCGACGTGCTCGCCGGTATCATCGCGGGCTGCGTCGCGACCTCCCATGGGGACGTGGATCGCTGGGAGATGCTTGCCGCGTATGCCGTCGCACTCCATTCTTACACGGGTTTTGCGGCCGCCGCGCAATACGGCGAGAAGAGCGTCATCGCGACCGACCTGATCGATCTGATCGGCGAGGCCATGAACCTTGTCGAAGCCGAGGCGGCTCGCGATCTTGGCCTTCTTGACGATCGGGAGGGCGAGCACTGATGTCGATACGCAAAGAGCCTCAGACGCGCTGGGCATGGGTTGAGATAGACCAAGGCGCCCTTCGCCGCAACACGCGCGCCTTCAAGAACTTGCTCGGCCCGCGTCAACGCCTCTGCTGCGTCGTCAAAGCCGACGCGTACGGACACGGGGCCCCTCAGTGCGCGAAGATCATGCAGGCCGCCGGCGCGGACATGCTCGCGGTCGCTACGGTGGCCGAGGGAGTCGAGCTGCGCCGGTCGGGGATCTCGGTTCCGGTTCTCGTGTTGAACGAACCGCCCCTCGCTGCAATCGACACGCTGCTCGAGCACCAGATCATGCCATCTCTGTACACGTCCGAATTTGCGATGGCGTATGGCGAGCGCGCCGTGCAGCTCGGATGTGTGGGCAAATACCATATGGCGATTGAGACGGGGATGAACCGCATCGGCGTGCATTACGCCGATGTTTTGGACTTCAGGCGCGAGATAGATTTCCACCGCGGCATAGCCTGCGACGGCGTCTTCACCCATTTCGCCACCGCGGACGACATCAACGGGTGGGACTACAAGCTCCAGTGCACGCGTTTCGATGAGGCTGTCGCGGCGATGCGTGACGCCGGGTACGAGTGCGGCATCGTGCATTGCGATAACACCCCGGCTTCGATTCTCGACGCGTCGACGCATTACGACATGATCAGGGCGGGAGTCGGCCTGTACGGACTGCACCCGTGCGACGCGACGCACGGTGCCATCAAGCTCGATCCGGTCATGAGCGTACGGGCTCGCGTGACGCGCACCGCCCATCCTGCAATGGGGGAGGGCGTGGGATACGGCTTTACGTATCGCGTGCCGCGGACGCGCGTGCAGATCTGCACGCTGCCCCTCGGCTACGCTGACGGTTTGTCGCGCACCCTGTCGAATCGTATGGAGGTGCTGTATCGAGGCGTCAGGATTCGGCAGGTGGGCAACATCTGCATGGATCAATGCATGGTCGCGGTGCAGCAGACGCCGGTCTGCCAGATTCCCGAGGCGGAGCACGGCGACGTCATGACGATCGTCGGTCGCGATGGCGATTCCGAAATCACCATGGATGAGATGGCCCGTCTTCGCGGAACGATCAACTACGAAGTTGCCTGCGGTTTCGGCATGCGACTGGACAAGGTCTACGTGTAAAGGAGCGCTATGGGCGTCATGCACATCCCCGGACACGAGAAGCAGGGGCCCCGCGAGGTCGGGCTGGACGAGATCCGCGAGGTCATGGGCGACTGCCGCCTGTGCCAGCTTTGCCAGACGAGGACGAATATCGTGTTCGGCACCGGAAACCCCCATGCGCGCGTCATGTTCGTGGGGGAGGCGCCCGGTAAACATGAGGATTTGCAGGGCGAGCCGTTTGTGGGCAGGGCGGGGGAGAACCTGAACGGAATCCTTTCCTTGGCCGGCCTCGTGCGCGAGGATGTGTACATCGCGAATGTTCTGAAGTGCCGGCCGCCGCAAAACCGCAATCCCTTGGCGGATGAGGTGCTCGCCTGCTCCCCCTTTCTGCGCGAGCAGATTCGGAGCGTCTGGCCGGATGTTATCGTGACGCTGGGCAACCCCGCGACGCATTTCGTTCTGAAGACCGAGATCGGAATCACCAAGTTGCGCGGGCGCTTCCATCAGATGGGGCATTTCGTCGTCATGCCGACATTCCATCCCGCCGCGGCCTTGCGCAACCCTGCATGGCAGGAGCTTCTCGAGGCGGACTTCCGTATGCTGGGGAAGTATCTTGCCGAGCATCCCCAGGGCGAGCCGCGGGTCGATGGGGCGGCGCAATCCGATGCCCTTCCGCGTTTAGGGGAATGACGATGGCGCTGGAAAGAATCGCACCGCTCGCGTACAGGTCCGAGTGCGTCGAGGACACGGTGAGCCTCGGCGGCCTTGTGGCGCCGTTGCTCCGGGAAGGGGATGTCCTCGTATTGACGGGCGGCCTAGGCGTCGGCAAGACGCACTTCACCAAGGGCGTGTCGGCAGGGCTTGGCGACGACCATCCCGTGACGAGTCCCACGTTTGCGCTCATGGCCGTTCACGATGGGGGAAGAATCCCCTTGTTCCATTTCGACCTGTACCGTTTGGAGCACGCATACGAGCTGGAAGACACGGGCATCTACGATGTGCTTGGATATGAGGGGGTCTGTCTGCTCGAGTGGGGCGAACAGTTCCAAGATGAGCTGTGTGACGAGTTCCTGTCGGTGCGCATCGAGCGGCTTGACGGCGACCCTGACGTTCGCACCATCGGTTTGGACCCGCTCGGTGCACGCGCATGCGAGCTGGCCGATGCGATCGACGCTGCCGTTTTGGCGCTGTCCCGATAGCGCTCGGTCTCGCCCGCGCCCCAGGCGCATCAGGGGTGTGGTTTGGGGGCCCCGCACGCCGGAACCGATTGGCGACGCAGCCTGACGCGCCGAAAGAGGGGGGCTCGCGCCCATCACCCGTCCGTACGATATCGATGCAATGTGCATACTCTGAGGTGACGAAGATGAAGTTGGATGAATTGCGCACGCTGGTCGTCGCCGTGGACACGTCCACGGACATGCTCGCTTGCGCGGTCGCATGGTGGACACCCGAGGTGTTTCTTGACGATACCCCTTCGCGGGCGTGCGTCGAGGTGCTGTCCTCGCGTGATCACGCATGCCGTCGCCGGGCGAACGTCGAGTTGATCGAGACGATCGACGCGGCGCTCGCGGATGCGGGGATGACGCGCGGGGACGTGGGCGGCTATCTGGTGGGTCGCGGTCCAGGGTCGTTCACGGGCGTGCGTATCGGCATATCGACGGCAAAGGGCCTTGCCTGCGGCGCCAACGTCCCCCTCATGGGCGCATCGACGCTCGATGCTTGCGCGTGGTCCGCGTGGCAGGCGGGGACGCGCGGGCGGCTCGCCGTTGCGGCCGATGCCATGCGCGGAGAGATCTATCCCGCTCTGTACGATTTGGACGACGAGGGCCCGCACCGCCTGTTCGAGCGCGAGCGGGTCGTGAAGGCGGCGGCGGTTGCGGAGGAGTGGGCGGCCCGCGTCGACGCAGCGTCGCTTCAGCTTACGGGTGACGGCCTGGTGCGTCATGGCGCGCTGTTTGAGCACATGGGGCTCATGGAGCATGCGTTGCCGCGCGAGCTGTGGTGGCCCAGCGGCGCGGGGCTTCTCTCCGCCGCCGCGAGCCCCGAGGGCCTCGCCGCCGCGGGCTCTACGGACCCCGCGGCCGTTCTCCCGGTCTACACGCGCCTGTCGGACGCCGAGGAGAACGAGCGCCGCCGGCTGGGTCTAAGCGAGAGCCCGAATGCGATGCTGACCGGCGTCGCCGAGGAGCTCGCAGGACGTCATCTGCAGTTTCGGCCCATGGCATCGGCGGATGCCGAGGCCATGGCCGAGCTTGAGCGCGTCAGCTTCGAAGGGGCGGGGCATGCGCCCTGGAGCGCCACCGCCTTCCTATCCGAGCTCGATCCGGACGCCGCCGCAGCGCGGTCGTGGTGGGTCGCCCACGACGATGGCGAGCTTATCGGTTTCGCCGGAGGCATGGTGGTCGATCGCGATGTGGAGATTCTCGATGTCGCGGTCGCCGCATCCCATCGTCGTTCCGGTATCGCCCGCAAGCTGCTTGCTCACGTGAGCTACGATGCGCAGGTGCTCGGCTGCACGACGTCTTCGCTTGAGGTTGAGGACGGAAACGAGGCGGCTCTCTCGCTGTATGCGGAGCTGGGGTATGAGGCCGTTGGCCGCCGCCGCTCCTACTACGGCGCCGGCCGCGATGCCATCGTGATGCATGCGAGCCTCCCGCTCGTTTTGCCGCTCGATCCCGCGTCGCCCGAACCGACCGCTGCGTCCGCGCGCGATTGGCCGCTCACCGTTCCGCAGAGGAGCGCGAGCGAACTCGATCTGATCGCCCGCCGTCAGCCGGTCCTTGCGATCGAGAGCTCCTGCGACGAGACCGCCGTCGCCGTCATCGACGCCGAGGGCAACCTTCTTGCGAATCAGGTATCCACCCAGATTGATTTCCATGCTCGATTCGGGGGCGTCGTTCCCGAGATCGCATCGCGCAAGCACGTCGAGGTGATCGTCGGCGTGGTCGACGCGGCGCTCGAGGAAGCCGGTCGTTCCCTGGGACTGGGGGAAGGCCCCCTGATGCCGTCCGAGCTCGCCGCGGTCGGCGTTACGCAGGGGCCCGGCCTGGTCGGCGCCCTGGTCGTGGGCGTCGCGTTTGCAAAGGGGTTCGCGTACGCGGCGGACAAGCCGCTTATATGCGTGAACCATCTCGAGGGCCATCTGTACGCGAACAAGCTCACGACCCCCGATCTCGAGCCGCCGTTCATCTTCACGCTTGTCTCGGGAGGCCACACCATGCTCGTGCATGTGCGCGCATGGGGCGATTACGAGGTGCTGGGCGAGACGCTTGACGATGCGGTGGGCGAGGCGTTCGACAAGGTCGCGAAGGCGCTCGGCCTGGGCTACCCGGGCGGTCCCGTTATCTCACGGCTCGCGGAGACGGGCAACCCCAGGGCGATCGAGTTCCCCCGAGCGCTGAACAGCCGCGGTGACTACCGTTTCTCGCTTTCCGGCTTGAAGACGGCGGTCGCGCTGTATATCGAGCAGGAGACGGCTGCGGGCAGGACGATCCATCTTCCCGACCTCGCCGCCTCGTTCGAGGCCGCCGTCTTCGACGTTCAGTACAAGAAGGCGAAAGGCGCCTTGCGGGAGACGGGCGCTCGCGAGTACTGCATCGGAGGCGGGGTCGCGGCAAATCCCCATCTACGCCGCATGATGATCGAGAAGCTCGGCCGGCAGGGAATTCGCGTAACGGTGCCCCCACAGCACGCTTGCACGGACAATGCTGCGATGATCGCGGTCGTCGCCGGCGAGAAGTATCGTCGCGGCGAGTTCGCCTCCCTCGATGTGGACGCTGACCCGAACATGACGCTGTAGCGTCGCGCGCCGCATGCAGAAGACGGGGAGGGAGCCGGCTGAGCGCCGGCTCCCTCCCTGTTCGGTCCAAGCGGTGCGATGCGGGCGGAATCAGCTGTTGAGCACGATGTCGATGAGCTCGTCGGGACTGTCGACGACGTAGTCCGCGCCGGCGAGCTCGAGCTCCTTGCGCCCTCGGAACCCCCAGGAGACGCCGGCTGATCGCAGGCCGGCGTTATGCCCGCAGGCGATGTCCACGTCGGAATCTCCAACGTAGAGCGCGGTACCGGCTTCCGCCCCGAGCGCATCGAGAACATGGCGGGTCACCTGGGGATCGGGTTTGGCCGGAAAGGCGGGGGTCCTTCCCTGGACGATCTCGAAGCGCTCGGTACCGAAATAGCGCGCGACCAGCGGAACCGCCGCTTCGTGGTCCTTGTTGGTGAGGATGGCGAGCTTGACGCCGCGCGCGCGGAGCTCATCGAGCATCTCGAGCGTGCCGGGATACGGCGCGGTGGTGTCCTCCTTGTGCTCGGCGTAGAAGGCGCGGAATTCGCCGAGCGCCTGGTCGAACAAGGCGGCATTCCCGGCAAATTCTGCGGGCATGAATCGCTCGACGAGTTTGAGCATGCCGTTTCCCACTTTATATCGGTACGCGTCCACCGGGTACGTGGGCCATCCGTGTTCGACGCAGACGTGGTTGCCCGCGTCCGCAAGGTCGGTCAGGGTATCGAGGATGGTGCCGTCGAGATCGAAGATGACGTGCGAGAAAGCCATGGGGTCTCCTTGTCTGGGTGCGTGCGGACCATCGTACACCGCCGCTGCCGATTCGCTGCGGATCCGGAATGAGACGATATGAGTTGAACATTGGGAGCCCCTCCCCTTGTAGCTCTATCGTGGGTCGGGCGACAATGGTCGTAACGCCAACCGTGGCCGCGCGCCACATGCGACGGAGAGGGGCCCGCCATGTCCAATTATGTCACAGCCATCGGTCTCGACGTCCACGCGAGGAGCATCTCCGCATGCGCCTTCGACCCCATGACCGGCGAGGTGGTCCGGGCCAGGTTCGGCTACGACCCGGCGTCGGTCGCCGAGTGGGTCCTGGGGTTCGAGTCGCCCAAGGCGGTGTACGAGAGCGGCCCGACCGGCTTCCACCTGTGCCGCGCCCTGCGCGCCCTCGGCGTCGACTGCGCCGTGGGCGCCGTCTCCAAGATGCACCGGCCCGCGGCCGACCGGGGCCGCAAGAACGACCGGCGCGACGCCGAGTGGCTGGCCAGGCTCCTCGCCTGCCGCAACGTCGTCGAGGTGTGGGTGCCCGATGACCGCACCGAGGCCGCCCGGGACCTCTCCCGCGCGCTCGAGGACGCCCGCGACGACCTGCAGCGCGCCAGGCAGCGCATGTCCAAGTTCCTGCTCAGGCACGGCCTGGTGTTCGACGAGACGACGCCGGCCGGGCGCCGCAGGTCGAACTGGACCGAGGCGTACTGGAGGTGGGCGAGGTCGATCGAGTTCGGCGAGGCCGACGACGCGGCCGCCTACGAGCACTACATGGACGCCGTGGAGCGCTGCGCCGAGGCCAAGAGGGAGCTCGAGCGCAAGGTGGAGGAGGCCGCCGCGCGCCCCGGGTGGGCGCCTGTCGTCGACGCGCTCTGCCTGGTGAAGGGCATCGACGTCGCGAGTGCCTTCCTGCTCGCCGCCGAGGCCGGCGACTTCTCGAGGTTCCCGACCGCGCCGTCGTTCGCCTCGTGGTGCGGCCTGGCCCCCTCGGAGCGCTCGAGCGGCGAGACGGAGTCGCGCGGCGGGATCACCCGCGCCGGTAACGGCCACGTCCGGCGCGCGCTGGTCGAGGCGTCCTGGCACGTCCCGATGTCGACGAGGCACCCCAAGAAGCCGAGGCCGGGCCACGGGGTCGCGCCGGCCGTGTCGAGGCACGCCGCGAAGTGCAACCGCCGCCTGCAGGACAGGCGGGACGCCATGTCCCAGGCGGGGAAGAGGCCGTGCGTGGCGAACTGCGCGACGGCCCGCGAGATGGCCTGCTGGGTCTGGGCGATAGCGCTCATGGCCCGGTAGCGCCCGCGGCCCCATAGGAGTCCGACCCCGGGGGCTCGCCGCGCTCGAGGCCGTTGGGAGGCCGTTCCAGTCCTTTTTCTGGGCGGCGGGAGACCGCCACGCCCGCCACGAGACTGCGACCGAGCGGAGGCCCCCAGCCGTAGCAACGAGATGCGGTTCCGACCCGCGGATATTAGAGTGCCGAACGTGCGTCGAGCAGACACGCCCTCAAGCGGCGCGGCCACCGGGTGAAGATAGATGGACCCTGCCCTCCGCGGTAGCTCCGCGGAGGGCAGGGCCTTTTTGCCACTTGACAATGTTCAACTCATATTAAAAAGCGCGGCCCGCACAAGACGGGCCGCGCCGGGGAGGGGACGGGTGCGGGTCGGGTGCCGCTGCCGCGTTACAGGGCCGCCTCGACCTCTGCGACGAGTTTGGGCTTGGGGATGGCGCCGACGGTGCGCATGGCCTCCTTGCCGTCCTTGAGCATGACGAGGGTCGGGATGGACATGACGCCGTACTGCATGGCGAGGTCCTGGTTCTCGTCGACGTTGCACTTGGCGACTACGATGCGGTCGCTCATTTCATCGGCGAGCTCGTCGACAAGGGGGGAGAGCATGCGGCACGGGCCGCACCACGGTGCCCAGAAGTCGATGAGGACGGGAAGGTCGCTTGCGAGAAGCTCGTTGAAGTTTTGGGGGGTGGCCTCGATGACTGCCATGGTTCCTCCTATGGGACTCCCGCCGTTACGTGCGGGTTCTTTGCTGTCGAGGTGGCTTATACCCACATATGCGGATGCGTTGCACACGCGGCGCCGTTCTGTGACATGGTCACCAACGTTTCTTCTGGTCGCATGGGGCAATCTCTCCGCATGCCCCCGCGCGCCGACCCTCGAGCGGTATGATGGCAGGAGCAGATGAGGATGGAGGGGCATATGGCGATTTCGGCGGTAGAGCGCAAGGAGGCGTTCGTCCGGGCCACGGAGGAGGAGCTGCGCTCCCTTGAGGGGCGGGGCGTCTGCATGGTGGGCAATGCGTTCGCGCCCATCGTGATGGTGAAGGGCGATCTGAACGCGGCCGAGCTCGCCGGCTCCGAGCTTCTTTCTGGTCCTGACGGACGCGCCCTGCGCTCCGCGCTCGATGCGATCGGGTACGCCCCGGAGGACTTCTGCGCCCTCGCCGCGGTGTCGGTCCGGGAGGGGCTGGCATCCCCGCTCGACCCCGATCTGTTCCGGGAGGCGCTCGAGGCGCTCGACCCCGAGGCCGTCCTCGTGCTCGACGAGACCGCGGCCGACGTCGTGCGCGAGGCATATGCCGATGCGCTCGTGGTCATTGAGGATTTCGAGACCGCCATGCTCGCCCCTGGCCTCGTTGCCCCGGTCCTGGGGCGACGCCTCATGGTGCTCGACGGTTTCGAGGCCGCGCTGTCCGACCCGCAGGAGAAGCGGCGCATGTGGTCGTATATCAAGCGCATCGGTCCGGCTGGCGAACCGTATTGATGAGCGCATGAGGATGATTTCGTGCTGTCTTGTCAGCTGTCTTGTCAGCTGACAAGACACATGCCATACTTGCCGGCAGCACACGCTCAACGTAAGGGGAGATATGGCTGCCAACGACATCGCCGCCTCATCGGCGACTCCGGCGCTCGCGCGCGCCGCCTCGGTCCCGGAGGACCTGAGAAATCACATCGAACGCCTGAAACGCGAGCGTGACGCGGTTATTCTCGCGCATTATTACGTTGCCCCCGAGGTGCAGGCCGTGGCCGATTACGTGGGGGATTCGTTCTATCTGGCCAAGCTCGCCAAAAGTCTTCCCCAGACAACGATTGTTCTTGCGGGCGTCGAGTTCATGGGGGAGAGCGCGAAGCTGCTCAATCCGGAAAAGACCGTCTTGTTGCCGGAGCCTCAGGCCGATTGCCCCATGGCGCATATGGTGGAGAAGGCTGCGGTGGCGGCCGCGCGCGAGGCGTACGGCGACGACCTCTCCGTCGTCTGCTACGTCAACTCGACGGTGGAGATCAAAAGCTGGAGCGATGTGTGCGTGACGTCGTCCAATGCCGTCAAGATCGTCTCGGGCCTGCCGCAGCGGCACATCCTGTTCATCCCCGATCGAAACCTGGGCAGGTTCGTGGCGGAGCAGTGCCCCGATAAGCACATCATCTTGAACCCCGGTTTCTGCCCGCGACACCAGGATGTCTCCCTCGAGGAGCTGCTGGAGGCGAAGGCTGCGCATCCGGCCGCGCTCGTGCTTGCGCATCCCGAGTGCACCGCGCGCGTGCTCGCGGAGGCCGATTTCATCGGGTCGACGGCGGAGATCATCGATTTCGCGGAGGCATCGGATGCCGGGGAGTTCATCGTTGTCACCGTGGACGGGGTCGCCTACGAGCTCGAACGGAGATGCGCCCGCATGGGCAAGCGGTTCCACTTCACCCGCACCCGTCCCACCTGCGAAGGTATGGAATCCGTGACGCTCGCGAAGGTCGTCTCGTGCCTGGAGACCGCCTCGGGTGCGGTCGAGATCGCCCGTGGAGAAGCGGCTGCGTCGGCGCAACGGACGCTTGACCGCATGCTCGAGTGCGCGGCGCGCGTCTAGGGGGGTGGAGATCGTGGAAACACGGGATGCTCGCCGTGCCGCCCCGGCAGGGGAGAGCGCGGTCTGCGACGTGGTCATTGCGGGCTGCGGTGTCGCAGGGCTGTACGCGGCGCTCAACCTGCCCGCGACTTGCCAGGTGGTGATGCTCTCGAAAGGAGCCGTCGAGGAGTGCGACTCGATGCTCGCCCAGGGCGGGATCTGCGTGCTTCCCGAGGCGGGAGACTACGATTCGTTCTTCGAGGACACGATGCGTGCCGGCCATGGCGCGAACCGCCGCGAGAGCGTCGACATCATGATCCGTTCGAGCAGGGCGATTGTGAACGACCTGCTCGCCCTCGGCGTGGAGTTCCAGCGCGCCGGCGACGGGTCGCTCGCGTTCACCCGGGAGGGCGCGCACTCCCGGCCGCGCATCGCCTTCAAGGCGGACATCACGGGCAGGGCGATTACGACCAGGCTCCTCGATGCCGTTCGCGCGCTTCCGAATGTGCGGATATACGAGCACGTGGCGGCGGTTGACCTTATCGTCGATTCCGAAGGTGGGAAGGACCGCTGCCTCGGGCTGCTGTGCCGCTCCGTGCCGGAGGGGCTGTCGGCTTGCACCGCAGAGGAGCTGCGGACCGATGCGGAGGGCGTTGGTCCCGCATTCGAGGTACGTGCCGGGCACACGCTGCTCGCCACGGGCGGTATCGGCGGGGTGTACGAGCACTCGACTAACTATCCGCAGCTGACGGGGGACGCCTGCCTGTTCGCCGCGGAGCATGGCGTCGAGATGGAGGATCTCGATTGCGTCCAGATTCATCCGACCGGCCTGTATTCCGAGGCCCCGGGGAGGACCTTCCTGATCTCCGAGAGCTGCCGCGGGGAAGGCGCGATCCTGCTGGATGCCGCGGGCGAGCGGTTCTGCGACGAGCTCCAGCCGCGCGACGTCGTCGCGGCGGCGATTCGCGAGCAGATGCGCCGCGACGGCGCGGAGCACGTATGGCTGTCATTTGACCCGGTGGATCGCGAGGTCGTTTGCGGCCATTTCGCGAACATACGCGAGCACTGCCTCTCCGAGGGGCGCGACATCCTCGAGGGGCCGATTCCCGTCGTGCCCACCCAGCACTATTTCATGGGCGGCGTCCGCGTCGACCGGGACTCGGCTACCGATCTGGAGGGCCTGTACGTTGCCGGCGAGGCGGCGTGCAACGGCGTGCACGGCAAGAACCGCCTTGCGTCCAACTCGTTGCTCGAGTCCCTGGTGTTCGCGCGGCGCGCGGCCTACGCCATCGCCGTCGGCGAGAGCCTGGCCGTGGAGCCGGCGGGCGAGCCCGCGCTCGACGGGATCCATCGCCCCCTCGCCGGCTTGCGCACCGCCCTCGACGCCCTCATCGAATCCCCCTCCGTCGAAAGGAAGTCCGAATGAACCCTATCACCATGAAGCTTGCCGGCGACGATGCGATCATGCGCGCTCTGCGCGAGGACATAACGTTCGAAGACGTGAGCACGGCGGCGGTGTGCCCCCGTCCGCGCGCCGCCCGCGTCGAGCTCATCGCCAAGGACACGGGCGTGATCGCGGGCCTCGACGTGTTTCAGCGCACGTTCCAGCTGCTGGATCCCGATACGCATGTCATCTCGGACGTCGCCGACGGCGACGAGGTCTCGGCCGGCCAGCAGATCGCCCATGTGCGCGGGGACGCGCGCGTGCTGTTGACGGGCGAGCGCGTGGCGCTCAATTTCCTGCAGCGCATGAGCGGCATCGCGACGTACACCCGTAAGATGGCGCGCGAGCTGGAGGGCACGGGGACGCAGCTCGTCGACACCAGGAAGACGACGCCCGGCCTTCGGGTCTTCGAGCGCGAAGCGGTGCGCATCGGCGGCGGGCACAGCCATCGCTTCAACCTGTCGAGCGCCGTCATGCTCAAGGACAACCACATCGATGCCGCGGGCGGGGTCCGGGCGGCGGTCGCGGCGGCGCGCGCGCACGCGTCGTTCACCTGCACGGTGGAGGTCGAGTGCGAGAATCTCGACATGGTGCGGGAGGCCGTGGAGGCCGGAGCCGACATCATCATGCTCGACAACATGGACGCCCGGCAGATGACTGAGGCGCTCGAGCTCATCTCCGGCCGCGCCAAGACCGAGGTTTCGGGAAACGTGACCGCGGAGAACATCCGCTCCCTCGCCGACCTGGGCGTCGACTACATTTCTTCCGGGGCCCTCACGCATTCGGCGCCGATCCTCGACCTCTCCCTCAAACATCTCAAGATGCTCGATGAAAGGCACTCGTAGCATGGATGCACGAGAGCGCAGGCGCACGATACTGGATGCGCTCGCCGGCGCATCCGATCCGGTGAGCGGGGGCGCGTTGGCCCGCGAGGTGGGGGTGAGCAGGCAGGTCGTCGTGGGGGACATCGCGCTGCTGCGCGCGGACGGACACGACATCGTGGCGACGAACCGCGGGTACGTGCTCCGCGAGCCCGGCTCGTGCGGCGTCCCCACGCGGCTGGTCAAGGTGCACCACGGTGAGGACCAGCTGTTCGACGAGTTGGCCGCCGTAGTCGATCGCGGAGGGGCCGTGCTGAGCGTCATGGTCAACCATCGCGTGTACGGCAAGATAACCGCCGACCTCGATATCCGGAATCGCCGCGATATCGAGCGCTACCTTGATGGGATCCGGTCCGGCAAGAGCGTGCCGCTGATGACCGTGACGAGTGGCTACCACTTCCACCGCATCGCGGCGGAAAGCGAGGAGGAGCTTGACGACATCGAGGCGGCCCTCGCCGATCTGGGCTTCCTTGCGGAGGTCATGCCCTATGAGCGCGAGGGAATGTCCTAGCGCTGCGTCCTCGCAACCCGTGCGCCTGGAGGGTGAACGCAAAAAGGCCTCCGCGCAAAGCGGGGGCCTTTTGGTGCAGCGGTGCATCGCCGCTTGCCGATATGCGCGTTGAGCGGAGAGCGGTTACTCCTCGATCTCGGTGATGGCGCCGGCGGGGCAGGCGTCCTGGCAGGCACCGCAGGCGACGCAGGAGTCCTCGTCGGTCACGGTGGCGACATCGTTGAGCTCGAGAACGCCCTGGGGGCAGGAGTCGACGCAGACGCCGCAGGCGATGCACTCGTCGGCATCAATGATAGGTTTAGCCATGATGGTTCCTCTCTTTTGCGTGCCCGATGCTCCAGGCGATGCGGCATCGGGAATGACTGAGCGTAAACATACCACGCAAGACCCGCAATGCAAGCGTTTCGTGTGCATTTTCGCTGCCGTTCGCCGAGTCAACTGCGGTTGACTCGATGTGATCACCGCTTGCGGCCGGTGGCATCGTTTCTCGCGGCCGTCGGCCGCGTCTTCGCTACACGCCGTTGAGGTATCCGGCGAACAGGACCACCACGGTCGGCATGATGGCGACGGCGTAGACGGCGCGCAGCACCTGGAGGACGGCGATCTTCGCAAGATCGGCATCGAGGTCGGCGGCGATCAGCGCCATGTCGCTCGCCCCGCCGGGGGAGGAGACGAAGAGCGCGCTCTTGAGGTCGAGTAGGCCCGTGCGGGAGCAGATGAGCCCGAAGGTGAGGTTCAGCACCCAGTAGCTCGCGAACAGCAGGAGCACCGGGACGAGGGTGGTTTGGAGGCTTGAGAACGTGGAGGCGGTGATGTCGGTGCCAACAAGCGACCCCGCGAGCAGGCGCGCCGCGTCCTTGACGGGGACGGGCATGGCGCAGACGCCCTTGGTGATGTTAAGCGCCGTGACCGCGACCAGGGGGAGCACCATGGACGCGGCGGGAATCCCGCTCGCCTTGCCGAGGAGGGCGAGGACGAGAGCGAGGATGACGGTGAGGACGGTCTTGGCCGCGCGGCTCTCCGTCAGGCGGCCGAAGATGCCCTCGGAGCGCGTCAGGCCGCCGTTCGTGTCGAGTCCATCGAGATGGCCGGCGGGCTCCTCGGCTTCGTTGCGGCACATGAACCGGATCCAGTACGGGAAGATGAGCAGCACCATGACGAGGCGCGACGTCTGCATGAGCGCGACGGTGCCGACGTTGGTGCCGTAGTCCATAGATATGAGCGTGGTGTCGGTGACGCCTCCGGCGATACAGGAAAAGAGCGAGGTCATGAGGTCGATGCCGCACAGCTCGTGGATGACGACGCCCATGGCAAGCGTGTTCAGGGTGAGCATGGCCAGCAGCAGCGCGCCGGGAGCGGCGAGACGCCGCATGTTGCGGATATCGGCCTTCGTGATGCTCATGGCGATGAACGCTCCGGATATGCCCTGCGCGAACACGCGCACCCAGGTGGGCATCTGGGCGTAGCCGAAGATAACGTTGGTGGCTCCTACGGCGATCATGGGGCCAAGCATCGAGGGCGCCATGAGCCCGAGGCGCCGGGCGAGACGCCAACCGACGACGGCGACGAGGAACGTGACGATGACCATCATAGGCGGCCTTCTTTCGAGGAGGGGGAGCGCCGATCTCGTGGACTGCGGGATCCCCGGAGTATTTTTATTGTGCTTCACGGCCCGCTTCGGCGGCTCGCATCCGATATGCAAACTTGGAACGCAAATGCAGTCTTTTGACGCATGTCATCGCAGCCGGGGTGCCCGCATCCGACCTAACATCCTGAAATCAAAAAATCTTATATGGAATGACTTAGATTTTGTATAACGGGAGCCATAAGGGGATATAGTAGTCCTCGATAGAACAACGCGCGCCGTGCCGAACACCAGGGCGCGGCGCCCGGCAACCGAAAGAAGAGGGATTCCATGAGCAAGATTCTCGGTATCGACCTGGGTACCACCAACTCCGCGATGGCCGTTTTCGAGGGCGGCGACCCCACCATCATCGTCAACGCCGAGGGCGACCGCACCACCCCGTCCGTGGTCGGTTTCCGCGCCGACGGCGACCGCGTGGTGGGCAAGGCCGCCAAGAACCAGGCGGTCACCAACCCCAAGAACACCGTTTTCTCCATCAAGCGCTTCATGGGCCGCAAGTTCGACGAGGTTTCTTCCGAGATGAAGACCGTCCCCTATACCGTCACGTCCGGTCAGGGCGGTCGCGCCGTCGCCGAGATCGACGGCACCGATTACACCGCCGAGCAGATCAGCGCCATGATCCTCTCCAAGATGAAGGCCGATGCCGAGAAGTACCTGGGCGAGACCGTCACCGACGCCGTCATCACCGTCCCCGCCTACTTCAACGACGCCCAGCGCCAGGCCACCAAGGACGCCGGCAAGATCGCCGGCCTCAACGTCAAGCGCATCGTCAACGAGCCGACGGCCGCGGCGCTCGCCTACGGTCTGGAAAAGCAGGACAGCGATCAGCGCATCCTCGTGTTCGACCTCGGCGGCGGCACCTTCGACGTCTCCATCCTCGACCTCGCCGACGGTGTCTTCGAGGTTCTCGCCACCAACGGCGACAACCACCTTGGCGGTGACGACTGGGACCAGCGCGTCATCGACTGGATGGCCGATAAGTTCCAGCAGGAGAACGGCATCGACCTGCGTCAGGACTCGATGGCGCTTCAGCGCCTGAAGGAGGCTGCGGAGAACGCCAAGAAGGAGCTTTCCGCCGCCCAGCAGACCACCATCAACCTGCCCTTCATCACCGCGGACGCCACCGGCCCCAAGCACCTCAACTACGACCTCACCCGCGCCGAGTTCGAGAAGATCACCCGTGACCTCCTCGAGCGCTGCAAGGCCCCGGTCACCAACGCGCTCCGCGACGCCAACCTCAAGCTCTCTGACCTCACCGAGGTCATCCTCGTCGGCGGCTCGACCCGTATGCCCGCCGTCCAGGATCTGGTCAAGGCGATGACCGGCAAGCAGCCGAACATGTCGGTCAACCCGGACGAGGTCGTCGCGTGCGGCGCCGCGGTCCAGGGCGCCATCCTCTCCGGTGACGGCCCGAGCGACATCCTGCTGCTCGACGTGACCCCGCTGTCCCTCGGTGTCGAGACCATGGGCGGCATCATGACCAAGATGATCGACCGCAACACCACGATCCCGACGTCCAAGACCGAGATCTACTCCACCGCCGCCGACAACCAGACGAGCGTCGAGATCAACGTCCTGCAGGGCGAGCGCGAGCTGGCTCGCGACAACAAGTCCCTGGGCAAGTTCCAGCTGACCGGCATCCCGGCCGCCCGTCGCGGCGTCCCGCAGATCGAGGTCACCTTCGACATCGACGCCAACGGCATCGTGAAGGTCTCCGCCAAGGACAAGGGCACCGGCAAGGAGCAGCAGATCACCATCTCCGGCTCCACGGCGCTTTCCGACGACGAGGTCGATCGCATGGTGAAGGACGCCGAGGCGCACGCCGAGGAGGACAAGAAGCAGAAGGAGGAGGTCGAGGTCCGCAACCAGACCGACAGCCTCTGCTACTCCACCGAGCAGACCCTCTCCGAGCTCGGCGATAAGGTGAACGCCGACCTCAAGGGCAAGGCTCAGTCCGCTATCGACGAGGCCAAGAAGGCTCTCGAGGGCTCCGATGTCGAGGCCATCAAGGCTGCTGGCGAGTCCCTGCAGTCCGTTGCCTACGAGCTCGCTCAGATCGTGTACGCGGATGCCCAGCAGGCTTCTGAGGGCTCCGCCGCGCCCGACGACGACGTGGTCGATGCCGACTACGAGGTCGTCGACGAGGACAAGTAATCATGTCCGCTGATGTTGCTCGCACGGAGGCGGCCGCTGCCGCCGCCTCCGCTGACTCCGAGGAGAGGGACGTGAAGATTCCCGTAGAGGCGGCCGACGAGGCATGCGAGACCGCCGAGACCAGCGTGCAGGCCGATGAGGCGGTTGAGGACGCCGAGGCTTGCGCCATGACCGAAGAGGAGATGGTCGAGGCCGCGATTCGCGCTGGCGAGGATGCTGCCAACGACGATTTCAAAGTGAAGTTCGAGCAGGCCCAGCAGGAGGCCGCAGACCTGCGCGGCGAGCTCGAGGCCGCCGAGGCGAAGGCCGCCGAGGCGTCGGATCGCTGCTGCCGCCTGCAGGCGGACTGGGAGAACTTCCGTCGACGCACCGCGGCGGAGCGCCTGGCGGAGCAGGAGCGCGCGACGGAGAAGCTCGTCTCCGCGCTGCTGCCCGTTGTGGACGATATCGAGCGCGCCATCGACCACGCTCGCACCCAGGACCTCGCGGACGATTTCAAGCAGTTCGTGGACGGCGTCGATGCGGTCCACACCAAGCTGCTCGACATCTTCGCGCATGAAGGGGTCGAGCCTATCGATCCGAAGGGCTGCGCGTTCGACCCGCTCGAGCACCAGGCCGTGGGACGCGTCGAGGATCCCGATCAGTATGACGAGACGGTCAACGACGTATATCAAAAGGGCTACCGCATCGCCGACCACATCCTGCGCGCGGCGATGGTCACCGTGACCTACGGAGGCGCGAAGCGCCCCGCGCCCGATGAGGACGCAGGCGCCGCCGAAGGTGCCGCGGAGGAGTAGATGACGGGCCCCGAGCGCGCGCTCGGGGCCTTTTTGACGAGAAGGGAGGCAGCTATGCCCCAGGGTAAGACGTTCTACGATGTCCTTGGCGTATCGAAAGACGCCTCCGACAAAGAGATCAAGACGGCATTTCGCAAGCTCGCGCAGAAGTATCACCCCGACGCGGGCGGCGACGAGGCCAAGTTCAAGGAGATATCCGAGGCGTACGACACGCTCTCCAATCCGGAGAAGCGCAAGGAGTACGACCAGATGCTTATGTTCGGCGGCATGCCGGGCGCAGGCGGGGGCTACGCTGGAGGCGCGGCACCCTGGGGGGACATCTTCGACAGCATCTTTCGGGGCGAAGGCGTCGGGGGCTCGGACTGGGCCCAGGGTTTCGGCGGATTCGGCGGCGCGCGGAGCGCGCGTCCGCGCAAGGGCAGCGACCTCTCGCTGTCGGTCGATGTGAGCGCCGAGGACGCGTTCCGCGGCGTGACGCATAAGGTCACCTACCGCATTCCCTCGACGGGCGAGCAGCAGACCATCACGGTCTCGGTGCCGGCAGGCGCGGTGGACGGCGGCAAGCTGCGCTACAAGCGCCGCGGCGAGTACGGCGCCAACGGCGGCGAGCGCGGCGATCTTGTGGTGACGACGAACGTCGCCGAGCATCCCCTGTTCAAGCGCAAGGGGGCCGACGTGACGATGGAGCTGCCGATCTCGATGTACGAGGCCGCGCTCGGTTGCGCCGTCGACGTTCCGACGCCCGGCGGCGCCACGGTGCGGCTCAAGGTTCCCGCTGGAACCCAGAGCGGAAAGACCTTCCGCTTCAAGGATATGGGGGCGCCGGATGTGAAGCATCGGGGCAAGAACGGGGCCCTGCTGGTGAAGGTCGCCGTCCAGGTGCCGTCGAAGCTGACGGATAAGGAGCGGACGGCCCTTGAGAAGCTTGCGGAAGACGATCGCCGCGACTACCGTGCGGGCGTGGACCGCTATCGCGCTACCATGTAGCGTATGTCAGGGAGAAGGAGCGAAACGTTATGGCTGAGGACGCGCGCAATAAGCCGCTCTATATGATCTCGGTGGCTGCCGAGCTCACGGGGATGCATCCGCAGACGCTGCGTGTGTACGAGTCGAAGGGCCTGGTGAACCCGCAGCGCTCGGGCGGCAACACGCGGCTCTACTCGCGCGCCGACATCGAGCGGCTCGAGCTGATCAACCAGCTCACCGACGAGGGCATCAACCTCGCCGGCGTCGTGCGCATCCTGGACATGAAAGAGCGCGCCGAGGAACGGGAGTGCGAGAGCGAGAGGCTGCGCGCCCGCGTTCGTCAGCTGGAGGATGAGCTTCACGAGCTCAAGATGCAGAAGCGCATCACGGCCCTGGCTCCGCGCGACGGCAGCGCGAATCCCGAGCAGGTCCTGCGTGGGCTCCTGGGAGGCGGGGGCCTGTAGGGCAGCGAGAGATTTCGAGGATACGGGCGGCTTTCCGTGCCCCCTTCACCTGTTTGCACGGCAGGTGCAGGGGGTGCGTTCATATGGGGCCGAATCGGTCGCCGCGACGTGTTCGGGCCCCACCCATCAAGGGCGCCCAAGGGGACGAGTCTTACTAGGGGCACGGGAAGCCCGTCAGCAAATCATGATAATCCGACCCGAAATCCCTCGATTGGTGGCGCCGCCGTCATTACATTGTGATTTGCTGCCAAAGGGAGCGCCGCCCGTTCTGTCGATAACCGG
Organism: Collinsella phocaeensis; assembly: GCF_900119895.1. Taxonomy (GTDB): domain Bacteria; phylum Actinomycetota; class Coriobacteriia; order Coriobacteriales; family Coriobacteriaceae; genus Collinsella; species Collinsella phocaeensis. The sequence goes on along the minus strand of NZ_FQLR01000003.1, from coordinate 335,163 downwards.
CGCGCGCGTGTTGCGGGAGCGCCCGAAGGGGCGAAAACCCCGTCGAAGTGTCGAATCGATTCTTCCTGAGTCCGCACGAAGGTGACCGATCCGTATGGTGGTGACGTCAGGTGAGGGCGCCGCCTGTGCGCCGCATTCCCAAGGAGGACACGATGGACAACACGGATATGGTCAAGACGTCGCTGGATCAGCATGAGCGCTGGCAGGGGAAGGTCGAAGTCGTATCCCGTGCATCTATCGAGACCCCCGAGGACCTGGCCGTCGCGTATACCCCGGGTGTTGCGGAACCCTGCCGCGCCATCGCGGCGGACCCGGAGGCGTCGTGGCGCTATACGCGCCGCGGAAACCTGGTGGCGGTGGTGACCGACGGCAGCGCCGTGCTCGGCCTGGGAAACATCGGGCCTGAGGCCGGCATGCCGGTCATGGAGGGCAAGTGCGCCCTCTTCAAGACGTTCGCCGACGTCGATGCGTTCCCCTTGTGCATTCGATCTCAGGATGTCGATGAGATCGTTCGCACCGTGGAGCTGCTCGCCGGCAGCTTCGGCGGCATCAATCTCGAAGACATCGCGGCGCCGCGGTGCTTCGAGATTGAGCGCCGCCTGAAGGCGTCGTGCGACATCCCCGTCTTTCATGATGATCAGCACGGCACCGCGGTCGTGGTGTGCGCGGCGCTCAAGAACGCCTGCGCGCTTGTCGGCAAGAACCTCGAGACCGCTCGCGTGGTCTTTTCCGGCGCAGGGGCGGCGGGGCTCTCTATCGCCCGCCTGCTCATGCGCATGGGGGCTCGCGATGTGACGTTGTGCGATGTCGATGGTGTCGTTTATGCGGGAAGGCCGGGCCTTTCGGATGATCTTGCTGCGATGGCGCAGGCGACGAACCCGCGCGATATCCGGGGGTCCCTTGCCGACGCTCTCGTCGATGCCGATGTCCTGATTGGCGTCTCTGTCGCTGGAATCGTTTCTCAGGACATGGTGCGTTCGATGGCCCCTTCGCCGATCGTCTTCGCGATGGCCAATCCCGATCCGGAGATCATGCCCGACGCGGCATTGGCCGCGGGCGCGGCCGTTGCTGCGACGGGCCGATCCGATTTTCCGAACCAAATCAACAACCTACTGGCGTTCCCGGGAATCTTCAAGGGTGCTCTTGAGGTGCGGGCGCGCGATATCAGCGAGGGCATGCTGCTGGCGGCGGTGGATGCGATCGCTGGGCTGATTGCCCCCGGCGACCGTTCTGCTTGCAATATCATCCCCGATCCCTTCGACTCGCGCGTGGTTCCGGCGGTTGCCGCTGCCGTGGCGGAGCGGGCGCGCGAGGAGGGGCTTGCTCGCGCGTAACGGTGTCGTGCGGCCCCGCGCTCATGCTGACCGCCCGGCCGCAAGAGTCGCGAGCGCATGTGTCGCGTGCAAGCGTCGATGCGTCTGCTTGCGTTGTCACGGCGACCGATGTCGTGGCGAAAGATCCCACCTTGTGGCGAAAAGGGATTAATAAACCTTAGTTCAACAGGCAAAATAATACTCTTAGTCGCAGAGAAGGAGGCAGACGTGAACATCCCCGAGACGCAAAAAGATGTATTGGCGTATCTCGACGGCCTGACGCGCGATCTCGATCGTGGCGCGGTCGATCGATTCACGACCGCTTCCATCGCTTCGGCTTTGGCCATTTCGCGAAATCTGGCCAGTCAGTATCTGAACGATCTGGTTCGCGCCAAGGTTGCGGTCAAGGTCGGCAGCCGACCCGTTTACTATTTTCATCGTCGCGGTCTCGAACGCTTCCTTCAGACGAGCCTGTCGCGCAGCGCTTACGGATCTTTGGAGGACCTGTTCATCCCGGCTCAGGGCCAGACGGACGGATTTGAATGCGCCATCGGCCACGATCTGAGCCTTTCCGTCACCATCGAGCGCCTTCGCGCTGCCATGGCCTATCCGCCTTGCGGGATTCCCCTCATGCTTGTCGGCCCGCACGGCACCGGAAAGTCGCTGCTCGCTCGCCTGGGGTTCGAGTGTGCGCGCACCGAGGGCCTTGTTCCCGCGAAGGCGAAGTTTGTCTGCATCGATTGCTCCCGGTACCGCAGCGAGGCGACGCCCTCATCGGAGCGGATTCTGATGGATTCCCTCGCATCCGGCGTGGCCATCGGAGACGTGGGCATGTTCTATGTAAAGAATGTCGATCAGATCCCCGTCACAACCGTTGAGTCCCTGCTTGCCCGCATCGTCCCCGAAGGCACCCGTTTCGATTCGTTCGCCGAGGCGGGGCGCAACTCCTCGGTGGCTTCGACCGCCCGCGTCATCCTGTCGTCATCGTGCGCCCCGGATTCTCCGGAGGCCCGCGAGCTGTCTCGTCGGGTGCCGTTGATGGCGAGCGTTCCGGCGCTCCACGACCGTACGCCCGAGGAGCGCTCTGAGCTCTGCCTTTATTTTCTCAAGCGCGAGGGGCGCCGCCTGGGTACCGATATCTACATCAGCAGGGGAGCGTTTCGCCGCCTCGCCGAAGGGGAGTTCGGGGAGAACGTGCGCGGGCTGAGTTCGTGCATCACATCCTGCTGCGCCTCTGCGTTTTTGAGCAGCGAAGGCGGGCGTCTCGATATCCGAACGTTCCAGCTTCCGTCCAAGCTCGTCGACCCGTCGCGTCAGGCGCGCATGGACGACGACTCGTCCATGATCGATACGACCCGCGCCTCGTTTGCATTCGATGGCGACAAGGAGGCGACCTTGCTGTCCGGCATCGTCTCCGAATACGAGCGCTACGTCGCGGGCGAGATCGATGCGGACGGCCTGATGTGTGCCGTGTCTCAGGGCGTAATCGGTCTGGAAGACTATCTCATGTTCGAGGACCAGCGGCTGAGCGGCAGGTCGGACGCATGCGCGCGGGTCATCGAGGACGTCATCGATTCGGTGAACAGCCTCTACTCCACGATGCTTTCCCGAAAAAGCTCGCTTGTCATCACGCGCGAGGTTTGCAGTCAGGTATGGCCGACGGCCCGCCTTTCTCGTTGGAAGGGCGAGCATTTTGAAAGCGTCGTGGCGCTTGACGCGCTGGTCGGGACACGAGAGCGCCTCGCCGCATCGGTCGCCGACCGCATCGCATCCGGGATTTTCGACGCTCTCGGCATTGAGCTCGATGCCCTCACGCATCTGCTCGTCACCCTGCATGCATGCGGCTCCCAGGTCCAGACGGGCCGTCGCCGTCTCGGTGTGATTCTCGCTCACGGCTACTCGACTGCCACGAGCATCGCCGACGCCGCCAACCGCTTTTTGGGCGACCGCGTGTTCGAGGCCATCGACATGCCGTATGACTTGCAGGTGAGGGATGTCGTGCGTCCGTTGCGGCAGCTTGTCGACCAGTTTTCTTTCTGCGATGAGCTGGCCATCCTGGTGGATACCGGATCGCTGCGCTCCATCTACAAAGATCTTGGGGCGATTTCCGGCAAGACCATCGGCGTGATGAACAACGTCTCGACCGGTTTGGCAGTTGAAGTAGGGGCGGGGCTTCTCGCCGGACGCGGTATGGAGGAGCTGATGGCTTCCGCGGTGGACTCGTGCGTCTCGAGCTATCGCGTGATCGAGCGCTCGACCAGGCCGGACGCCATCATCTTCTGCGAGGAGGGCGGCATCGAGGCCGCTGAGAAGATCCGCACGCTCGTTGCTCAGAGCTTGGGCGCCGACGCCGGTGTGCGGCTGGTCACCTGTGGGTTCAGGCAGCTGATGGATAACGGTGAAGACGACGCCGTCTTCAGCCAGTATGCCGTCCGCGGAGCCATCGGGACGAGCGATCCTCAGATCGAGGGCGTTCCGTTCATCTCGCTGGAGGACTTAATCGCAGGAAGCGACGGGGCGCGCATCGACCGCGTGTTCTCGCGCTTTCTCTCCGCAGACGCCCTCGACGGCTTCCATCGCAGCTTGATCAAGAACCTCACGCTCCGCAACGTCGTCGAGTCCATCACGATCCTCAACCCCAGCAAGCTCTTCTCCGAGATCGAGCGCTCCGTCCTCATGCTCCAGCGCCTTACGGGGACCTCGATCGAGGGCCGCATGGTCGGCCTCTACGTTCACCTGTGTTGTCTCGTCGAGCGCCTGGTGACGCGCACGCCGATCGAGAACTGCGTGGACGAGGAGGGGTTCCTCTCGTCCCACGCGGATTTCGTCGAGGCGTTCCGCGAGAGCTTCGGGGACATCTCCACCCACTACCACGTCGAGGTCCCCGTGGCCGAGATCGTGTACGCATACGACTACATCTATCCCGAGCACGCCCTGCGCAAGCGTGCGATACCTTCCGACGGATCCATAGACCAGCAAGACGAGTAGGCGGAGCGCTCTGCCCGCCTCCAAGGCAAGAAAGACAAGGTGAGACTATGAGCATCGTCGCAGCGCGCATCGACAACCGCCTGCTGCACGGCATCGTTGCGAACCAATGGGTCCCGCAGTACCGCCCCCAGCGCCTCATGGTGATCGATGACGAGTATGCCAACGACCCGACGAAAAAGGCCGCCATGCGTATGGCCAAGCCGTCCGGCGTCGCGCTCTCCATCATCTCCGAGGAGACCGCGCTAGCCAACTTCACGGCGGGCAAGTACGACGACCACACCGTTTTCGTGGTCGCCCGCGCTCCGCAGACCATCCAGAACGTGATCGAGACCGGGCACCCGGTGCCCGAGCTCGTGGTGGGCGGCACCGTTGCGCCTGCTGAAGGCCAGGCGGGAACCCAGGTGAGCCGCCGTGCGTTCATCGCCGACGATGACCTCGCGTGCTACCGCGCCATCGCGGCGACCGGCTGCAAGGTGTTCTCGCAGTACATTCCGGCAGACAAGCCCGAGGCGCTCGGCGCGCTCATCGGGTAGTGAGAGGAGATGGGTTAGATGACGCTTTCCGTCATTCAGATCGTCCTGGTCGCCCTGATCGCAGGCCTGTACCGCTTCGACCGAATCGGTACGCAGATCAACGGACATAACTGCGTGCTGTGGGCAACGCTTGCCGGTCTGGTCATCGGCGATCCGTTGGCCGGCATGCAGATCGGTGCGACGTGCATGCTCATGTCGCTCGGTGTCGCGGCCATCGGAGGCTCGTCCGTGCCCGACTACATCATGGCCGCCATCGTGGGCACCGTCGTGACGGTCACCACCGGTCAGGATATGAGCGTCGGCCTCGCTATCGGCATCGCCGTCGGCCTGCTTTGGGTTCAGATCGACGTCATCGTCAAGACGCTCAATATCTTCATGGCGCACAAGCAGCAGGAGTTTGCCGCCCGCGGCGAGTACGGCAAGATGAAGGCCGTCACCTTCATGGGTCCCATCATGTTCTGCCTCGGCGAGATGATCCCGGTCCTGATCGTCATGCTCATCGGTGGCGATGCGGTCAACGCCGTGCTCGAGGCCATGCCCGCTTGGTTCACCAAGGGCCTGTCCGTTGCCGGCGGGATCCTGCCCGTCGTCGGCATGGCCATGCTGCTGAACTACATGCCCGCCAAGCAGTTCTTCAGCTACCTGGTCGTCGGCTTCGTGCTGTCCGCCTACCTCGGCCTGGGCATCCTGCCCATCGCCCTGCTCGCTGGCGCCGCTGCGTACGAGTATTACAAGGCTCATAGCGTCGCTTCTGCCGCCACCGCCCAGCTTTCTTCGGAGGGAGTGCTTGAGGATGAGTAACACGACTATGGATGTCAAGCAGGATCTTGAGGATGCGCCCGTCAAGGTCGGCCCGTTGTCCGACGGCTCATTCGAGCCCATCCTGACCGACAAGGATCTTGAGAAATGCGGTCGGCGCTGGAAGATGGCCGTCCATGGATTCAACTACGAGACCCAGCTCGCGCCGTCCGTCGTCTTCGCCGAGGCCGACGCGCTGCGCAAGATCTACGCGGATGACGAGGAGGGCTACAAGCGCTCGCTCGAGAACGCCGGCCGCTACTTCAACGCGACCCCGCCGGTCTCTGGTCTTTTGCTCGGCGCCGCCCTTGCCATCGAGGACAAGCAGCATAACCAAGGCCTCGATGCCGTCCAGGACCTCAAGGTCGGCCTGATGGGCTCCCTCTCCGGTATCGGCGACTCGATTCTTTGGACCCTCATCCCTACCGTCTTCGGCTCTATCGCCGCCTATATGGCCCAAGACGGCAACCCCGTGGGTATTTTCCTGTGGCTCGCGGTCGGTCTCGTCATCTTCTGGTGGTCGCTCAACAACTGGAAGACGGGCTATAAGTTCGGCACGTCGCTCATTACGTCGCTTGCGGACAAGATCCCCGTGTTCACCGAGGCCATGAGCATCCTGGGCCTGACGGTCGTCGGCGCCCTGATCCCCTCGGTCGTCAAGATCAATGTCGGTCTTACGTTCGCGATGGGAGAGGTCTCGCTCGGTCTGCAGGAGGGCATCCTCGACAAGATCATGCTGGGCCTTCTGCCCTGCGCCGCAACGGCCCTCGTGTACCTGCTCATCAAGAAGAAGGTCAACCTGATCGCGATCATCGTGGGCATCATCGTCCTCTCCATGGTCCTCGCCGCCTTCGGCATCCTGGTGTAGCTTTCCCCCTTTGCGGGCGGGCCCGCCACCGGTGTCCGCCCGCCGTCAGACCAGGGCCCAGCGTCCCGCATCGCCGGGTCGATACGTAATTCCGACCAGAGGAGGTCGATGTGAAAGCGGCCACATTGCGCGTGTGCATCACGCCGAGCGGAACCTTCTACATGGATGGCTATGCGAGCGATGAGCGGCGCCTGCCGGCTCTAGGCGTACATGACGATGCGTACTCGGTGCTTTTGCTGCTCGAACATGGGGGCGTTCGAACTCTGTTCGTCTCCATCGACGCGTGCAACATCTCCCTTTCCCGCACCGCCCGGATGCGGTCCCTTCTCTGCGAGGTCCTCGATCTCGAAGACGAGCGCCTGGTGATCAGCACGATCCACTCGCACTCGTGCCCGACGGGCCTGCGCGAGGGGACCATCACGGGCAAGGAGTCGTACGGATGGCCCGAGATGGTGTGTGGGCTGGTCGTCCAGGCTGCGACCGGTCTTGTCGACCGGCTTGTCGAGGTGCGCGCCGAGCTGATGGAGACGCGCGTCCGGGGCTGGTATTCAAACCGCAACTCCAAGGACAAGCCGTTCGATGATGAGGCGTTTGTCGTGCGGTTCGTCGGCGAAGACGGGTCGACCGTTGCCGGCATGCTCAACTTCAACTGCCACGCGACCGTCGTCGGGCCCAAGAACCGCTATCTCACCACGGATGTGCAGGGCGGCGTGCGCGCGCACATCGCCGACTGGCTTGGCGTTACCCCGTATGCTTTCACGGGCGCATCGGGAGATCTGGGCAACAGGCAGTTCCGCCAGGGAAATGACTTCGCAGAGCTCGCGCGCGTCTCGTGCGGAATCGCGGGGGAGCTCATGAAGGGCTCGTTTGAGCCGATTGAGCTGTCCGCCCCCTCGGTTCGCGTCTTCCGCAAGGACATCGACTACGACAACACGGTGCACTTCGATCGCTATCACCAGCAGCTCGCGCAGGCCCAGGCGGTCCTCGACGATCCGTCGGCTTCGTTTGATGCGAAGAAACTCGCGCGCACCGAGGTCATGCGTCTCGGAGAGCGCTTGGAGCTCGACCGGATTGCCTTCCCCATGGAGATGCGGATATATGACTTCAGTCAGCTTGTTATCGTGACCTTCCCGGGAGAACTCGGCAGCGTGCTCGGCATGCGAATCAAGTCGATGTTTCCCGGAAAAAGGGTGTTCGTGATAGGTTATGCAAATGACGGGCAGGGCTACTTCGTCCCTGCTGGCGATTTTGGGCTCGGGTACGAATCGTTCGTCACGAAGCTGCCCGCGGGCGGCATAGAGTCCGTGCTTGATGAATTTGAGGACCAGCTATGAGACATGTCGTTATCGCGTCGCACCATCGATTCGCCTCCGGCCTGAGGGATACCCTCGAGTTCATCGGCGGGGATCTCGGCATCGTCGATATCAATGCCTATATCGACGACACGCCGCTCGAGGATCAGGTGCGCACCACGTTTGATTCGTTTGCGCCGGAAGACGAGGTCCTCGTGTTCACGGATATGATGCAGGGCAGCGTCAACCAGGCATTCATTCCCTATATCGGTCCGAATGTGTTCCTGGTGACCGGCGTCAACGTCCCGTGCGCGCTCGAGCTCGCGTTGTCCGCCTCCCCGCTTACCGGCGAGGGCGTCGCCGCTGTTATCGATGCCGCTCGATCCCAGCTGATGTTCGTGAACGCCCAGGCCGTGCCTGTCGACGACGAGGACGAATAGCCGGCGCTCCGATCAGATTGCCACCCCCATCGGCGCCACTCGGCCCTCTGTGCCATCTCGTTCATTGAGATGGCATGGGGTTTCCGGGCGGCGCTGTTTTGCTGGGTGCCCGGCACGCCGGCCGATGGTTACATGGGGGAGCGCACGTTCAGTTGCGCCGGCACGCAATGCACATCCTCGACATCCTTTTGGTACGCGGGAGGGGCTGGAGTGCATGGAAAACGGGGGCCGCAGCGTTGATGCCGCGGCCCCCGTTGCGTAGGGCTGATGCCGTGCGGTGCCCTAGAGCGCGAAGTCGCCGCCCACCAAGGTGGAGACGGAGCGCTCGTGGTATACGGCGGCGATGGTCTCGGCGAACTCGCCCGCAACCGAAATGGTCTTGATCTTGCCGCCGACCTCGACGGGGATCGCGTCGGTGACGACGCACTCGACGATAGGGGCGTCGTTCAGGCGCTCGACGGCGGGGCCGGAGAAGATGCCGTGGGTGGCGCACACGTAGATGTCGCCGGCGCCCAGGATCTTGAGCTCCTTGACGTTGGCGCACAGAGTGCCTGCGGTGTCGATCATGTCGTCGTTGATGATGCAGGTCTTGCCCTTGATGTCACCGATGATGCCCATGACCTCGGCGGCGTTGTGACGTGGACGGCCCTTGTGGGCGATGGCCAGGCTGCAGCCGAGCATGTCGGAGAGCTTCTTGGCGGCCTTGGCGCGTCCCACATCGGGGGAGACGACGACCAGGTTGTCGGTGTCGAAGTTCATCGCGTTGTAGTAGTCGGCGAACAGCGGCAGCGCGGAGAGGTGGTTGACCGGGATATCGAAGAAGCCCTGGATCTGACCCTGGTGCAGGTCGAGGGTGATGATGCGGTCGACGCCGGCGGTTTCGAGCAGGTTGGCCACGAGACGCGCGGTGATGGGCTCGCGCGGGCCGGCCTTGCGGTCCTGGCGGGCGTAGCCGTAGTGCGTGATGACGGCGGTGATGGAGCGGGCGGACGCGCGCTTGGCGGCATCCGTGGCGATTAGCAGCTCCATCAGCATGTCGTTGACGTTCGCGCCGGCAACGGACTGGATCAGGAACACGTCGGCACCGCGGACGGTCTCGTCGTAGCGAGCGTAGATCTCGCCGTTCGCGAACTGCTTGAGCGTGAGCCCCGAAAGCTCGACACCCAGCTGGCCGGCAATCTTCTCTGCGAGCGGACGGTTGGAAGAGCCCGAATAGACGCGGAGGATCTTGTTCATATCCACAGTCTTCTTGGGATCGGTTGTCGGCATGTCTTCTCCTTTATACGCCACAACATCCATGTCTTTATATATTAGCCATAAAGGCTTGACCAAAGCATGACAAAGGGCACGGTCCCGTATCGCATGCGTGAACGCCCCGAGCGGATGCGACGAGAGGCTTCCTCGCGCCGTGCGCCCGGGGCGTGGCGGGCGCTACAGGCGCGCGCGCCTGAGCTCGGTGTAATGCTTGACGATGCGCTGATCGCTGCGCTCGATGGCGAGCGCGCCCGCGGGCACGTCGTGGGTGATGCAGCTGCTTGCTCCGGTAATGGCGTCCGCGCCGATGTTCACGGGCGCCACCATCATGGTGTCGGACCCGATGAACGTGCGGTCGCCGATGGTCGTGGCGTGCTTGTTCTTGCCGTCGTAGTTGCAGGTGATGGAGCCTGCCCCGACGTTGACGCCGGCGCCCATCTGGGTGTCGCCGATGTAGGACAGGTGGGGAACCTTGGAGCCCTTGCCGATCGTGGACTTCTTGATCTCGACGTGCGTGCCCGCCTTGGATCCGTCGAGCATGTGCGTGCCGGGGCGCAGGTAGGCGCGCGGGCCGCATTCCACGTCGTCGGCGAGCACGGCTTCGACGGCAACGGTCTCGTCGATCACGCACCGGTCGCCCGCAACGGTATCGGTAAGGCGGGTGTTGGGGCCGAGCTGGCAATCCTCGCCCACGTGGCAGCGGCCGATAAGATGGGTTTGGGGCCAGACGACGGTGTCGCGTCCGATCTGCGCATCGGGCCCGATCCACGCCTGGGCGGGATCGATGAAGGTGACGCCCTCCGTCATGAGGCGGTCGTTGATGCGGCCGCGTGCGATGTCGGTGACCTCGGCGAGCTGCATGCGCGAGTTGACGCCCAGGCCGTCGCGGTAATCGTTGCAATGCGAGATGGTGACGGCGTGCCCATGGGACTTGAGGATCTCGACCATGTCGGGTAGGTAGTATTCGGACTGCGCGTTGTCGCAGGTGACCTCGCCGATATGGGCGGCCAGCAGGGCGCCATCGAAGGCGTAGCAGCCGGCGTTGCACTCAAGCAGCTGGGCCGCCTGCTCGGGCGTGCAGTCCTTCTGCTCGACGATGCGCTCGACGGATCCGTCGGCGGCCAGCTGGATGCGCCCGTAGCCGAAGGGCTCGGGAGGGGTGAAGGTGAGGACGGCCGCGGCGTGCGATCCGTCGGCGACGGTCTCGGCGAAGCTGCGGATCGTCGACGCCTGGATGAGGGGGAGGTCGCCGTTGAGCACGACGACGGGGCCGGCATCGATGCCGGCCGCCTCGAGGGCGACGCGCACCGCATGGCCGGTGCCCAGGCGCTCCGTCTGCTCGACGCACTCGATGGCGGCGGCGTGCTCGCCGGAGTAGGCGTCTGCAAGGATGGCGCGCACCTCGTCGCTGTGGCTGCCCACCACTACGACGACGCGTCCGGCGCCCGATGCGATCGCTGCGTCGACGACCCAGCGGATCATCGGCTTGCCGAGGATCTTGTGCGAGACCTTGGCGTGGTTCGACTTCATGCGGGTGCCCTGACCCGCGGCCATGATGATGGCGGTGACGTCCATGGAGGTGCTCCTATGGGTTGGTTTCCAGTGCCCTTCGATGGTAGCGCAGGCGCGCATCGCTCGGACTGCTGCTGGCGTTTGTTCGCAAACAGCACGGATTTGAGGGTGTTCAAGGGTGGCATTTCGGGTGCTAACTCGTTTTACCTTCACGGTGGAATCGGCCCTCTTATTGAGCTCCGCTTCTATAATTGCGTGAAAAGACGACGAGGTCTGATGGGAAGGGCGGTCGCGGTGGAACAACGATGCATCTCGAGGCGGGGTGCCCTCGCGGGCACGGCGCTGCTCGCGGGCGCCGCGATCGCGGGCTTTCCGGCGACGGCGGCGGAAGGGCTGCCCGACGAGCCGTACACGGCGTGGCCGGGGTACGCGTCGACGGCCCCGGTCAGCGTCGTTCCGGGATGCGTGCCGGTATCGGCCCCGCTTTCGGGGCGCGTCGCGTGGCGCGTCGCCGCTGCCGCAGATGGCCCCCTGGCGCTGCGACAGGTCGGGTCCTCGGCGCGTCTCTACGCGCTGGCCGCAGGATCGATCGTCGCGGTCGATATGGCGACGGGCGAACGGCTTGCCCAGGCGGAACTGCCCGCTCCGACGCCCTCCCGCTCCGCAATGCTGTTCATCGACAGCGCTCTTGCGGTACCGTGCGCCGACGGCTCGGTCGCCCTGTATACGGAGGACCTCGAGCGCATCGCGGTCTCGCCGTCGACCCTTGGGGGCGCGGCGGGGGACGGCGCGTCGGTCGCAACGGACGGCGCGGTGCTGTACGCGGCCTTTCCCTGCGCCGGCCGCGTGCGCGTAGCCGGCTTCTCGGCCTACGATGCGCAGGAGCTCTGGTCCGTGGACTGCGGCGAGGCGCTCGACGAGGCTTCTCCGACTCTGGTCGCGCTGTCCCGGGGCGTTCTGGTCGCCGACGGGGGCGCTATCGTGCGGCTGCTTTCCGCCGATGACGGCTCGGAGCTCTCGAGCTTCGATGCGGGGTGCGCGGTGGGGGCCAGGGTCGCCCCGGTGTATGGCGGCCGCGATGACGGCGCCGAGGAACCCGCTCCCCGCTTTGCCGACGCCGTGCTTGTGGGGACCGAGGCGGGGCGCGTGTCCCTTCTGCGCGATCGCGGCGCGCTGGCGGAGGACGCGCGCGTCGACGTGGGCCGCGCGCTGGCGGATCGCGCGCCGGTTGCGGCCTCCCGCGGAGGCGCATGGGCTGCCGACGGCGCGTTTATCGCCCTTGACATGCGGCTTTCGGGCGACAGCGCCTGTCTCGACATGGTCGGGGAGGTGTCGGCTGCGGGTCCGGTTCCGTCGTGCGGCGTCGCGGTGTGCCGAGGCCTCGACGCCTCGACGGCCGAGGTGACGGTCTACGCGGCGGCGGAGGACGGGCTGCGGGCTGTCGAACGGTCGGCGGACGGCGGGCTGAGCGTGCGCACGGTGTGCGACGCCGCAACGATCGGTGGCGCCCCGACGTCGGGTGCGACCATCGCGCCGCTCGTCGACCGCGACGGAACGCTGGTTCTCGTGGGAGCGTCCGGAGACATCGTGGCGCTCGAGGCCGACGCGTCCCGCGCCGTCGCGATGGATGTGGGCGGACACGAGGGCCTCGATACCGTCGGGCGCTCCCTTGCCGGCGTCGTGCTCCCAAACGGCGCAGGGATAGGGGCCGGGGCGCTGGTGCTCGGCGCGACATTCGCCGCCTACGCGTTCATACGAAATCGTGGCGGTGCCCGAGACCGCGATGAGGGGCTTGATGCGTGGCGCGCGCAGCACGGCGGCGGGGACGGCGCGGAGGGATCGGATGGGCGCGGTCGCAGGCGATGATGCCGAGGGGGCGTCGCATCCGCGCTCGTGAGGGATTTGAGCGACACCGGGGGTGCGCGCCGCATCCGTTTCGACGTGATACATGGGTTACATGCGTTGTTTAGGAAACATCTGAAACCGATACGTCCCCAGAAAAGACCCGTAAGCAACTGGGTCAATAATATGATATCGTATTATGCTAACTTGTTTATGTATATGTAGACATAAGGAAGGGCGGACACGGAACGGCCATCAGGATACGGGTATAAATTATAGTTATTCTGATGGAAGCAAATCGAACGGAATGTAGTTTCTCGTTTACATCAATGCGCTGGTCAGAGGGTGATGCTTTGCGGAGCGTGGACCGAGAAAACAATCCTCGACGATACAATACGCTTCTGCGTATACGTATATGTGCAATATGTGTAGCAGGCGTGGGTCACTAACGAACTTGCAGTATATGGGCAAGAAAAAGGATATGGTATAACAGCATTATTGCTACCAACAATTGCTATTGGTTGACATCGATATACAAAGGTGGGGTTAGCGCGTCGCCGCTCGGAGCGCGCGGCTCCGCAAGATGAGAGGTTGGGGTGGAACGTGGCCGAAAAGAAGCAGGGTGCCAAGTATGACGCGAAGATTCGTCGTCGCGCCGTGAAGATCTTGTCCACGGGTGTCGGACATCGCGCGCTCGCCGTCGAGCTCGGAATTCCCGAAGCGACGGCCCGCCAGTGGGCGCGTTCCTATGCCGTCGGAGGCCAATCCGCTATCATGAATGCCGGGGCGAAGCATCGCGTCTACCCGTATGAGCTCAAGCTCTCCGTGGTCAAGGACCGCCTTGAGAACGGCATGTCCGTACGCGAGGTCATGGTCAAGCATGGGGTTCCCAGCGAGTCATCCGTCAAGACCTGGTGCCGTCAGTATCGGGCCAACGGCCCCGAGGCGCTCGTCAATAAGCCGCGTGGCCGCAAGCCGCGCAACCGCGCCGAAGAGTAGCTCGCCTCCGCCTCTCACGGTCCGGGAGCATCAGATCGAAGATCGAGGCAATGACGCGCCGTCATCCATCGGGTGGCGGCGCGTTTGGTTTTCATCGACTATGGTCCGGGCTGCGCGGGCGCAAATCGCTCCAATTCATTGCTTGGAGGCCTTTCGCGACATAGCTCAGCGTCTTTTCGCGAAGTGGATGCCCCGTTTGCAGGGCTGGAGGACATCCGGGCCGCCCCGCATCGTATCGCGTCACGAAAAGTGGTGTAGGGCCGTTCCCCCGGGGTCGCAGCCCCGCCCCGTATGCTACGCCGCCCTCCTCTTCCTGTCGAACGCCTCCTCCACCAGCCTGAGCACCCTCTCCTCGCCGCCGGGTTCCTCGGGCAGGGGTTCGCGCTCGTAGCCGGGCTCCAGGCTCCTCCTGTCGATGAAGTTGCGCTCGCACGCCCAGGCGTCGTTCTGGTCGCAGCACACCGCCCCGACCAGGCGCACGAGGGACTCCGCCGACGGGAACACCTGGACCACCCTCGTGCGCCGCTTGATCTCGCAGTTCATGCGCTCCTGGACGTTGTTCGTCCTCACCCAGTGCCGGTGCTCCCGGGGGAACGCGAGGTAGGCGAGGGCCGCGGGCGCGGCCTCCTCGAGGAGCTCGGCGCCGCGCTCGTCCACGGCGGCGAGCAGGTCGACGGCGCGGCGGTAGCCCGCCCTCACGAGCGCCGGGTCCGCCTCGGCGAAGGCGGCCTTGAGGGCCGCGACGGCGGCCGAGCCGTCGCCCTTCCTGCGGCAGCGCTCCAGCACGTTGCGCTCGAGGTGCGCGATGCAGCGCTGCCAGGCGGCGCCGGGCAGGGACTCGCGGACGGCCCGGACGAGGCCCTCGTGGGCGTCCGAGACGACGAGGCGCACGCCCGAGAGCCCGCGGGACCTGAGCGACAGCAGGAAGCCGCGCCAGGAGAGGTAGGACTCGGTGTCGATGCACTCTATGCCCACGACGCGCCTGCGCGCCGAGCCCGAGCAGGCCACCGCGGTGACGAGCGCCACCGACCTCGGCGCGCCGGCCTCGCGGCACGGCACGTAGGTGGCGTCGAGCCACAGGTACGGCCACTCCTCGGAGGAGAGGTCCGCGCCCCGCAGCTCCGCCACCTCGCCGTCGAGCCCCTCGCACAGCCGCGACACGCGGGACCGGCCCATCGACTCGAGGCCCAGGTCGGAGGCGACGGCCTCGACCTTCCTGGTCGAGATGCCCGCCGCCCACATGTCGCACACGGCCGAGGCGAGGGCCGTGTCCGTCCGCGACCAGCGCGCGACCACGTCCTCGGGGAAGTACGTCCCCTCCCTGAGCTTGGGGATCCTGAGCGTCACCCGCCCGACGCAGGTGTCGAGCGAGCGCTCGCGGTAGCCGTTGCGCGGCACCCCGAGCTCGGACGCCTGCTCGTCCATGACCGCGTTCAGCAGCCCCTCCAGCAGGGACCTCAGCGCGGCGTTGATGTCGATCGTGCCGTCGGCGCGGACGCCGGCGGCGGCGAGCGCCTCCTCGTGTACAGTGTCCATAGCGGTCGTTCCTTTCTCCAGAACCGTCTGTTGTGGTGACTACGATTCTAGGGAACGGCCGCGCCCTTTCGGGCGCCGGCCGGGATGCCGGCTACACCAATTTTCGGGACGCGTCCCCGCATCGAAATACGCGCACCCAAATCTAAGGCCAACCTGTCGAATTCTGAGGGTGCGACGGGGTCGTTTGCCCATGGGGTGGAAGGGAGCTAGGACTGCCGTGGGCCGCCTCATAAGCCACCCGCCTTAGTTGCACCAGAATCACAAATCGGGATGAACTGGAAAAGCGGTATGCCTTGTACCTGCATCTTTGTGATTTCGGCGCCACGTCTTTAGTTGCCTTTTAGTTATCAAAAGCGCGGGAGCAGGCGCCTTTCCTTTCTTCTGGCGCGCAGGAGGTTGAAGCCGCGTGTCCATGCCGTCCTGGACGCTGTGTTGCCGGTGTTCTGCCGTCGATGCTTTCCGCACGGCATGCGCCGCGTGCTATCATGTGACGCGAAAAACACCTGTTTTTGCAGGTACTGAGCAGCATGAACTTGTGAGAGAGGATTCAACATGCTCAACGCGATCGAGATCTCGCCCAAGGTTTGGTGGGTCGGCGGCATCGACTGGAACGAGCGCCTGTTCCACGGCTACACCACCGAGGCCGGCATCACCTACAACGCCTACCTCATCATGGACGAGAAGATCACCCTCATCGACACCTGCAAGGCCACGTTCTCCAACGAGCTCGTTCAGCGCATCTCCCAGGTGGTCGACCCCTCCAAGATCGATGTCGTCATCACCAACCACGTGGAGATGGACCATTCCGGTTCCCTGCCCGTGATCCACAAGATCGCCCCCAACGCCCAGATCTACGCTTCCGCCGGCGCTGGCGTGAAGGAGGTCTACGCCCACTTCGGCATCGAGGCGACGCCCGTGAAGAGCGGCGACACCCTCTGCATCGGCGAGCGTACGCTCACGTTCGTGACCACGCCCATGGTCCACTGGCCCGACAACATGGTCACCTACTCCGATGTCGATCAGATCCTGTTCTCCAACGACGCGTTCGGCCAGCACTTCGCCACCACCAAGCGCTTCGATGACGAGAACGACCTATGCGAGATCATGAAGCAGGCCAAGAAGTACTACGCCAACATCGTGTGGCCGTACGGCATGCAGGCGGGCAAGGCGCTTGCCGCGGTGAAGGGCCTCGACCTCAAGATGATCGCTCCCAGCCATGGCTGCATCTGGCGCTCCCACATCGACAAGATCCTCGCCTGCTACGAGGATTGGACCGCCTACAAGACCGAGGAGAAGGCTGTCGTCGTCTTCGACTCCATGTGGCACTCCACCGAGATGATGGCGCGCGAGATCTGCGACGCCTTCATCGCCGAGGGCATCTCCGCCCAGCTCGTCGACGTCAAGGCGACCCACATCTCCGACATCATGACCGACATGTGCGACGCCCGCTACGTCGCCATCGGCTCGCCCACGCTCAACTCCAACATGCTGCCCACCGTGGCGAGCTTCCTCACCTACATGCGCGGCCTGTCGCCCAAGAACGACCAGCGCATCGGCCTGGCGTTCGGTTCCTACGGCTGGGCCCCGCTCGGTCCCAAGCAGGTGTACGAGGAGATGGAGAAGGCCAAGTTCAACCTCCCCGTCCCTGTGATCACCCAGCAGTGGATTCCCTCCGAGGAGGACCTCGCCGAGCTGCAGGCCACGGTCAAGCAGGTCATCGAGGACGCCCGCGCTTAACGTGCCGCCCGGCACCCGCGGCTGCCCGAAGGGTTTCTCATCGCGACTGCTTTGCGCGCCGGTCCGGATTCGGGCCGGCGCATTTTTTCTGGCGCATCCCGTTCAAGTGCGGCTTTTGGACCGTTTGGCCTCAATCTACTCGCGACGGGGTCGCAGCAATATGCTTCTCTCCATACCGTATCGTTTGATAGTGGCCCTCCGGCCAGGGGCCCGGACGCGAACGGAGGCGATCGGGGGATGAGCATGGGAATACCGACGAAGTTTGACTTCTCTTTCGGCAGGTCGTTGCGGCGCGGCGCCGGCAAGATCGGGTGCCTCATCGATGTCGCGTCCGGCGTCATGGGTTTTGCCTGGGGCTGGTCGTTTTGCATGGAGCCCCGTGTCGACGATTGGGGTAACGTGACCCCACCGTTCATCGAGACGGACGGTCTGCTCGCTGCGATCGGTCTATCGCTCTTTAGCGGATGGGCGATGTTTATGCTCGCGTTTCTTTGGCACTCCGGCGTCATCTATCTGCGTCATATGTGGAAAAGCACTGCAGGCCGTGCCGCCATCTTCATCTTCACCCTGCCCATGGTCTTTGTCCTGCTGAGCGGCAACCTCCTCGCGTTCTTGGTGTTGGCGGCAGCCTATCCGATGCTCGCCAGATGGCTCATGCCGCTTGTGGGGCTGCTCACCGGCTGGCTGTTCGGCCAAGGAGATCCCTCGGATGCCGCCGCGGAGTCCCTGGACGAGGATTCATCTGAAAAACAGGACGCGCTCTAGGCGTCTTCGGCGTCCTCGCTGGATCCATATCGGTTGCCCCACCGCACGCCGAGGGCGAACAGGCCGATTCCCGCAGCGATGACGAGCGGCCTGGCCGCAGGCGAGTCAAACAGCACATGGCTCAGGCGCGACGGCAAAAACGGCCCAAGAAGCGCATCGAAGGCATAGGTCAAGTCGAGGATGCCGAATGCTGCGACTATGATGCCCGCCATCATGAGCGGCGTGGCGACACCTTGCTTGACCCGATCGGCTGTCCAGACCGGCGCGTCCGGGGCGAGGAAGTTGCGCTTGATCCATGGCCGCAAAATGACGAGCAGGAGCACGAAGGCCGCAAGAGAGATCGCGCCGTTGGTCACGATGGCGTGCTCGATGTAGTCTGCGGGGGTTTGGTCGGTATCGTCGACGACGTATGAGCCGTCGGCCACGGTGAAGACCTTTTTGTCAACGGGGGTGCCCCTGAGAACGATTTCTTCCGCTTCGGTATGAGACGAGTATTCATGGTCGTCAGTCCATCTGTACTCGTGCCCGTCATCAGATTTATAGACCACCATGTACTTGGTAAAGGTGCGCGTGCGTCCGCTATAGCGGAAATGTTCGCGTCGCGTTTCGCTCTCGATGTCGTAGGGGACGAAGCTGTGCACGCCCGTGTCCGTGTACGCTTCCAGGGGGTGAAGGTCCGCGATGAGGCCTAGGGGGCGAACGGCGAAGACGACCAAGAAGATGACTGCGAGAACGACGAAGGCGTTGGGTGCCTTGCGATGCGGCTTGCTCTTCTTGTCTTCGCCTGCTGTCTGCATGAACGTCTCGCTTCTCTCGGGTTTCCATGTATAAGGTATACGAGCCCGTGCCGCTCGCTGCGCGTGATTCCGCGGCCGGAGGCCGTTTTCGATGCGGGTCGGCGCGCGCCAAAAGGGTACGTCCCCTTTGGCGCGCGCTGCCGTTCGGCCTCGCACCGCGGGCGTCCGGTGTGGAAGGCATGGCAGGAGGGTCTTCTGGGCTTCGCGCTCCGTTTGAGAATCTATCATGGAGCCAAGTTTGGGCTCCGCGCCGCGCCGTCGTGCCATCGTCGCTGCAAGGTCGCGGGCGCCCGCCGCCCGCGTCAAGGACAAGGAGCATCATGGCCCTCGCATCCCAGATAGCCTGCCGGCTGTCGCACTACATCGACGTGCTGCGCGCCGGCGGCGTGCTGACGTCGTCGTCCCCCGACACCCCCGCCGGCGCCATCGACGTCTCATTCGCGACCGATGACTCTCGCATGGCCCGCCCGGGCACGCTGTTCGTGTGCAAGGGCGCCGCGTTCAAGCGCGAGTACCTGCTGGGCGCCATCGAGGCGGGCGCCGTCGCCTATGTTTCCGAAGTCGATTACGAGGTGAGCCGTGACGCGGGCCGTCCCGTGCCCTGCCTGCTCGTGAACGACGTGCGCCGCGCGCTCGGCCTGCTGGCCGATGCCGCGTACGATCACCCCTCCGGTCGCGTCAAGGTGTGCGCCTTCACCGGCACCAAGGGGAAGACCACGAGCGCGTACTACCTTAAGAGCGTGCTCGATGCGCATGCCCGTCTCGTCGGCGGGCGCACGGCAGGATTGTTCTCGAGCATCGAGTTCGATGACGGGGAGAACTGGGGCACATCGAAGCTCACGACGCCCGAGGCGTTCGTCCTCGAGCAGCAGCTTGCGAACGCCGCCGCCAGCGGCATGGAGCATGTGGTGATGGAGGCGTCGAGCCAGGCGCTCAAGTACGACCGCACCCTCGGCGTCGAGTTCGCCGTAGGCGCGTTCACCAATATCGGCGAGGACCACATCTCGCCCATTGAACACCCGACGTTTGAGGATTACTTCGCGAGCAAGTTGAAGATCTTCGCGCAGAGTCGCGTCGCCGTGGTCAACCTTGATATGGACCGGGTCGACGAGGTTCTCGCCGCCGCCCATGCGGCGGGATGCGAGCGCGTGATCACCTATTCGCTTTCCGATGACGCAGCCGACGTGTTCGCCGGGGGATTGAGGCACACCGACCGGGGCATCGTCGCCTGCGTGCGCACCCCGCGCTTCACCGAGGACATCCTTGTGGCGACGCCGGTCAAATTCAACGTGTCCAATGCTCTTGGGGCGATCGCCTGCGCGGAGGGCCTGGGCATCGAGCGGGAGGCGATCGTTCACGGTTTCGAGCGGTTGCGCGTTCCCGGGCGCATGGAGCTGTATCCCAGCGCCGACGGTCGCATTCTGGGCGTCGTGGACTTCGCCCACAACGGCATGAGTCTTGAGACGATGTTGCGAGACCTCCGCGAGAACTATCCCGACCGCGAGCTCGCCGTGGTGTTCGGGGCGACGGGCGGCAAGGGCGTCGACCGTCGCGAGACCATGGGCGCGGCTGCTGGCAAGTTCGCCGACCGGATCGTTATTACCGAGGACGATCCCGGTCCGGAGGACCCGAAGGATATCTGTGCCACCATCGCGCGCTTCGTCGAGGCCGAGGGCAATACGAACTGGCGGATCGAGATGGATCGTACCGAGGCGATCCGAACCGCCGTGCGCGAGACGGCCGGCCGTGCTCTCGTCATCGTTACGGGCAAGGGCCGTGAGACCCGGATGCTGCGTCGTCATGGCGCCGAGCCCTGCGAGGCCGACGGGCCGGTGCTCGAGCGCGCGCTCGCCGAGCTCTCCTGACGCGCCGGGCGGCAGCGTCGGCCGCATGGTTCCGCCGCATGTTGCATACGAGGCCTGCTCTCCTGGGTTGCCCGGACGAGCGGGTCTCGCTCGTTACCCGCGGACATGTGGCTGTGCGCGTGGCGGGAGGGGGGTATGTGGGATGTTTCTTATCGAGCGCGCCGCGTTGCCTGTTTTGAGGGCTGCGCCAGGGCTTACCATACGGTTATCGCCTGATGACCTATGAGAGAAGAGGGGCCATGTCTGCCGAACCCACCGCCGCACCTTCGAAGGTGTACTACACCAACCTGCGCACGTACGGTCGTGAGAGCCAGCTCGACAAGCTGCGCCGCCTCATCAAGCGCGCCGGCATCGAGCAGATCGATTTCGAGAACAAGTTCGTCGCCATCAAGATTCACTTCGGCGAGCTGGGCAATCTATCCTTCCTGCGTCCCAATTACGCGCGCACCGTCGCCGACGTGGTGAAGGAGCTGGGCGGCATGCCCTTTCTCACCGACTGCAACACGCTGTACGTGGGCAGCCGCAAGAACGCGCTCGAGCACATCGACTGCGCCTACCAGAACGGCTTCACGCCCTATGCGACCGGCTGCCAGGTCATCATCGCCGACGGCCTCAAGGGCACGGACGAGACGCTCGTCCCGGTGAAGAATGGCGAGTACGTGCAGGAGGCCAAGATCGGCCACGCGCTCATGGATGCTGACATCGTGATCTCGCTCACCCATTTCAAGGGGCATGAGCAGGCCGGCTTCGGTGGCTGCATGAAGAACCTCGGCATGGGCGGCGGCAGCCGTGCGGGCAAGATGGAACAGCATGCGGCAGGCAAGCCGAGCGTCGACGAGGCGAAATGCATCGGATGCCGCGCTTGCGAGCGCATCTGCGCGCACGGTGCGGTGAGCTTCCCGAGCACGCGCGAGCGCACGCTCAAGAACGGCCGCGTGGTCGAGTCGCCCGTGGCGCGCATCGACCACGATCGGTGCCTGGGCTGCGGCCGCTGCATCGGCGCGTGCAACCAAGACGCCATCGAGCCCGATTACGATGCCGCCGCCGACGTGCTCAACTACAAGATCGCCGAGTACACGCAGGCGATCGTGCAGGACCGCCCGAGCTTCCACATCTCGCTCGCCATCGACGTGAGCCCCAACTGCGACTGCCACGCGGAGAACGACACGCCCATCGTGCCCGATATCGGCATGTTCGCGAGCTTCGACCCGGTCGCCATCGACCAGGCGTGCATCGATGCGGCGCTGGCCATGCCGGCGATGCCGAACACCGAGCTCACCGAGATGCGCGCCAAGCTCGAGGCGGGCGACGGCGTGCCGGAGCGCTGCGAGCACGATCACTTCAACATGACGCATCCGGACACCAACTGGCGCTCGATGATCGAGCACGCCGAGAAGATCGGGCTGGGCACGGGCTCATACGAGCTGATCGAGGTCAAATAGCTGCGGCTTCCAGGTAGCCCGCCTTGCCGCTCAAACGCCGGGCGCTGCACGCAAGGCGCGCGTCCTCCTCTTTGCGGCAACCTGGGGTACCTGGAAAACCGCGCTTTCCCCCGAGCCCGCCCCGATTTGGAGACGGTCCCCAAAATGCGGCTGGGCCAGGCGCCGGCAGTCTGCATACCGTTAAGTTCTTGGCATCGCCGATTGATTAATTCACGAACCCGCGTGCTCCGCGCACATGCGCGCTCGCGCGGGTTCTGCTATAGTTCCGGACAGTCTAATCTTTTTTTTGGAGGATGAACCGAAAGCCATGCCTGACGCCAGTGACAGTCTCACGCCGCGACCCGATGTCGCGGCTGCCCCTGCGCCCATAGCGCGCGCCGACGCGGCATCGCGGGCGCAGCGCGTTGTTCAGGCTGCCGGTTCAACGGCGAGGCGCGCCGCCGACGCGGTGCGCAAGCATGCGATCCCCCAATACACCCTGGGCGAAGAGATCGTCAACTCCGTGACGCATGGAATCGGTGCGGCCCTCGCTGTCGCCGCCCTCGTCATCATGATCGTGAAGGCCGCCGTCGACGGCTCGCATCCGGCGTCGCTCGCGAGTGCGCTGGTGTTCGGCATCTCGCTCATCTTGGAATACCTTGCGTCGACGCTCTACCACGCCATTGCGCCCCAGGGTGCCAAGCGCATCTTTCGCATCATCGACCATAGCTGCATCTACGTGCTCATCGCGGGCTCTTACACGCCGTTCTGCCTGGTGACGCTCGCTGACGCCGGCGGCGTTCCCCTCTGCATCGCCGTGTGGGCCATCGCCGTCGCGGGGATCCTGTTCGAAGCGTTCATGCGCGAGCGCCAGCCCCGCTGGGTCACGGTCGCCATCTATCTCGTCATGGGTTGGCTCGTGGTGTTCCGCCTGCCCCAGCTCCTGGAGCTGCTGCACCCCACCGCGCTCATCCTGCTCGCCGCGGGCGGCGTGTGCTACACCGTGGGAACCGTCTTCTATGTCCTCAAGAAGATCCGCTACATGCACGGCATCTTCCATGTGTGGGTGCTTGCCGGCAGCGTCCTGCAGTTCTTGGCGGTGGTCCTCTTCGTGATCTAGGTCTCGTAAGCCGTTGCGGTCGCGCCATGGGGAATGCCTCCTTGGCGTGAAGCGGTCGGCGTGCCAAAAGGGTGCGGTTCCCGTGACGCCGTCCGTCCCGCCCTTCCGTCTCATCGTTTCGTATCTGGAGGTTCGAAACCGTCCCCATGGACATAACCATCAGCATCATCACGACCCTTGTTCTTACGGTCGTCAACGGCTTCTTCTCCATGTCGGAGATGGCCCTCACCACGGCCAAGCGCGCCATGCTCGAGCGTGACGCCGAGGAGGGCGACCGGAGGGCTGCGAAGGCGGCCGCGCTGGCTGCGGATTCCGGCAACTTCCTCGCCACGATCCAGGTCGCTATCACCTTGGTCGGATTCGCCTCGTCCGCCGTCGCCTCGACGAACCTCTCCGACCCGCTCGCCTCGTGGCTGTCCGGATTCGGGATCGCCCCGCTCACGGCGATCGCTCCGGGCCTGGCTCCGGTCCTCATCACCCTGATCGTCTCCTATCTGTCCATCGTGGTGGGCGAGCTGGTGCCCAAGCGCATCGCGCTCGCGAACGCAGAGGGCGTGGCCAAGCAGGTCGCGGGCTCGCTTGATGTGTTTCGCCACGTCGCCCGCCCCCTCGTGTGGCTCACGCAGGCGTCGGCCAACGGCCTCGCGCGCCTGCTGCGCATCAAGAGCGGCGACGAGCGCCAGAACGTGTCCGAAGAGGAGATCAAGTACATGATCTCCGAGCAGGAGACCCTGCTCGATGAGGAGAAGCGCATCATCCATGAGGTCTTCGATCTGGGCGATGCGGTCGCCCGCGAGGTGATGGTCCCCCGCGTGGACGTGACGATGTGCGAGGACACCGAGCCGATCTCCGACGTTCTCGCCACCATGCGCGAGACCGGCTATTCGCGCGTGCCCATCTACCGCGACGACCAAGATTGCATCGTGGGCATCGCGCATATCAAGGATCTGATCGAGCCCATGCTCGACGGGGCGGGCGTCACGCCGGTGGGCGAGCACATGCGCGACGCCACCTTCGTGCCCGATACCAAGGACATCCTGCCGCTGCTCTCCGAGATGCAGACCGCGCACGAGCAGATCGTCGTGGTGGTGGACGAGTACGGCGGAACGGCCGGCATCATCACCATCGAGGACATCGTCGAGGAGTTCGTGGGCGAGATCGAGGACGAGTTCGATCCCGACAACAAGTACCTCACCCGGCTGTCGCGCCGGGAATGGCTCGTCGACGGTCGCTTCAGCTGCGACGACGCGCAGGAGATGGGCTGGCCCATCGAAGAGAGCGACGATTACGAGACGCTTGCCGGCTGGATCATGGATACCTGCGATTCGGTTCCGGATATCGGCGAGGTGTTCGCGAAGGACGGGTACAAGTTCAAGGTGCAGTCCATGCGCGGGCAGCGCATCTCGCTCGTCCGCGTGACGGCGCCGTCGGAGGAGGAGCTCGCGGCCATGGCGGAGGCGGGCGAGGGCGAGGACGACGATCGTTCGGACAAGCCCCGCCTCGTGTTCCTGCGTCCGACGGACCGCGAGGCTGAGGAGCAGGCGTAGCGCGCCCTCGTCGCCGCCCGCAGGCGTTTCGCCGCGAGACGGCGCCCGTGCCGTGAAGATAGGAGTGACATGGCAGAGCTGTTCAATATCATGAAAATCTCGATCGGGGCCGACAAGCTGCGCGCTCGCGTCCTGGTCAACCCGAATATGCCCGTGCGGACCTCTGAGGACATCGAGGCGACCGCGCGCGTCTATTACCTGGCCCCCGCCATCGCGGACCACCTGTGCCTGGGCGACGCCGGCTCGCGTTTCCAGGAATGCATGAGCGACACGGAGCTCGCCCATCTGCTGGAGCACCTTTCCGTCGAGATCATGAACGAGACCGGCCTGGCCGATGACGTTACGTGCGGGCGAACCCGTTCCGTTCCCGGCGACGAGCGGCTCTTCGACATCGAGCTCTCCTGTCCCGATGACGCGCTGACCGTGGGGGCGCTTTCCTCTGCCGCGTTCATGATGGATTGGGCCTATCTGCACGCCGACGCACCGGCGCCTGATTTCCCCGGCACCGTTACCGCCCTGCGCCATCTCGTGCTCACCTTGCGCGGAGAGGGCGAGGAGGCCCCCGTTGCCACCGATGCGCCCGAGCAGGCCGTCGATCAGGTCGAGCCGGCATTCGAGCCGTCCGCGCGCATCGACACCGAGGGAGTCCGCCCGCGCGCCCCGCTGCCGGGCAATCCTCCCGCGAAGCGCGTCGCGGACGTCGCTCCCGTGTTTGGGGGAGCGGCCGCCGAGGGCGTGCAGGCCGCATTCGAGCCGGCTTCACTCGATCCGGATGCGACCGTGCGGATGGAGGCCATCTCCGATTAGCCCGGGCGGGCCGCGCGTCTGCGGCGGCCGGCCTTTTCGCCCCGCGGTGCGCCCGTGCGCCACGGTGGGTATAATGAACCAACTTATGCGTACCAAGACTCTCAAGGAGGAGCAGTATGGGCAAGGGATTCAGTTTCGTCGCAGGTGCCGCGCTCGGTGCAGCCGCAGGCACGATCATCGGCATCCTGGTGGCCCCGCGCTCCGGCGCCGAGACCCGCGCCATGGCCGCGGATATGGCCAATGACGCCTGGGATTCCGCCCGCGACATGTACGAGCAGGGGGTCGACCAGGCCCGCGCCGCCGCGAGCGATTTCGGCCCGATGATGGACGCCAAGACCGACGAGCTCCGCGCCAAGGTCGATCTGGCCCGCGAGCGCATGGACCAGCTGCGCGAGCAGCTGAACGACGCCATCGCCACCGGCTCGGTCACCCCCGCCGCCGACGTCGTGGTCGAGTCCGTCGCCCCCGAGGCAGCTCCCGAGGCCTAGATGCTCGCACGGGATCTCATGGGCGTGCGGGTATACCGCGCGCCCGCCAAGGACAAGGCGGTCGACAAGGACGGCGCCCCGCGAGAGCCCAAGCGCCTCGGTAGGGTGCACTTCCCTGTCTTCATCCCCGATGGGACGCGTGTCGTGGGCTTCATGGTCAAGCTTCCCGACGTCGCCGGTATGATCAAGCAGAAGGACCGGTTCGTCGCCCTCGACGCCCTCACGGTCTACGAAGGGACGTTCGCGGTGACGGACGTCCGCGAGAACTTCGACGCGCCCGCGGCGAAGCGCCTCGGCATCGACCTCGACCGCTGCCTCATCTGGACGGGCATGGACGTGCTCACCGAGTCGGGCGAAAAGATCGGCTGGTGCGTCGACGCCTCGTTCAACGGCAAGACCGGAGCGGTCGACCATTTCGTGCTCACGGCGAGCAGCGCCAGCTCGGCGCTGGTGGGCAATCTCGAGATGCCCGTGGCGTATTTGCGCGGCTACCGCAACGGCGCGATGGTTGTCTCGGACGAGACGAAAGGGCTGCAGTTCACGGGCGGAGCCGCCGCCAAAGCCGCGGAGGTGACCGTCGTCGCCACCGAGAAGGTCAAGAAGGGCGCGGCGGTTCTTGACGACAAGGGCTCGAAGGCCCTCGACAAGGGCTCCCGCGCGCTCGGTAGGCAGCTCGGCAAGACCAAGGGCATGTTCAAGTCGTTCGCGAGCGAATACCGCAAAGCCGCCGGCACGGCGAAGTCCGCCTCGGTGCGCAAGAAGAAGTGATGGTACAGTCTCCCTAGCCGGGTGATTGTTCCGGATCAAGGGAGACCCATTGCTGAACTACACCACCTCCTTTACGCCAAAACCCAACAAGCCGCACTGCCGCCGCGACACGACGCATCTGCCCTCGGCGCAGCGTCGGCGCGTGCACAGGCCGGGCGTGCAGTACCTGCGTCACTCCCAAGGCTTCGGCCGCAGGATGCCCGGGCGCCCGAACCGCGCTCCCCGCCGGCGCGATTCGCGTCGGCCCTACGCGATGATCGCCGTGGGGTGCGCGCTGCTGCTCTTTCTTGCGAGCGTCGTGTGGTACATCAACCGCAGCGTGACCGTCGAGCTCAACGGCTCCGAGGTCTCGGTGCGCATCCATGCCACGGTCGAGCAGCTCATCGCCGATCAAGAGCTCGACTATCGTGCCGGCGACCTGTTGGCAGTCGATGACTCCGTGCTCGAGAAGCGCGGCGGCGAGCGGTATTCCGTGAAGCTGGACGGCAAGAGCGTCTCGGAGGGCGACCTTGCCTCGACCGAACTTCTCGGCGGCGAGAAGCTGGAGATCGGTGCGGGCGGCGACATCTACGAAGAGCACGAGGTGCAGGCGACCGAGATCGCCCCGACCCTGACCGTAAAGGGCTCCGGCCCGATCAAATACGTGGAGACCTGGGGCGTTCCCGGGCGTTCGGAGATCTGGGTCGGCAAGGTCTCGGGCAAGACGCAGGACCGCGGCGTGGTGACCGAGGTTCAGGATTGCGTCGTGCGCGCATCCAACGTGAATCCTGAGGACGGCAAGGTCGTCGCGCTCACCTTCGATGAGGCGCCGAGCACGTACACGAAGCGCATCGTCGACATTCTGCGCAAAGCGGGGGCGGGCGCGACGTTCTTCGTGCAGGGCGACCATGTCGCAGGACACGAGGACGCGGTCGCTGCGATCGCCGAGGCCGGTTTCGAGCTCGGCGCGAACGGGTACGCCGATACGGATATGACCGAGCTCGCGGGCTCCTCGTTGCGCGATCAGATCGAGAAGGGCTTCAGCACGGTCAAGGAGGTGTCCGGCTCCGCAACCGCGTTGCTTCGCCCGCCGTTCGGGCTGTTTTCCGACACCGATTGGGCCGAGGCCATGGATCTGGTGAGCGCCGTGGTGACGTGGAACATCGATTCGGGCGACTACCAGCTCCAAGGCGCCGACACCGTGGTCGAAAACGTCATGGGCTCAGTGGGCAACGGGGACGTCATCCTTCTGACCGACAGCGACGCGGTGGGCGAGCAGGCGCTTTCCGCATTGCCCGAGCTTTTGAGTCGGTTGAGGGAAGAGGGGTACCGCGTGGTCTCGGTGGGAGAGCTGGTCGCAAGCGATCCCGACCTTGCGGAAGAGGTCAGCCTTTCGAAGGTCAAGATGCCCGATGGGGCCGTGCTTCCGGAGCTCGCGAGCGACGGGGACGATGCCGGGGAATAGCCGGTGGCACCCGGCATCACATGACGGTTCAGTCATAGTGCCGACCGTCGGATTCGAGGCCGGGCGAAGTTGGTAGATTCAGCTCGACGCGATGCGCGCCGCATGCGCGTTGGAAGAACGGGTTGGTGCAGCGAATGGTGGATGAATCGAACGATGGGGGGACGGCGCCCTCGGGCGCGCGTCCGGAGCGGCGCGCGAGCGGCTCTCGGCCTTCGGACTCTGCGGGGACGCACAAGACGGAGCCTTCCGATCGGCGGCAGCGGAGCGTGCCCCGGAAGACGGCGGCTCGCCCGAACGGCGCGTCCGGTGCGCGTCCGGGCGCGAAACCGCACGCACGGGCGGTGCAGGGCGGGCCTTCGGGCGCGCATCCCGCCAAGCAGCCCGTCCGCGTTCGGGTTGCACGCCCGGCTGCGGTCGGGCAGTCGGCTCCCCGTCACCGTACCTCGGCTTCGGGCCTGCGCGCAGCGCTGATCGCTTTCGGCTTCCTGCTCGTTTTCGGCCTTGGCGCGGGGTACGCGTTCTTCTGGCGAGATGTCCAGGTCACGGTGAATGGAGCGAGCACGAGCGTCCGCATCGGCACGCCGCTCGACAGCTTCTTGGAGGACAACGGCTACTTCGGCGTCGCCCCGGGGCACCTGCTTTCGATCGGCGGCAACGTCATCACCGAGGACGGCGGAACGCGCGCGACGGTGACCTTCGACGGCCGGTCCGTGGCGGCGGATGCCTGGACGTCCGAGCATCTCGGCGACGGGTCGAGCATCGAGGTCGGCCCCGGCGCCGATGTTGAAGAGGGCCATACGGAGGAGACCGTCGAGGTCGCCCCGCAGATCGAGAAGCAGGCGGGCGGGGCGATCCAGTTCGTCTCGCAGTGGGGGCGCGCCGGCAAGAAGACGGTGTGGACCGGTGAGGTCTCGGGCGAGCAGGTCGACCGCGAGGTGCTCGAGCCGGCGCAGAACATGGTCGTGTCATCGCTCAACGTGCACCCGGAGGGTGAGGGCAAGTACATCGCCCTGACCTTCGACGACGGGCCGAGCGGCTATACGCAGCGCATCCTCGACATCTTGGCGGAGAAGGGCGCCAAGGCGACCTTCTTCAACCTGGGGTCCCAGGTCGTCGGCCGGCCGGCCCTTGCCAAGGCGGTGCTCGACGGCGGCAACGAGCTGGCAAGCCATACCAATCAGCACATGAATCTGCCCGACTGCGATCGCGATACGCTGCGCTCCGAGATCTCGACTTCCTTCGACGCGATCGAGGCGGCTGTCGGGTCCCGTCCGCAGATGATCCGCGCGCCGTACGGTGCGTTCACGGACGTGGAGTGGGCGCGCGCCGGGGACCTCATCTCGTGCAACGTGCTGTGGAACATCGACACGCTGGACTGGAAGCGCCCCGGGGCGCAGGCCATCGTCGACGGCGTCCTGTCCGGCGCCTACAACGGGGCCATCGCGCTCATGCACGACGGCGGCGGCAATCGCGACCAGGATATCGAGGCGCTTCCGGCGATCATCGACGGCTTGCGCGCCCAGGGCTACGAGCTGGTCACGGTGTCCGAGCTTATGGCCACGGACAGCAGGTTTCCGCGCGAGGTCGTCGAGGGAGCGGTGAAGATGCCCGAAGGCGCCGTCCTGCCCGCGGCGTAGCGGAGCGCGCCCGTGCGGCATGGGGGGATGTCTTCCTGCGGGCGCCGTCATCGTGCGGTCGCGCAGGCCATGCTTTCGCAAGAGGTCTGACGGGCTCGGTCCGTCCGGCTTGACCGTGTCTTTGCGCAGGGATTACGCGACCGTGCGTGCAGGGCGCACAGGGGATGCTATAGTAAAGAGCGTCTGCGGCTTTAGGGCGGCAGACGTTCTTTGTTTTACGCAGGGTCACGAGAAGGGCGACAGGTGAAATCCAAACCCCGACCACACAGTAGCTGCTGACCTGCGAGCCTCCTTTGCCGGGGCGCGCGGTCGAGCGTGTCCATAACCTCCATCGAAAGGCGAAGGAGCACCATGAACTATCTTTCCGAGATGCTCAGGCTGCCCGTTCTGGATGTGAACGGCGAGAAGCTCGGTATCGTGAACGATTTCGGCATCGCTACGGGCGAGGTCTTCCCGCATGTGACGTCTTTGGCATTCCAGGGGCCGGGCAAGACGCCCTTCATGATCAGCTGGCGCAAGTACGTCGACCATGTCGACGACTCCGGCGTCTACCTCAACTGCCCGGATACCGATATTCGCTTCTCCTACCTGCAGCCCGACGAGGTGCTGCTGGCGCGCGACATCCTGAACAAGCAGATCGTGGACACGCAGGGCATGAAGGTCGTGCGCGTGAACGACATCAAGTTCTCCGTCTCGGGGGAGAACCGGCTGCAGCTCCGCCTGCTCGGTGCCGAGGTGGGCGCCCGCGGCCTGCTGCGCGCGATTCACCCCGCGCTCGAGCACGGCGTCGAACGCGTCGCGAAGGCGATCGGCAAGCCGCTCGGCGAAGACATCATCGCCTGGTCCTATATGGACCTGCTCGAGCGCTCCACGCAGGACATCAAGCTCTCCGTCTCCCATAAGACGCTCGACGAACTGCACCCGGCCGATATCGCCGACATCATCGAGCAGCTCGATCCGCGCCTGCGCAGCCAGGTGTTTGCCCAGCTCGACACCGCCCAGGCCGCCGAGGCCATCGCCGAGCTCGACGACGACGAGCTCGTGGCCGAGATGATCGAGGGCATGACCGACCGCGACGCGTCCTCGATGCTCGCCCTCATGGATCCCGACGACGCCGTCGAGCTCATCGAGGAGCTCGGCAACGAGAAGGCCGAGAAGCTCTTGCGCCTCATGGGCGTGAAGGAGGAGAAGGCCATCCGCAACCTGCTCGGGTACGAGGAGGACACCGCGGGTCGCATCATGACGAGCGAGTTCGTCGCGCTGCCCTCCACCGCGACCGTGCAGGACGCGATCGACGCCATCCGCAAGCTCGATGAGGATTTCGAGAGCGTCTACTACGTCTATACCACCGATCCCGCGGGCGTCCTCACCGGCGTTCTGTCCCTGCGCACCCTGATCGTGGCGGAGCGCGAGGACCGCCTGTCCGATCTTGCCTACCGCGACGTGGTATGGGTCGAGCCCGACCTTGACCAGGAGCAGGTGACCGAGGAGATGACCAAGTACGACCTGGTCGCCATCCCCGTTTGCGACGAGAGCCGCCACATCCTGGGTATCGTCACCTTCGATGACGCCATGGACGTCATCGCCGAGGAGCATCAGGAGGACCTGCAGATCGCCGGCCTCTCCACCGGTGAGTCCACCACGGGCGAGTCCGCGCACTCCTTCGTGTGGTTCGCGCAGCGTCAGTACTGGATCGCCGTCTGGGCCATCGCCGCGTGCGCCATCGCCGCGATCGCGGTCACGTCCCCGGACGCCATCGGTGCCGGCATGGACGCCTCGCGCGTCATCACCAGCGAGGGCCTCTACGCGCTCATGCCCATCTCGATCATGCCGGTGGTGCTGCTCGCCGCCATGCGCATGACGGCGTTCGTGAAGAACACCTTCCTCGAGTACGATGAGCGCGATGACGAGTCCAAGCCCTACCTGGGGTTCTTCCTCAAGTCAACGTTCATCGGCGTGGTGCTTGCCGCCGTGGTCTATCTGTGCGGCGAGCTCATGGCGACCACCATCTTCGCCGGGGGCGATCCTCTGGCGATCTCGACGTACCTCGCGTGCTTCCGCGCCGCGGCCATCGTGATCGCGGCGACCTATGCGAGCGCCGTCGCCTACTTCGCCGTCCTGGTGCGGGGCGAGGAGCGCGATCGGGGGACCTCGGGAACCTCGCTCACGTTCGCCGCGGTGCTTCTGTCGGCTCTCGCGTACACGGTGCTCGGCGCCGTGCCGCTGCTGTAGGGCGGGGATGCATGTGGAGACACAGGACAAGCAGAAGCTTACCGTAGCCGCCGTGCTGGGCGCCATGGGCCCCGGCCTGCTCGCGGCGCTCTCGGGCAACGACGCCGGCGGCATCGCCACGTATTCCAGCGCGGGCGCGAGCTACGGCTACGGCACGCTGTGGATGTTGCCCGTGATGGCGCTGCTGCTCATCGTGGTGCAGGAGACCGCGGCGCGCTGCGGCTGCGTCACGGGCAAGGGCTTCGCCTCGCTCATTCGCGAGAAGTTCGGCGTGCGCAAGAGCGCCCTGGCGATGGGTGCGCTGCTCATCGCGAACACCGCCGTGACCATCTCCGAGTTCGCGGGCATCGCGAGCGGCTTGGCGCTGTTCGGCGTGCCCAAGACCGTGTCCGTCCCGTTGGTGGCGCTGCTCGTGTGGATGCTCACCATGTCCGGGAGCTTCCGCCGCATCGAGAAGATCCTGCTGCTCGTGAGCTGCGTGTTCGTCACCTATATCGTGGCGGCGTTCCTCGTCGGCCCCAATTGGGGCGAGGTCGCCTTGGCCACGGTCACGCCGCGTCTGGTGAACGAGCCGCAGTACGTCTCGCTGCTCGTCGCGACCATCGGCACCACCATCGCGCCGTGGATGATCTTCCTCGCGCAGAACAACGTGGTCGACAAGAACGTCAGCGAGGACGGTATCGTGCTGCAGCGCATCGATACCGCCACCGGCTCCATCATCGCCTGCGCCATCGCCTGGTTCATCATCGTGACCACCGGCGCCGTCCTGCATCCTGCGGGCATCGAGGTCGCCGACGCGGCCGACGCGGCGCTCGCGCTCGAGCCCATCGCCGGCGAGTTCTCTACGATCCTGTTCGCCTCGGGCCTGGTCGCTGCGAGCTTCTTGGCCGCCTGCGTGCTGCCCGGCGTGACCTCGAGTGCCATCTGCGAGGCGTTCGGGTGGGAGCGCGGTGCCGATCGCAGCTGGGATGAGGCGCCCGTGTACCGCGGCATCATCACCGCGGTCATCGTCGCGTCCGCCCTGCTGGTCATCATGCCTGGCGTCGACCTGTTCCAGATCATGATGAGCGCGCAGGTCATCAACGGCGTTCTGCTGCCCGTGCTCTTGGTGTTCCTGGTGTTCATCGCCCAGGACAAGCACATCATGGGCAAGTACCGTAACGGTCGCGCATGGAACGTCCTCACCTGGGGCACGATCGCGCTGATCACCGTGCTCACCGTCGTGATGTTCGGCCTGCAGGCGCTCGGCTACTGAGGTCCTGTCCCGTCTCGCTACCGTGTCCGTAAGGCTCCCCAGTCCGGCCCGTGGTACCTCAAAAAGGGGACAGGCACTCAAAAAGGGGACAGGCACTAAATTGTGCAAGGGGCAGGCGGCGCCAAATTGTGCTGCGGGTGGCTCGTGACGGGGTCGCCACGGGACCGGTCTGCATGGCGTTCTGTCAGCGTCTTCCGCTTCATCTGCCTCTCAATTCGGTGCCTGTCCCCTTTTTGAGGGGCGCGTGGGGCGCGGCTCCTCTCAATTTGGTGCCTCGCGCACCCCGCGCCGATCGCTGCCTTCATGTGCACCAAAACACGGCTCCGTTCTGCAACAGTCTCAAAAAGGTGCCTGTCCCCAATTTGAGAGATCGCATTGGGGAAGAAAAACGCTTGCACTGTGTATAGGTGTGTATATACTGTAGTTAGTGAGTATATACATATATACTCACAGGCGGGGTTCTCGAGACGTCGGGACCCCGTGCGAGCCGCCGGGGGACGCCTCGTCGGCATGGCAGGGAAGGAATCTATTTCGTGGAAATCATCATCTCGAACTCAAGCTCGAAACCCATCTACGAGCAGATAACCAGCCAGATCAAAGATCAGATCATGGCGGGCGAACTCGCGGCGGGCGAGCAGCTCCCCTCGATTCGCGCGCTCGCCAACAGCTTGCGGGTGAGCGCGATCACCACCAAGCGCGCCTATACCGACCTGGAATCCCAAGGGTTCATCGAGACCGTGCAGGGCAAAGGCAGCTTCGTGGCGGGTGGCAACGCCGATCTGCTTCGCGAGGAGCGCCTTCGCGAGATCGAGGAGCGTCTTGGCCAGGCGATCGAGGCGGGTCGCGCGCTCGGGTTGGGCGATGGCGAGCTCATCGAGATGATAAGCACCCTTTTGGAGAGTGACGACTAACTATGACGACATCGTTTGCGGGCGCGCCGCTTATCGAGGCGCATGGCGTCATCAAACGCTATGACGGATTTGCGTTGCAGCAGGTCAGCTTTGCGGTGGAGCCTGGTCAGATCGTGGGCTTCATCGGCCAGAACGGCGCCGGAAAGTCCACCACCATCAAGGCGCTGCTGGGGCTGATCGAACTCGACGGGGGAGAGGTCCGGGTGCTGGGTGCCTCGCCGCGCGAGCTGTCCGCATCGTCGGCCGCGGTAAAGGAGCGCATCGGCGTGGTGTTCGACACCGTCTCGATGCCTCCGCACATGAGGGTGCGCGAGGTCGGCAAGCTGATGTCCCGTGTGTATGCAACCTGGGACGCATCGGCGTTCGAGCGCAACCTCGTCCAGCTCAAACTGGACGACGCCAAGGCCATCAAGGAGCTTTCCCGCGGCATGGGGATGAAGCTGAGCCTGGCGTGCGCATTGGCGCACGACCCCCAGGTGCTTATTTTGGACGAGGCCACGGCGGGACTCGACCCGATGGCGCGCGACGAGGTGCTCGACATGCTGCGCGAATTCGTCGCTGTTGAGGACGCGTCGGGTGAGCCGTGCCACGCGATCCTCATG
Organism: Collinsella phocaeensis; assembly: GCF_900119895.1. Lineage (GTDB taxonomy): Bacteria > Actinomycetota > Coriobacteriia > Coriobacteriales > Coriobacteriaceae > Collinsella > Collinsella phocaeensis. The sequence continues at coordinate 300,392 of NZ_FQLR01000003.1, read as the reverse complement.
AGCAGCCACATCACGAGCGACCTGGACAAGATCGCCGACGAGGTGGTGTGCATCGACGAGGGCCGCATCGTGTTCGCTTGTTCCAAGGACGAGATCTGCGACCTCATGGGCGTGGCGCGCTGTCGCGCGGCGGAGGCCGAGCATGTGCTGGCGAGCCCGTCCGCGCCGGACGAGCTGCGCGTGCTGCACCACGACTACGGTGTGGACGTGCTGGTGCCGGACCGCTTCGAGTTCGCCCGCGTGTTCCCACGGATTCCGTGCGACCGTGTGACCATCGACGATTACATGGCGCTCATGCTCAAGGGCTCGGTGCTGCATCCGCGCGGAGCGGCTGCGAAAGGAGGCGATGCGCGATGATGCGTATGGCCAAGATGGAGCTTGTCGTGTTCGGTCAGTACCTCAAGCAGCTGTCCTTCAGTATCTTGTTCATGGCGGTGTGCTTCGCGGCAGGAACGGGCAACACGTCGGCGCTGCCGGGAATCATCTTCATGATGGGGATGTTCAGCCTGTCCAGCAGCGCGAGCAACTATGACGAACACAACGGCTGGGCGGCGTTCCGCCTGACCATGCCCGTCTCGCGTAGGGAGGTCGTCCTCGGGCGGTATCTGTTCGTGCTCGCCGGGGCGCTGTCCGTATCGCTGCTCGTCGCCGCCGCGGCGCTCGTCCTGTCGATGCTCGGCCAGGCCTCCATGCTGCCCGAGGTGGTCGCGCGCGTGGTCCGGCTCGATGCGGACGCGATGCAGGCGGGGCTGTTCACGCTGGCATTCTGCAGCGCCGTGGGGTTCGTCATCGCGTCGGTGTCCATGCCGGTGTTCTTCAAGTTCGGACAGACCAAGGCGACGCAGTGGCTACCCTTCATTATGATGTTTTTGGGCGTCGCGCCGTTCATGATTGTCGGTTTCATGGGCGGGGAGGCCATGATGGCGGCGCAGCGCGCGTTTGCTTTTGCACAGACGCCGGAGGGCCTGGCGGCGTTCGCCGCGGGTGCGTGCGCGTTCGGTCTGGTGTGCTACGCGGTGAGCTGTGCGATCTCCCTGCGCATCTATTCCGCGCGCGACCTATAAGCCGCAACCTCGGATTGGCGCCTCTCAAATAGGGGACAGGCACCAATCTGAGGCCCGGCCCGGCCTAAGGGGACGGGCGCCGACCTGAGGCCCTGCCTGGGGACAGGCGCCAATCTGTAGGTCTCAAATTGGTGCCTGTCCCCAATCTGAGGCCCCAATTTGAGGTCTTTGCAAATCGCTTACTATTCGGGTACGCGCATGATAGTTCTTGCACGATCATGCCGATTGGCTGACATCGATTCGCTCTTGCGCTAACACGCGCTCCCCATACTTGGGTGCGGACCGCATCGCGGTCTTTTCTATGCACATACGTGATGGGAGCCAGTGTTATGCCACAGCAGACGATAAGCCGTCGCAATTTCGTTCGTTTCTCCGTCGTGGGCGCGGGTGTCGCTGCTGCCGCGTGCTCGATGAGCCCAGCCGAGGCGGCCGCCGAGACGGCCGGGTCCGGTGCCGACTATCCCTAGCAGATCAAGATCGCCCATATCTCCGACCTCCATTACTTCTCGAAGAGCCTGTGGTCGGATTGCGAGGACTTCACGATCGCGGAGAATTCCGACCGCAAGATGTTCAAGGATTCCGGCGCGATCATCGACAAGGCTCTGGCGGAAATCGTGGTGTACCAGCCCGATCTGGTGCTCGTTTCCGGCGACCTTACCAAGGACGGCGAGCTGATCTGCCATACCGAGGTGCACGACAAGATCGTCGCTGCCCGCAAGGAGCTCGCGGCGGCCGGCAAGCAGACGCTCTTCTGTGTCATCAACGGCAACCACGATATCAACAACGACGACAACGGCCGCGACTTCTCCAGCGGTGCCGCAGAGCATACCGACCTGGTCGATCCCCTCGCGTTCAAGGACCTGTGGGCCGATTGCGGCTACGATGCCGCCATCGCGAAGTTCGATGAGGGCGGCACGCGCGGCGGAAGCCTCTCCTACGCGGTGCGCCCCGTCAAGGGCATCACGCTGATCGTGGTCGACTCCGGCAAGTATTCCAGCGATCAGAACGGCCTCGATCGCGACGAGCACGTCACCTCGGGCGTGGTGGGAGAGAAGCTGCTCGCCTAGGTCGAGAGCCAGGCGAAGCAGGCCCGCGCCGCCGGCGACATCGTTATCGCGATGCAGCACCACGGCATCGTGCCCCATTTCGACATGGAGCCCCGGCCCATGGGTGAGTACCTGGCGGATAACTACGAGGAGTGCCAGCGCCGCTACGCCGATGCGGGCATCTCCGCGGTGTTCACCGGCCATATGCACGCGAACGACATCGCGAGCATCAAGACGGATGCGGGCAACGTGCTCTACGACATCGAGACCTGCGCGACTGCCACCTATCCGAGCGGCATCCGCTTCGCTACGCTTTCGTGGGAGCGCGAGGCCGGTACGGCGACGGTGAACGCGACGCTCGCCGTGGAGAACCACGCGCTGGGCGCGGTCGACTATCGGGATTTCGCCACGAACGAGCCGCAGGCCATCGAGGACATCACCGCCTACGGCGACGAGCGTCTGCTCACGGTCGACGTGGTGAAGACGATGATCGCCGATACGCTGGTCTCCCCGATGATCGACGAGATGGTCGCGAACGGCGGCGTGAAGCCCGCGCTCGCCGGCCTCATGGGCAGCTTCGGTGTCGAGGGCGTGACGGTCGATACGCTCGATGCATCGCTATTCGGATTGCTGTGCACGGCGCTGCCTCAGTCGAAAGATGCGGCAATCACGATGGACCTGGGCGACCTGAGCATGCTCATCAAGAGCTACGGCACGCCGGGCATCTGGGCCGATGCCGCCGCCTCCCGCATCATTCTCGAGCGCATGGATGTTCAGGCCCAGGGCGTGCAGACGTTCGCGCTCGATCCCACGCCCGAGGCGGTCGCCGAGCTGGAGGCGGTGGTGGCGGCGACTCCCATGACGTACGCTGCCGGGAAGTACTAGTCCTGCTACATCGATGACGCGTCCTTCGCGAAGTTCATGGCGACGATCTATTCCAAGATCGATACGGGGATCCTGCAGAACGGCAAGTCGGATACCCTCGCGCTGTTGCGCGCGCTGGTCGAGACGCTGCTGGCCCAGCAGGTTGATGCCGAGGGGAAGACCCTGTTCGACCTCGTCAAGTTCGCATACGGCGACCATCTCTTCGGCGATGAGGCCTGCCCCGCCTGGGTGGAGGCGGCTACGGCGAACATCAAGCTCACGGGCTCCGACGAGGCGGGCGCGGCGGCTGCCGACGGCTCGCTTATCAGCTTCCTGCGCGCCGCGCTGAACGAGGAGAACAATCTCGCCGCGCTGACCAAGCTGCTGAAGAAGGTGAGCCTGAAGCTGTCCGACCTGTGCGTGAAGGATCAGGGGACGGGCCCCATCATGCTGATCGGCCTGGTCGCGAGCAACGTCGGCTCCGTCCTGGGCTTTCTGGGCGATAACCCCGCGAACATGATCCCCAACATCCCGTCGGTCGCCGAGCTGGCCTACGGTGCGCTCTGCACCTTGACCCACGACTCCAATACGACGACCGATCGCAAGCTCGCGCTGGGCGCGACGCTCACCGACCCCAACTGGGCGGCGGGCGGTGCCGGTGGCATCGGCTCCGGCAGCGGAGCGGGGTCCGGCTCCGGCTCGAACGGAAGCACTGGCTCGGGTTCGGGGACCCCGGGCAAGACGAACGGCGGGTTGCCTCAGACGGGCGATGCCAACCCTTCGACAGCCGTCGGAATTCTGGGCCTCGGCGCGCTCGTGGCCGGCGTCCTCGGGCAGAAGTTCGCGCACGATCGAGGTGAGGATTCCCTCTAATCCGTGTCGCCTGGCACCCGCATGCCCTCCAGCGAAAACGGTGACCTACGCCGTTGCGGTCCGTGCCCATCGTTCGCATCGACCTTCTGCTAGACGTAAGCACTCTGTAAGAAATCGCGTCGAGGGAGGCGCTACCATGTAGGCTACGAAGAGGCGCTTCGGCGATGGCCGGGGCGCCCCGATCGCGTCGCGAAGGAGGCGGGAATGAAAACGGAGTCAGAAGGGATCCGGGCTGCCGGTGCCTGCGACTCGCATGCGCCGTCGGCCGCGCCCGATCGCGGCGAGCTCCCTCTCGGGCACGTCCACAACGTGCGCGATCTCGGCGGCCTGGCGTTTACGGATGAGGACGGCGGGTGCGGCACCACGGCCGCAGGCGTCTTCCTACGCGCTCCGTCGCTTCGGCGTCTCCGCGAGGCCGACTTCGCGTTCCTGCGCTCGTATGGAGACGGCGGCCTGGCGCGCGTGGTGGACTTGCGCAGCGGATTCGAGGTGTCCCATTGGCCGGATCCGTACGCCGGCGGTCGCGATGGCGTGGTCTACACGCACGTCCCCATGCTCGACCAGCTGAATTCAAACGGGTTTCGCGATGCGCTTCCGGACCGCATGCTCACGGTGTACAAGAGCCTACTCGATAACGACGGTGCCAGCATCGCCCAGGTCATGACGGCCCTCGATTCAGATGGGGCATCGGGGTGCGCGCTGTTCCACTGCCGGGCGGGCAAGGACCGCACGGGCGTCATCGCGATGCTGCTCCTCGGTCTTGCGGGCGTATCCGATGGCGACATCGTGGCGGACTACGCTGCCACCCAGCGCTATCTCGGTCGCGGGCTGCGCGCGCAGCGCGTCGCCGTGTCGATCGCCCTGCGCCGCCGCGCCCCGCGCTGCCTGTTCGAGGCCGTACCGTCCGAGATGGAGTTGACGCTCGTGCATCTCCATGAGCGGTACGGAACGGCGCGGGCGTATCTCGAGGGCCATGCAGGCATCTCTCCCCAGGTGCTTGATCGCCTGGCAGGACGTCTGCGCGGCATGTAGGAAGCCCGTCGCCCGCATCCCCCGCCATCTATTCAAGCATGCGCCTCTGTATTGAGTGGGCCCGCTGACTGCCGAGGGGCGGTCGGCGGGCCTCGCGTTGCGGCTGCGTCGGCAGTGCGCTGCGGATTACTTGATCTTCGTCGTGCCCGGGTCGAGGTTGGGGTTGGTCTCGTTCGCTGCGGTCTGCGCGTGCTCGGTGTAGATCTGCGAGCCGTCCCCGAACATCTCGTAATATTGCATCATCGCGTAATCCTGCCGCGCCTTCTCGGCGGCGGCGAGTGCGGCGTCGTCCTGCTGGTCGTCGGTTTCGGTGGTCGCGAGGTACCAGCGCATCGCGGAGTCCTCGAAGCCGGTCGTGTTGATGGCGGGCAGGGCCTCGCGCAGCGTGAGCTGGGACTTCTGGTAGTCGCTCAGCGGCGCGCCGATGAGCTGCATGAGCTCGGCGCCGAGGTAGTTGACGGAGAGGTCGTCGCGCTCGCTGGATTGCATCATGCCGTCGACGTCGTAGTTTGCCCAGATGATGTAGCTCGTCTGCCACAGGCGCTCCTGATGCGCCGCCTCGTCCTCGCCGGCGAACCACTGGTCGTTGAAGGTGTCGGGGAAGAACGGCTGATGGTCGCCGAAGAACACGACCACGACCTTGCGATCGAGGGAGCGGAGGCTCGTGAGAAAGTCCTTGAGCGCGCGGTCGGACTCCTGGATAAGGGAGACGTATTCGTTGACCTCGGGATCGCTCATGCCGTCGATGGAGAGGTTGACCTGCTTGTCCGCAGGGATGAGCCCGGTGTTGTAGCCGGAATGGTTCTGCATGGTCACATCGAAGATGAACTGCGGGTTCTCGTTCTCATCCAGCATGGTGAGGATCGAGTCGTAGGTGGCGGCGTCCGTCACCATGCCGCGCAGGGTCTCCGCCCCCTGGTAGTCGGCAATGGACAGGAATCGGTCGAAGCCGAAGTCGCTGTAGACGTTCTCGCGGTTCCAGTTGGTGGCGTGGTTGGGGTGGATGGCCGTCGTGTCGTAACCGAGCTCCTTGAATTGCGCGGCGAGGTCCTCGGTGTCCGTGAGGTTGTAGATCGTGTAGGGGTACACGCCGGTGCCGAGGTTCGCCATGGAGTTGCCGGTGAGGAACTCGAACTCGGTGTTGCAGGTTCCGCCGCCGTACGCGGAGACGTAAAGGGCGCCGCGCTGCAGGCAGTCGGCGAGGCCGTTGAAGTATTCGGGCCCCGTATACCCGGCGTGAAGCTGCTGGTAGATGGAGAGGTCCGCAAACGTCTCGTTCATGATGGCGATGACCGTGGGCTTCTCGGCGTCAAACTGGGCGGCGGCTTCCGCGCGCGCGGTGCTTGTCGCCTGCTCACTGTCGTCGTAGGCGTCGGCGTACTCGGAGAGCAGGTTCTCGGCCGCTTCGACGGAGTAGTCCTCGGGCTTGGGCGGCTTGATCGTCTGGGCTCCGGAGATGAAGCTCGGGAGGAAGCCCTGGCGGTAGTAGCTCTCGAGCGGGCGCCACGTGTACACCTGGATCTGCAGGGTGTGGTAGTAGTCGATGAGCGTGACGTGGCCCGCGACGCCGCCCAGGCAGCACAGCGCGACCAAAAGGTTGACGATGAGGGCCCGGCGCCCGGTCGCGTCGCGATCGTCGCGGATGAGGGAGCAAGCCTCGCAGGTCAGAAGGCCGAGGCACAGGAAGCCCATCGCATAGAGGCACCAGGCCGAGAGCGTGTAGGTGTACCCGGTCCCGGCGACCGCGGCGGCCGTGGAGAGCGCGGAGAGGTCGCCCGGCGCGATGGGCATGGACTTGAAGGTGACGACGAAGTACTCGGCGATGCCGATACCGAAGAGGGTGAAGGAGAGGACGGCGGGCGCGGCGCCGCGGCGCTGAAACAGGAAGAACAGCCCGCCGAGCAGCGCGCTGACGAGGGACCATTCGAGCAGAAGGCAGAGCGGGTACATCCAGCCGAGGTTGTGGTTCGAGGGGATCTCGAGCGCAAGGGTGGCGAAGACGCCCGCGAGCATGATGGCGAGCGTGCGCGCGACCGCGGGCCGCCTCAGCGCCGTCCCGATGGCTGCGACGAGGCGCGCGACGGCCCTGGGCTTGTTCGCATCGGGATGGAGCGCGCAGCGCTCCGCCTTGTCGCACGCGGAGCAGTCGGGGCGGAACGTGAGGCGCGCGGCGCGACGCTGGGGCGCGGCGAGCCAGGCTTCGATACGGGAGCGCATCTCGTTTCGACGCACGGAGAGCTGGCATGCCGCGATCGCCGCCGCGTTGAAGGCGACGGCGCCCAGGACATCCTGCTCGACGAGTCCGATGCCGGACCAGATCGCGATGAAGAGCTGGAGGGCCATGAAGGGGCAGGTCCATGCGATGGCGATGCCGCCGATCGCGCGCATGCTTTCGGCGCGGCGAATGACGAGGGCCAGGCCGGCTATGTTGAGGACCAGGCAGAGGGAGGTCAGGAGGGCGACGGGCATGAAGGCTCCTTTGGGGCGTGTGCGCGATGAGGTGTATGGAGGCCGCGGGCTGTCTGCCCGCAGAAGCAACGCACCATGGTACCTTGCGTTTGTCGATATTCTGTCAGCACTGCCTTCTACCAGCTTAAAATATGCATAAATCCACGAAAGGGGAGGCCTTATGCAACCTGATGACGCCATGGGGGAAACGACGCCCGTGCGCGATGCACTCGAGCTTATCGACCGTCGAACGTCGACCCGCAAGTTCGATGAGCCGGCAGGGGTCACAGACGCACAGCGCGCCGCGGTCCTGCACGCCGCGAGCCGTGCCCCGTCCGCGGGGGCGATGATGATGTACTCGATCATCGACATCCGCGAGCAGGCCACGCTCGACCGGCTCGCCGTGCTCTGCGACGACCAGCCCATGATCGCCCATGCGCCGTGGGCGCTCGTGTTCGTGGTCGACTACTGCAAGTGGATCGACCTGTTCGAGCACGTGGGATGCTTCGAGGACGCGTTCTGCGAACGCCACGGGTGCACGCCGAAGCGGCATCCGGGTCTCGGCGATCTCGCCATCGCTTCCCAGGACGCCGTGATCGCGGCTCAGAACGCGGTGATCGCCGCGGAGGCGGTGGGTCTCGGAAGCTGCTATATCGGCGACGTGGTGGAGCAGGCGGAGGAGGTCCGCGATCTGCTCGGCTTGCCGGAGCACACCTTTCCGCTCTCGATGCTGATCCTCGGCGTCCCCGCGAAGGCTCGCCCGCAGACCCCGCATCCGCGCGAGAACCTCGTGATGCCCGAGCGCTATCGCCGCGCCGACGCGGCGACTCTGGATGCCCAGGTGGCGGAGATGGACGCGATGTTCCGCCCGCATGCGCGCGAGGCGGGCGAGCGCGTGGTGGACATCTACACGCGGAAGCACACGAGCCCGTTCATGGCGGAGATGTCCCGCTCGATGGAGCTGTGGATCAAGAACTGGGTCGGTGAGGACTGGTAGCCGTCGCGCGCGACGAATCCGGGCGATCGGCGTTCCGCCACCCGTCCGCCGCCTTCGGGTGAGCGGGCCGCGCCGGGCCGCCCACCCGCTTCGATCGCCTATTGGGCGTCAGCGCCCTTTCGGGCACGGCGATGGCCCGAGGTGACGACACGGCGGCGCCCCCGTCTCCACATCGAGGGAGGCGGGGGCGCCGGTCGTATATACGGGAGAAGCGGGCGGGGTTGCGCGCTACCGCTCGACCTCCACGCGTTTGATGCGGTTGACGGGCTTGAACTTGGTGAACAGGGGCACGTACTCATAGAACACGCTGGAGTTTTCGAGGCCGAACCACTGCACCGGCGAGCCGGCGAAGCGTCGGATCGCGTACTTGAGGGCGATGGCATGGCGCTCACGCTGCTCGACGTCGGACTCGGGCGCAAGCGTCTTGCGGATCAGGCAGAAGCGGAAGGAGCCGATCACGCCGGGCTTGTCGTACACGGAGTAATCGTGCACCTGCGGCGGCAGCTCGCCGGACGCGGACAGGTCGGAGACGATCTGGCGCAGGTAGGCGTTCACGCGCTGGTTGACCTTGTAGCCCAGGTGCAGGTGCACGCGGAAGAAGTAGTCGGTCCCGTAGTTCTCGACGGAGTACTCGAAGGTGTGCGGCTGATCGGTGACCTCGACGTTGAGGACCCAGTAGGCGTTAGCGCGCTTGGGGTGCTTGTCGAAGATGGAGTACAGGATGTCGCGGTCGAGCATGTCGGTCGACGTGCTGTTGGTGAGGTAGACCAGGTTGTCGCAGATGGTCTCGTAGTGCGTGTCGGCGCGCAGGCGGTCGAGCTGGTCGAGGTAGTTGCGCACGGGCAGCATCGTGTACTGGCGGCGCTCGACGCGGCTGCCGTTGTACCAGCTGACCATGATGCCCATGATGAGGGCGGCCATGAGGATCGTGAAGTAGCCGCCATGGAAGAACTTGGTGAGCGAGGACACGAAGAAGAAGCTCTCGAGCGCGACGAAGAAGATGACGAACACCCAGGGGAACGCCTTCATCTTGCGCACGCCGTGCAGGTAGAAGAAGAGCAGCAGCGAGGTGCAGATCATCGTGATGGTGATGGCGAGGCCGTAAGCGGCCTCCATGTGCGCGGAGCTCTGGAACAGCAGGACGACGATGACGCAGCCGACCCACATGACGTTGTTGACCATGGGGATGTAGAGCTGGCCCTTGGTCTCGGCGGGGTAGAAGATCTGCATGTGCGGCATGAGGTCGAGGCGGCTCGCCTCGGACACGAGCGAGAACGCGCCGGTGACGAGCGCCTGGCTGGCGATGATGGCGGCGCAGGTGGAGAGCAGGACGCCGAACGGGCGGACCATCTCGGGGAGCATCTGGAAGAACGGGTTGAGGTCCTCGATGGCGAGAAGGTCGGCGTTACCGGCGTTGGCCAGGAGCCACGCGCCCTGGCCGAGATAGGACAGGATGAGGCAGACCTTGACGAACGGCCAGGTGGCGTAGATGTTGCCGCGTCCCACATGACCGAGGTCGGAGTAGAGGGCCTCGGCGCCGGTGGTGGCGAGGAAGCAGCTGCCCAAGATCATGATGCCCGCATGGTTGTTGGGGCTCAGCAGGAACGCGATGCCGCGCAGCGGGTTGAAGGCTGCGAGGACGATGGGGTTGTCCAAGATGTGGACGAGGCCGGCGCCGCCGAGGAACAGGAACCAGAAGGTCATGACGGGGCCGAAGGCGCGGCCGATCTTGGAGGTGCCGGCGCGCTGGACGGCGAACAGCAGGCACACGATGATGAGCGTGATGATGACCACGTTCATCTGGTTGTCGCCCATGATGTGATGGACGGCGGGGATGGTGCGCAGGCCCTCGATCGCCGTCGTGATGGTGACCGCGGGGGTGAGCACGCCGTCGGCGAGCAGCGCGGCGCCGCCGAGCATCGCCGGGATGATGAGCCATTTGCCGTACTTGCGCACGATGCTGTAGAGGGCGAAGATGCCGCCCTCGCCGTGGTTGTCGGCTTTCAGCGAGATGAGGACGTACTTCACGGTGGTGAGCAGGGTCACCGTCCAGATGACGAGCGAGAGGGCGCCGAGGATGAACTCCTCGGTCACCGTCATGATGCCACCTTGGCCGGCGAGCAGCGCCTTGGTGACGTACATGGGCGACGTGCCGATGTCGCCGTACACGACGCCGAGCGTGACGAGCATCGCTCCGATGCTCACGGGGATGGCGTGCGACCCGGTCTTGGACGACGGGGCCTCGCTGGTCGATTCGATTGCTTGTGACATTGTCGTTGGTGCTCCTTGACGATGCGGGCGGCGCGGCGCGCCGCCGTGATTGCAAGACATTATAGATGCTGCGCACGGTAAACGCCATGTCTTCGAAGAAGCGAAGGACATGGCGTTTGAACAGGTATTATTATGGGGCTGCGGCGAGTTGGCGGGCTGGCCGCCCGAACGCTCGGTCAGCTGCGGGAGCGCTCCTGGCGCCGGGGTTCGCGCGCGCGGGGCTGACGCGTCGCGAGCTCCGCGCGGCGCGCGGCGATCTCGGCGTCGGTGAAGCCGGCGAGTCGCATCGCCTCCTCGATCTCGTAGCGGCGCACCAGGTAGCACTTGTGGATGCGCGGGTTCCGCGCGAAGTCCTCGGGGATGGTCTCGGCGGTGATGTCGGTCAGCACCACGCCCGCCCGCGCGAGCTCGGCGGTGTCGGGGCGGAAAGTGCGCAGGTTGCAGCTGAAGATGGCCTCGCCGTCGCGCGTGAGCAGGCGCGAGACCCCGACGAGTAGGTCGACGTGGTCGCGCTGGACGTCCCAGGTGCGCCGGCCCATCTTCGAGGAGTTGGAGAAGGTGGGAGGGTCGCAGAAGATGAGATCCCACCGGTTGCGGGTCTGGCGCTGATCGCGGATCCAGGCGAGGACGTCGTCGCGCACGAAGTAGTGGTTGTGACCCGTGAAGCCGTTGCGCTCCATGTTGCGCTCAGCCCAGTCGAGGTAGGTGTTGGAGAGGTCGACGGTCACGGTCTCCTCGACGCCCGCATCCGCCGCGTAGCAGGTCGCCGTCCCGGTGTAGGCGAAGAGGTTGAGGAAGTAGCGCGCCTGCTTGGCGTGCTCGCGCACAAGCCCGCGCGTGACGCGGTGGTCGAGGAAGATGCCGGTGTCCAGGTAATCGTCGAAGTTGACCTCGAAGGTGAGTCCGCCCTCCTCGATCAGGAAGGGCTGGGACGGGTTGCCGCCGCCCCGCTTGCCCGACCGCTTGCCGCCTCCTGCTTCGCGAACGCCGCCCGCTGCGGCCTTGCCACCCTGTGCGTACTGGGACCCGCCGCGGGAGCGGGTCCGTGCGCGCGCGGCGACGTGCTCGGCGTCGACGCCGAGCACGCGCGGGGCGAGGGTCAGGATGTCCATGAAGCGCGCCTGGGCGAGCGAGGCGTCGATGGACTTGGGCGCCGCGTATTCGGAGATGACGAGCCAGTGGTCGGTCGCGTCACCCGCGCCCTCGTAGAGGTCGATCGAGGCGGCGTAGTCGGGGAGGTCCGCATCGTATATGCGGTAGCAGCTGACGCCTTCGCGCTTGGCCCACTTGCGGCGCTGCCGGGCGACCTTCCTCAGGCGCGCGGCGAACTGGCCGGATTCCGGAACGAGCACCGGGACGGGCGCGCCGCCGCCCACATCGACGGTCACGACCGCGGCGTGCGGGGCGCCCTCTCCCTCCGGCGCCTTCGGGCGGGAGTCGGGCTCCGCCGGCGACGCCTGGCCGGCGCGCCATACGGCGAGGGTCGCGTCCTCGTTGTTGGGCTTGACGGTGTACGCGTCGTTTGCGGGCCCGAGCGCGCGCTCGAGCAGCTCGTCGCGGCAGAGGGCGACGACGCTCGAGGAGCCGAGCGACGTGGTGCCGCGAAGTTCGCTCACCAGGCCGAGCACGCGGTTGAGTTTCGAGAGGGGGCATTCCGTTGTGTCGGCGACCAGCGCCGCGCGCTGCGGTTCGGCGTCGTCGGCGAGACCGAGCTTGGGCAGGATCTTGTCGACGTCGGGCTGGGCGAACGTGACGCACCGGGCGACGCCCGCGGCCTTCAGCACGCGGCGCGCGTACGACGTCGCGTCCCCGGAGACGTCCGTCGCGATGATCCGGCCGCGCGGGCTCGCCCCGACCTCGGCGCGGGCGTCCGCCTCCTCGAGCAGGGCGGCCCAGGCGTCGGGGTCGTGGTGCGCCCAGCCCTCGAATCCCCAGTGGGCGCGGGTGAGTCCGGGGGCGCGGTCGAGCAGGGCCTGGGCGCCTTCGAGCACGATGCCGCCGCCCGCGCAGCAGGCATCGACGAGCATCGGGACGCCGGCGTCCTCGGCTTCCTGCCCGCAGAGGTCGAACCAGCCCGCCTCGGAGAGCGCGAGCGCGGCGTAGTCGGGGCGAAGCACGTGCGCCGCGCCCGCATGCGTGGCCTCGCGGGGCAGGCGGCGGAACAGCGGCTCGCCCGAGAGGTCAAGATGCAGGCTCGCGCGGGGGCCGCGCAGGGAGAGCGCGATGCGGGTATCCGGGTGCTCGGTGTCCACGTCGGGACGCTTGCCGGTCTGCTGGATGAGTCGGTCGCAGAGCGCGTCTTTGACCCGGAGGGCCGAGAAATGCGAGTTCCTGAGCGCATCGGTGGTGCCGCGGGCGGTGACGGCGACCGTGGCACCCGGTCGGAGGATGTCTTCCCAGGCGATGGCGAACGTGCCGTCGTACAGGTCGTCCGCATCGCCGCATTCGAAGCGCGCGATGACCGCGAAGATGCGGCTCGAGAGGCGGGACCACAGGCATGCGCGCTCGGCGTCGATGACGTCGCCGGTGAAGCCGACGCGCCCCTTGAGCTTGCGCACCTGCGCGAGGCCGATGCGGCGCAGCTCTTGCGCGAGCGCGCTCTCGAAGCCTTCGGGGCAGCTTGCGAAGAATTCCATAGTGAGCCTCTTTCGGGGTGGGCGCCGTGCGCCTTGGGGTATGCGCCGCGGGCGCCGCGCGTGTCGGGGCGCATGCCCGCGGCGCAGCGCGGAGTTCGGTATCGTGTGCACCATTATACGGGGAGCATGCCGGGGTGCCTCGGGGCGTGCGCGGATTGCATACGCTCCGCGTTTCGCCGCGGGGCACCGTGCTACAGTAGCCTGCAGGCAATCTACGAGAGGAGACCCATGGAGCGCGTCCCTGCAACCGCCGCCCTGTTCTTCGACGTCGACGGCACGATCGTCTGGCACCGGCCCGGACTGAGCATCGCCGACAACATCGCCAACGGCCGTCCGAGCGATGCGGTCGTCTCGGCCTTCCTGCGCCTTCGCGAGCGGGGCTACCAGACGTTCATCTGCACGGGTCGCCCCCTGTGCACGGTGTCCGGGGATCTGCTCGCGCTCAAGCCGACGGGTATCGTCTCGAGCGCCGGGGCGACGGTCTCCATCGACGGCTGCATCGTGCATGAGGACGTGATCGAGCGGGAGCTGCTCGCGAAAACGGTGGGAACCCTGCTCGACGCCGGGGCGACGGTCATGTACGAGGGTTCCGAGACCTGCATCGTCGCTGCCCCCGAGGGCGAGCACTACAACGGTTTCGAGTCCCTTCCCACGTATGCGGACGCGGAGACATTTTTGAAGAAGACCGAGGGCATGGGGTTCACGAAATTCTGTTTCGAGGAGTCTTCATATGAGCGCGCCCATGCGGTGTGGCCCGAGCTCGAGGGGCGGTTCGTGCTCAGCAACCTGGGGCTCGGCATGTACGAGGCGAATGTGCGCGGGGTGGACAAAGGGACGGGCGTGAAGCGCGCGGTCGAGACGCTCCCGTACGCGCCCGAGCTCACCTACGGGTTCGGCGACTCCGAGAACGACCTGGCGATGCTCGCCGCCGTGGACGTGCCGGTCGCGATGGGAAACGCGATGCCCTCCGTGAAGGAGGCTGCCGCGTACGTGACGGATTCCGTCGAGGACGACGGCGTGGCGACGGCCCTCGCGCACTTCGGGCTGATCTAGGCGAGGCCTGGGCGTCGCTGCCCCATCGAGGCTCTCGGAGACCAGAAAAACGGGCGATCCTGCTCTTAATCTGCGCCGAATCGCGAAGATGGCACGAAACCCCGTCGAGTCGGTATTCGGGATGTGCGGTGCATGCGTGCATAGGCGTTTTGAGCTATGTGCCCGCAGCTTCATGCGTATGTGGCCGTCGTTAAGGGGCGACATGGTGTTGATGAGGCGCCGCGATATCGGCATTCGAGGGAATGCCGTACCGACTCGACGGGGTTTCGTGCCACACTCGGAATTCCGTGCTGCCATGTCTTGTCGCTGCTGAAACACATATTCAGAAACACGAATATAACAATACTAATATGCAAATAAAACAATCATAAAAACAGCGCCTCCCCTAATCGGGGGGGCACTGTTGGCGTGCGGGCGCGGATGCCGCATCGATAGGCGTTCCTGGGCCGCGGCGGGCCCGGGCGGCTTGCGTGCGAGGTGCGCTGCGGCCGCGGCCTAGCGATCGAGCTCCTTGACCACCTTGCGGTCGTAGACGCATGCGAGAATCGCGCAGATCGCGAGCGCGGCTCCTGCGACGCCTGCGTTCAGGCCCGCCGTGCAGCCGAGCGCGGCGAGGACGCCGGCGATGGCGCTCAGGACGGAGACGGGCAGGTGGCTGCCGAGAGAGCTCGGTCGGTTCGCGCCGCGGATCCCGAAGGACGCGGAGACGAGTGCAAGCACGCCGCCGGCGATGGCGGCGGCTCCGAGAATCGTCTGCCAGAGCGATACCGCAAGCTCGATTCCGAGGACCGAGGCGTTTCCGCTCGCTGCGGAGCTGCCCGCGAGGGTGAGTGCGCCCATGACGAGCGCGGCGAGCGCGATCGGTACCTGGATCAGACTGAAGATCTTGAGCATCTTGCGGTTCTGGGACATCTCGACTCCTCGATTGCGGCGAATGGACAACGAAGGCCCCCCAAGAAGGGGCCTCTCCATGATACCCATTTTGCGAAGCGCGGGTCTCGTGCGCGGCCCGCACGGTAGCCCCGCCGCGCGTGCCGGCGATGGGGCAGCGATATGAAAAGCCCTCCCCATGCCGACGCGGGCGCGGGGAGGGTCGTGCGAACCGAGGTGCGTCGAGCTTGCGCGCAGGTGCGCTACTCGGCGC
Organism: Collinsella phocaeensis; assembly: GCF_900119895.1. Lineage (GTDB taxonomy): Bacteria > Actinomycetota > Coriobacteriia > Coriobacteriales > Coriobacteriaceae > Collinsella > Collinsella phocaeensis. Next base: position 284,964 of record NZ_FQLR01000003.1, on the reverse strand, counting down.
GGTCCATAGCGAGCTCGTAGTCGCGCGTGCCGTGGAAGACCTCGTGCTTGTAGGGGTTCACGCCGAGCTTCTTCGCGCGATAGACGATGTAGCAGAGCGCCGCGATGTTGGCGACGAGCGCGATGATGGAGACGACCAGGTTGACCTGCGGGTTGTTGACGGACTGCGTGGAGAAGACGCTGTAGTCCTGGAACATGGGGAATACCTGGGCGAACATGCACCAAAGGGCGAGGGTGTTCGCGCGGTTCTGGATCCAGCCGCCCTTGTTCCAAAGCGCGTTGGCGACGGTCGGCGCCAGCAGAAGGGCGAGACCGCAGTACCAGGCGTGCGTGGGGAGGCAGTTGTAGGTGTAGCAGAAGTTCCAGAGGTCGTAGGCGACGATGAAGACCCAAGTCATGTCGGGCCAGAGCATGTCGTCCTTCTTCTTGGAGGTGTAGATGCCCCACCAGCCGGTCATGCAGAAGATGTTGATCAGGCCGGCGATGCCGTTGAACACGTTGTGCCAGCCTCCCATGAGCGTGACGCCCTCGGAGGAGACCCACGTGGTGCCGAACGCGCGGACGGCGCTCTCGAAATCGGAGACGACGGCGATCAGGATGTTGATCGCGACGATCGCGAAGGGGAAGGCCTTGAACCAGTGGGAGCGGCCGATGCTGCCCCAGCCGTACTTGAGCATCATGAAGCCGATGCACCCCGCGGTGGCGGCGTAGAGCTTCGCGTAGTGGAACCAGCTGTTCATGTGCACGTACGTGGGGTTGTTGAGCGCCCACTCCTGTCCCATCCCGGCGCACACGTAGATGGCGATGAAGTAGACCGTGAGTACCGCCGGAAGGCCGAGGAAGCACACGATGCCGCCGATCTTGGAGCGACGGGCGATCTCGTTGGCAAGGATGAGGCCGACGAAGACCATCACCCAGCCCAACCACTGGAACATGGCGTTCTCGCCATAGACCTGGAACAACATAGGTTCCCCTTTCTATCTCAGCCCGTACCCGGGCTAGTTGACAAAACGTCAATACTTTCGGCGCACCGGTCCCGAGAGCCTGTGGCGCGCGCAGACACCGTCCTGCACGCCGCTCCCGACACGGGGCCGTCCCCACGTCGGGAGCGCGGCGAGCGCGTCGGTCAGCGCGTCGGCCGCCGTTCGGGATATTTATCGGTGTAGCCCTCGATGTGCAGGGTGCTGGCGATGATGTCCTTCACGGTGGACGCCGGTGCGTCGGGATGCGTGCGGACGAACATGATGAGCCCGCAGATGAGAACGTAGAACGTCTCGTAGACGTGGTCGATACGCACCTCGTGATGCGCGGCGAAGTCTGTGGCGGTCGTCTCGCAGAGATACCGCGCGCAGCGGTCGGCGACGCGGTTCACGAACGCGGTGTAGATCGAGGCGTTCCCGCCCGAGGCGAGCGAGCGCGGCAGGTCGTCGTCCCCGAGGATCATGTCTTTCAGCATGGCGGAGACGCTGTCGAGCGCACCCTCGATGTCGCCGAGCTCGCGCGCGCCGTTCCAGGCCTCGAGCTGCTCGAGGAACCGGTCGATGCTCTCGTCCAGCGCCGCTTCGAGCGCGTCTTCCTTGGTGGGGAAGTAGTGGTAGAACAGCGAGCGCGTGCATCCGGCACGCTCGGTCACGGCGGAGATGGACAGGCGGGAGAGCCCTCGCTCCGAGCAGATGGCGCGGACCGCTGCGAGGATCTCGCCGCGGCGCTCGTCGTGCGGAAGGCGCTCGTGATGTCTTGAAGTCTCGACCGCCATGCTGCTCCCTTCGGCGCTCAATCGGCCGTTCTGGCGAATATAGTCTTGAACTTTGTTGACGTTTCGTCAACACTAAACATGACAAATTGTCATGAGGTATGCCGTAAACGGCAGGGGAGGGATCGCCATGGACGACGTTCGAGTGATCGAGGTCAAGCAGAGCGTGTTCGCGGACAACGACCGCAAGGCGGACGAGCTTCGCGCACGCTTGCGCGAGCAGGGGACGTTCCTGCTCAATCTTATGTCGAGCCCCGGGTCGGGCAAGACGACGACGCTTCGGCGCACCGTCGAGGTGCTGCGCGGGGAGATGGCCATCGCGGTGATGGAGGCCGATATCGACTCGGACGTCGACGCCCGCACCATGGCCGAGACCGGCGTGCGCGCCATCCAGCTGCACACGGGCGGCATGTGCCACCTCGACGCCTACATGACCGAGCAGGGCCTGGAGGGCCTGTTGGCCGAGGGCGGCGGCGAGCCGATCGACCTGGCGATCCTGGAGAACGTGGGCAACCTAGTGTGCCCCGCGGAGTTCGACACGGGCGCTTCGGCCAACGCGATGATCCTGTCGGTGCCCGAGGGCGACGACAAGCCGCTCAAGTACCCGCTCATGTTCAGCATCTGCGACGTCGTGCTCATCAACAAGATCGACGCCCTGCCGGTGTTCGACGCGTTCAGCATGGAGCGCGTGCGCGAGAACATCCTCATGCGCAACCCGAACGCGACGATCATCCCCATCAGCGCCAAGACCGGGGAGGGCGTCGACGCGTGGGCGGATTGGCTCCGCACGCGCATAGCGGAGTGGAAGATCGCCTAGCGCCTTCCGCGCCTCAAAAGGGGGACAGGCACCAATTTGAGGCCCGTCAGCTGCGGTGGCGTGCCGTTGGGGATGCGCCCCTGTCCAGAACCTCAAATTGGTGCCTGTCCCCCTTTTGAGGCGCGATGGCACCTCCTGAACACACGGCCTCGCAAGAGCGAAAGGAAACCGAACATGATCGTGAACGGCCCCGGCATTTCCTTCACCGAGCCCGACATCGGCGCGGAGTTCGTGCCCCCCATCCCCGAGAACCCGCGCCCCAAGATCGTGGCGCTGTGCGAGCACTGCACCAACCGCCTGCTGGGCAAAAAAGAGCTGAAGTCCTTCGAGTACTGGGCGTTCGCCGAGGTCACGACCGATGAGATGGCCGACGTCCTGCTCAAGATGAAGATGCGCCGCCCCTACACGCTGCCGGAGCTCGTCAAGGCGACCGGCCTGCCGGAGGCCGACCTCGAGAAGCTGCTCGACGAGATGAGCTACATCGGCCTCATCGAGTACAACTGGGAGAATCCCGACCGCGCAAAGCAGTGGGTCCTGCCCATGCTCGTGCCGGGCTCCGCCGAGTTCCTCAACATGCGCCAGTCGCAGATCGACGAGCATCCGGCCGTCGCGAAGTTCTTCGAGCAGGCGTCCAAGGGGGCGCTCGCCCGCGCCACCCCGATGGTCCCGCCCGGAGGCGCCGGCATCGGCATGCACGTCATCCCCGTCGAGAAGGCCATCGAGATGGAGGATCGCTCGGTCTCGATCGAGCACATCGAGCATTGGCTCGACAAGTACGACGGCAAGTACGCCGCGAGCGCGTGCAGCTGCCGCATGAGCCGCGCGAAGCTGGGCGAGGGCTGCGGCGACGACCCGAACGACTGGTGCATCGCCGTGGGAGACATGGCCGACTACGTGGTGGAGACCGACCGCGGCCGCTACATCACGCGCGAGGAGGTGTACGACACGCTGCGCCAGGCCGAGGCCAACGGCTTCGTGCACCAGATCACCAACATCGACGGCGAGGACAAGATCTTCGCGATCTGCAACTGCAACGTGAACGTCTGCTACGCGCTGCGCACCTCCCAGCTGTTCAACACGCCGAACCTCTCCCGCTCCGCCTATGTGGCGCGCACCGAGACCGACAAGTGCGTTGCCTGCGGGCGCTGCGTCGAGGTGTGCCCCGCCGGCGCCGTCAAGCTCGGCCAGAAGCTCTGCGCCGCCAGCACGGGCAAGGTGCCGGAGTATCCCAAGCAGGAGCTTCCGGATGCCGTGAAGTGGGGTCCGGAGAAGTGGAGCCCCGACTACCGCAACAAGAACCGCATCGAGACCTACGACACCGGCACCTCTCCGTGCAAGACCGCCTGCCCGGCGCACATCGCCGTCCAGGGCTACCTCAAGCTCGCCGCGCAGGGTCGCTATCGCGACGCGCTCGCCCTCATCAAGCGCGAGAACCCGCTGCCCGCGATCTGCGGCCGCATCTGCAACCGCCGCTGCGAGGACGCCTGCACCCGCGGCCGCGTCGACGCCGCGGTGGCCATCGACGAGGTGAAGAAGTTCATCGCCGACCAGGACCTCGTGGCGGAGAACCGCTACGTGCCCGAGGTCGTGACGCCCACGCGCACGGGCGGCTTCGACGACAAGATCGCGGTGATCGGCGCCGGTCCCGCCGGCCTGTCCTGTGCGTTCTACCTGGCCGAGAAGGGCTACAAGCCGGTCATCTTCGAGAAGAGCGCTCGCCCCGGCGGCATGCTCACCTACGGCATCCCGCGCTACAAGCTCGAGAAGGAGGTCATCGAGGCCGAGGTCGCCATCATCGAGGAGATGGGCGTCGAGATCCGCTACGGCGTGGAGGTCGGTCGCGACCTGACCCTGGCCGAGCTGCGCGATCAGGGTTTCAAGGCCTTCTACGTGGCGATCGGTTGCCAGGGCGGCCGTCTGCCCGGCATCCCGGGCCAGGACGCCGAGGGCGTGTCCGTGGCCGTCGACTTCCTGCGCCGCGTTGCCGAGCAGCAGGAGAACGGCGGCGAGGCGGCCGCCATGCACGGCAGGACCATCGTGGTGGGCGGAGGCAACGTCGCCATCGACGTTGCCCGCACCGCCGCGCGCCTGGGCAGCGAGCACGTCGAGATGTTCTGCCTCGAGAGCGCCGAGGACATGCCTGCGAGCGCCGAGGAGGTCACGGAGGCCAACGAGGACGGCGTGCACATCTCCTGCGGCTGGGGCCCGGTCTCGGTCGTCGCCGACGAGGAGGGCCGCGTGCGCGAGATCACCTTCAAGCGCTGCCTGCGCGTCTTCAACAACGAGGGTCGCTTCGACCCGACCTACGACGAGAGCGAGACCCGCACGGTCGCTGCCGACCGCGTGGTGTTCTCCATCGGCCAGGCGATCGAGTGGGGCGGCCTGCTGGACGGCGAGGCCGTAGAGCTCGGGCGCGGCCAGGGCGCCGTCGCCGACCCCAAGACCTACCAGACCGCTCAGCCCGACATCTTCGTGGGCGGCGACGTCTACACCGGTCCGAAGTTCGCGATCGACGCCATCGCGGCGGGCCACGAGGCCGCTGTGTCCATCCACCGCTTCGTGCAGGACGCGACGCTCACCATCGGCCGAAATCCGCGCGCCTACCGCGAGCTCAACCGTGATGATGTCGATTTCGGCAGCTACGACACCGCGAGCCGCGGCGACGCCGTGCGCAACTATGCCCGCGAGGAGGCCGAGCCGTTCCGCGAGTGCGCCGAGACCTTCACCGAGGAGCAGGTGCGCGCCGAGACGGCGCGCTGCCTGGGCTGCGGTGCGTCCATCGTGGACGAAAACAAGTGCATCGGCTGCGGCCTGTGCACCACCAAGTGCGCGTTCGATGCGATCCACCTGCATCGCGAGCATCCGGAGTGCTCCACGATGGTGAAGTACGAGAAGAAGATCCCGAGCCTGGCGAAGTACGCGCTCAAGCGCGAGATCAAGATTCGCTTCGGGAACAAGGGATCGAAGTAGCCCATTCCGCCCCGCCTCAAAAAGGGGACAGGCACCTTTTTGAGGCGGGGCTCGAAGGGGCTGCGGGCGAAACGCGGGGCCGCCCCGGCGGCCCTGTGCTCAAGTGGGGGCGTGCGCCTTTTTGGAGAGGGGTGACGCCGGAGCACCCGGCCCGGCTTGTTCGCGGCTCCGTTCCCGGCCGATCCGTCGACCTCAAATCGGTGCCTGTCCCTTATTTGAGGGTTTCGATAAGGAGGTGCTGCATGCACGAGCTCGGTATCGTCTTCCATATCATCCGCAGCGTCGAGAGCGTGGCGGAGCAGAACGGCCTGCGCAGCGTGTCGAGCGTCACGCTCGAGCTGGGCGAGGTCTCGGGCATCATCCCGAGCTACCTGACCGACTGCTGGAACTGGGCGTGCTCGAAAAACGACCTCATGCGAGGGGCAGAGCTGGCCATAGAGGAGATTCCGGCGGTCACGTTCTGCGAGGTGTGCGGGGAGACCTATGGGACGGTCGAGCACGGCCGCACGTGCCCCCACTGCGGAAGCGAGCGGACATATCTGCTTCAGGGCAACGAGACGACCATCAAGGAGATCGCCACGCCGGACGAGGGGCCGGATGGAGGCGGGGGCGCGGACGACGTGCGCGCGGACGCGCGGGCGTGTGCGCGTGCGAACCGCGCGCCCGCGCCTTCCGAGAGCGCCGATGCGGCTCCGGTGTGCTAGAATCTTCGAGATTGCCTCCGTAGCTCAGGGGATAGAGCACCGCTCTCCTAAAGCGGGTGTCGACGGTTCGAATCCGCCCGGGGGCACCATCAAAAAACAGCAGGCCAGGGGCTTTACAGCCTCTGGCCTGCACTCGTATGGGCGGTGCTGCGCCATGCGATGCGGGCGAAAGAGGGGAAAACCGCGCCCAGCGGCTGCCTACGCGCCCCCGCGCTCCGTCAGCTCCCGCACGAGCGCGCCCAGCTCGGCGACCTGGCCCTCGAGCTCTTCGATGCGGCGCAGATTGTCGGCGATGCCCTCGCGGTTGATCATCGAGGCCTCGTGCACGGGATCCGGCATGCTCTCGCGATGCCGGCGCGCATCGAACTCCTCCTCCATCACGCGGCACCCGTTGCGCCTCACCACGCGGCCCGGGATGCCCACGACGGTGGAATCGCTCGGAACGTCTTTCACCACGACGGAGTTTCCGCCGATGCGCACGTTGTCGCCGATCGTGATGTTGCCGAGCACCTTGGCGCCCGTCCCGACGGTGACGTTGTTGCCGAGCGTGGGGTGGCGCTTTCCGCACTCGTTGCCGGTGCCTCCGAGCGTGACGCCCTGGTAGAGGACGCAATCGTCGCCCACGATGGTCGTCTCGCCGATGACTACGCCCATGGCGTGGTCGATGAAGAAGCGGCGGCCCAGCTGGGCGGCAGGATGGATCTCGACGCCGGTGAAGAAGCGCGTGGTCTGGGAGAGCACGCGCGCGAGTCCGCGCAGGCCGTGCTCCCACAGCCAGTGCTCGGGGGTGTGCATCCATTTTGCGTGAAGCCCGGGGTAGGTGAGGAAGATGATCGGGCCGCTCTGCGCGGCAGGGTCCTGCTCCTGAACACGGCGGATGTCCTCGCGTATGGTGGTGATGAAGCTCACGACGTCGCCTTTCGATCGTTTGAGTCCGTTAAGTATAGCGTTTCGCTAGGGATTACAGCGCCCGTGCGGCAGATGTCTCAAGGTTGTTACGAAGCGTGCGTCGCCGCGTCCGTCGCGCCTCCGCGTCCGAGAGGGCGTCCGAAAACGTGCCAAAAGGGACAGGCCCTTGCGCTAAAAGGGACGTACCCTTTTGGCGCAAGGGCTCGAATAGATGGCGCGGCGGAGGCTCCGGTCACGCCAAAAGGGCCTCGTCCCCTTCGGCGCGGACCTTCCCCGTGCGGGGTCTTTGCGCTTTCGGTGCAGCTTGGAGGCATGCACCGGGTAGCGGCTACCATAGATGCTCGTAACGATGCACCCCTTCAGAAAGGCGTCGACGTGCAGGAAGCATTCTTCGACTTCATCAGCCAGTTCGGTTACCTCGCGGTCGCGGGCCTCATCCTTTTCGAGAACGTGTTCCCGCCCATTCCCAGTGAGCTCATCCTCCCGCTCTCGGGATTCCTCGCCACCCAGACCGCGATGACGCTCCCGGGCGTCATCGCCGCCGCCACGGTCGGCTCGGTCGTGGGCGCGTATTTCCTCTACGGCATCGGGCGCCTGCTGTCCCAGGAGCGCCTGGAGGGCTTCTTCGATACCAAGCCCATGCGCATGCTGGGCTTCCATTCCGACGACGTGGCAAAGGCGATCGGCTGGTTCGATCGCAAGGGCCAGATCACGGTGCTCATCTGCCGCTGCATCCCTGTGGTGCGAAGCCTTATCTCCATCCCTGCTGGCACCGCCAAGATGAACATGGTCCGCTTCGCGATCTACACCCTGGTGGGCTCGCTCGCGTGGAATGCGATCCTGTGCGCGCTGGGCTTCTGGGCCGGCGGCGCCTGGGAGCAGATCACCGCGCAGGCGGAGTGGGTGTCCGACATCGTGAAGGTCGTCATCATCGTGGTGGCCGTGGGCGTCGTGGCGTGGTGGATCAAGTTCCGCATCCTTCCCGCCCGCGCCGAGCAGAAGCGCCGCGAGCAGCAGGGCAAGTAGGCTCCGCGCAAGGGCTGTCTGGCGCCGCATGGTGGGCGCTTCCACGCTGCACGGGGGCGTCCTGCCCCGCGCAGCGGGCGTCCCCTCGCTTCGGACGGTAGCACAGCTGGCAAAACTTCAGGTTTGGGCGAAGTTTTTGCCAGCTGTGCTACCGTCCGGTCGCCTGAACGATGGCGCCCGCGCCGCGGGGCCTGAACGGCGCGGGCTGAGCTGCAGACCTGAGCTGCGGCGCCTGCTCGGCGGCCCTACGCGGCGGGTCCTGCGCGACGAGGTCGCTTGAGCGGAGAGGCCGCCCGCGCCGAGCACCCCAAGCCCCGCCGGGCGCCTTCCGCCCCGTTGTTCCCGTCGGATCATCGCCGGGTCCCCGCCACGTTTCCCGTCCGTTAAATCGCCCGACCGCTCCACTGCAGCGGAGTACAATCGTAGAACTCGAGAAGGAGCCGAGCCGCGTCGCGAGCTCGGTTTCTCGTTTCGGGCGATTGATTCTGCGGCGAACCGATAGGAGCGGTCATGGGTATCGAGAAGAAGGATCTGGACTGGGGCAACCTGGACTTCAGCTACCGCAAGACGGATTACAGCTATGTGTCCAACTACAAGGACGGCGCGTGGGACGAGGGCTGCCTCACCACCGATCACAGCATCACGCTGTCCGAGTGCGCGGGCATCTTCCATTACTGCCAGGAGGTCTTCGAGGGCCTCAAGGCGTATACCACCGAGGACGGCTCCATCGTCTGCTTCCGCCCCGACATGAACGCACAGCGCATGGCGGACTCCGCCGAGCGCCTCGTGATGCCCGCCTTCCCGCAGGATCGCTTCGTCGAGGCCGTCAAGCGGGTCGTCGAGGCCAACGCCGCGTGGGTGCCGCCGTTCGGCTCGGGCGCCACGCTCTACGTGCGACCGCTCATGATCGCCACCGGCGACGTCATCGGCGTCAAGCCCGCGGACGAGTATCAGTTCCGCATCCTCGTCACGCCGGTCGGCCCGTACTTCAAGGGCGGCGACACGGCCGTCAAGCTCTGCGTCTCCAAGTACGACCGCGCCGCGCCCCACGGCACCGGCAACATCAAGGCTGGCCTCAACTACGCCATGAGCCTCAAGGCCGGCATGGACGCGCACGCCGCGGGCTATGCCGAGAACCTCTACCTCGACTCCGAGTCCCGCACCTACGTGGAGGAGACCGGCGGCGCCAACGTGCTGTTCGTCGCCAAGGACGGCACGCTCGTGGTGCCCAAGTCCCACACCGACTCGATCCTGCCCTCCATCACCCGCCGCTCGCTCGTGCAGGTCGCTCAGGACCTGGGCATCACGGTGGACGAGCGGCCCGTCGAGTGGTCCGAGGTCACCTCGGGCGCCTTCGTCGAGTGCGGCCTGTGCGGCACCGCCGCGGTCATCTCCCCGGTGGGCGAGATTCACGACGGCGAGACGGTCGTGGTCTTCCCCGACGGCCACGAGACCTCCGGTCCGGTCATGAAGCGCCTGCGCGAGACCCTCACGGGCATCCAGGGCGGTTCCGTCGAGGATAAGCACGGCTGGGTCTGCAAGATCTGCTAAAGGACGACGGGCTCGTCCGGAAACGACGTCGCGCGCCGCGGGCAGGCGGCGCTTTGCCTGAGACGGGTGGGCTTTGCGGCTTACCCGTTTTTGCTGCCGGGGCCCGTTGCGTGCGCCTCCGGCGTGCCGCACGGGACGAGGTCGCGCGAAGCGGGCCCGGTCTTCCCTGCGGCCCGACCGGGCGCTATGGGTCCGCATTCCGAGGGGTTTCCCGTGGGGCCGTTCTTTCCTGTCCCTCCTGTTCGTTTGTTGAGGCGCCGTGATTCCGCCGCGGTTTCTGTTGTTGCCGCGATGCCTATCCGTCATACTGGGACCATCCTTACGCGCTCTGGCGCAAACGTAGCTCAACCACACCATCTCCCGCGGGAGACCCAGAACCGAGGAGGCTCCATGGAGTCGAGACATCAGGCCATCGCGGCCGGACTTGCCCTGTCGTTGGCGTTCGGCGCCGCCGTCGCCCCGGCAACCGCCTTTGCAACCGCATCAACCGGAGAAGCCGTTCAGGACGCATCGGCCGCCTCCGCTTCCGGCGAGGGGACGGGCGAGGGCTCGCCATCTGATGACACGGGCGACATGGGCGATACGACGGCAGCCGCGGAGCTTCCCGCGCCTTCCGGTTGGGACCGCGCGGATAACTACGAGAGCGCGCCGGCGGACACCGGCTCCATCATGATGCTCTCGCTCAACTCCCTGCTCTCCAGCCGCTCCTCTACGCGCATCGCGCCCACCGCGCTTTCCTCCGAGATGAAGTACTTCGCCCAGAACGAGAGCGGTTCCAACTACCGCCTGGGCTTCAGCTACGGCGACGGCTACAACGCGATGGGCTTCTACCAGTTCGACCGCCGGTACTCGCTGGTCGACTTCATGCAGGCATGCTATGACTACGATTCGTCCAAGTACGCCATGTTCGCCCCGGTCATCGCGCGTGCCGATGAGCTCAGGACCGGAGAGATCTACGATCGTTCCGCCAAGCGCTTGACCGAGATCGGCCAGCTCGCCCAGGGCGCCTGGTACGCGGCGTACGACCAGGATCCCGCCGAGTTCTCCGCGTTGCAGGACAACTACGGCTACCAGGCGTACTATCTGCCCGTCGAGCGCATCCTGCGCAACAGTTTCGGGCTCGACATCTCGGGCCGCGCCGACTGCGTGAAGGGCCTCGCGTGGGGCATGTGCAACCTGTTCGGATCCGGCGGCTGCCAGAAGTACTTCCGCCTGGCGAACCTTTCCGAGGACATGAGCGACCGCGAGGTCGTGAACGCCCTGTGCGACGCCGTGGTGAAGAACGTCGGCGGGACGTATGCCCAGAGCTACCGCAACCGCTACGAGCGCGAGCGCGCGACGTGCCTTGCCTATCTCGACCAGCATGACGCAGAGGCCGAGCAGGATGGCGACGCCGCGACCCAGCCGGAGACCCAGCCAGGCGACCAGTCCGACGAGCAGGGCGATTCCGCGGACGGCGACGCGCCCGCGGACACGCCTTCGGACGACGTGGTCGTGCCCGATGCACCGAGCAACGGCGGGGCTGCCGATGATGACGCCCAGTCCGATGGCGGCAGCGCCGATGCCCCGTCGGAGGACGACGGGGCCGGGGACTCCGGTTCCGCGGGCGACGATACGACCGCCGCGCCCGACGGGGACCATGCGGCCGACGGCGAAGGCTCCGGCAGCGAGGCGGAGCCCGACTCCGGTGCTGGGGACGCGTCCGGTTCCGACCAGGGCTCGAGCAGCGGCCAAACCGCGCCGACCCCCGTTCCCCCTTCCAACGGGGATGCGAGCCAGGGCGATTCCTCTTCGAGCGGCTCGGATGACGCCGACGACAAGGTGAACACGGGCAACGGCGCGACAGGCGAGAACGTCCTGCCGCCTTCTTCGGACGCCACCGGCGGCAACTCGAATAGTAGCCAAGATGGCTCGACGTCCAGCTCCCAGCAGAACCAGCCCACCTCCGATGCGGGTCAGAGCGGATCCGAGTCCAAGGATGAGGGCGACACGACGACGGGCGGCGACACCGGGTCGGGCGACCGGAAGGGCGGGGACGACAAGACCTCGGACGATAGGGAAGGCAAGGGCGGCGACTCCAAGTCGGGTGATGCGAACACCGAGAAGCTTCCCGGATCGAGCACCGAACCCGAGCGCCTGCCGGCGACTGCCGATGCCGCGAGCATCGCGATGGTCGTCTCCGCCGGCATGTCCGCCGTGGGCACCGCGGTGGCGGTGGCGGGCAAGCGCCTCGGCGGCAAGAAGATTCCGTTCGAGGACGGTTTCCGCGAGTAGCCGCTCGTCGGATGGAATGTGCACAAGAAAGCGCGCGGGGGCACGGGCTCCCGCGCGCTTTTGCATAGAGGCGGCCTTCCGTAATGGCTGCTCTTAAGCCTGCATGGCGGCAAGCGACGGCGTGTCTGGGATTGCCGCGCGCGATTTCTGCGCGGCTCGCGGGTTTGGGCTCACCGCGTGTCGCATACATGCAAGAGCCCGGGGACGCGTGCGCATCCCCGGGCTCCGCTGCGGCCGGTATCGCTGCAGGACTACTTCATGATCTGGCGGAACATGCCCATGACGTCGTCGTAGGTCGCCTCGCGGGGGTTGCCCGGGAAGCAGGCGTCGGCCATGGCGTCGCGGGTGAGCGTGTCGAGCTCGTCCTCGGTGATGGCCTCGCACACGGTGGGGATGTTCACGTCGACGGAGAGCTGCTTGACGGCGGCGATGGCGGCGTCGGCGGCCTCGTCGGTGCTCATGCCGGTGGTGTCCACGCCCATGGCCTCGGCGACCTTGGCCAGGCGCTCGGTCACGACGGGCTTGTTGAACTCCATCGCGATGGGCAGCAGCATGGCGCAGGCGACGCCGTGCGGGGTGTCGAAGTGCGCTGAGAGGGTGTGCGCCATGGAGTGGTCGACGCCCAGGCCGACGTTGGAGAAGCCCATGCCGGCGATGTACTGGGCGAGCGCCATGCCTTCACGGCCGGAGCCGGAAACGCCGCTCTTGGCCTCGGCCACGGCGTCGCGCAGGTTCTTGGCGATGAGCTCGATGGCCTTGAGGTGGAACATGTCGGACATCTCCCAGGCGCCCTTGGTGGTGTAGCCCTCGATGGCGTGGGTGAGGGCGTCCATGCCGGTGCTGGCAGTGAGGCCGGCGGGCATGGTGGCCATCATCTCGGGGTCGACGACGGCGACCTCGGGGGCGTCGTTGGTGTCGACGCAGACGAACTTGCGGACCTTCTCGACGTCGGTGATGACGTAGTTGATGGTGACCTCGGCCGCGGTGCCGGCGGTGGTGGGCACGGCGATGGTGAACACGGCGTGGTTCTTGGTGGGGGCGACGCCCTCGAGGCTGCGCACGTCGGCGAACTCGGGGTTGGTGATGATGACGCCGATGGCCTTGGCGGTGTCCATGGCGGAGCCGCCGCCGATGGTCACGATGGAGTCCGCCTCGGCGGCCTTAAACGCCTCCACGCCGTCGGTGACGTTCTGGATGGTGGGGTTGGGCTTGATGTCGGAGTAGACGCCGTAGGCGATGCCGGCCTCATCGAGCAGGTCGGTGACCTTGGCGGCGACGCCGAACTTCACCAGATCGGGGTCGGTGCAGACGAAGACCTTCTTGTAGCCGCGGCGGGCGAGCTCGCCGGGGATCTCCTTGATGGCGCCGGCGCCATGGTAGGAGATGGTGTTGAGAACGATACGATTGGCCATGATTACCTCTCTTCCCGAAAGGCGTCAGCGCAGCGCCTTTCGATAGCGGGTTTACTCGATTACGTTGTACCGCATCGAGCCGAAATCGGGCCCGCCGATTCTGCGAATGGGACCGAGCGCTGCATAAACGTTTTATCAATCAACTGAATAGATGGAGTCTGGCCATACGGAAGCGGTGCGCATCAAGAAAAGGACCTGATAGGGGTCGGTAATTAGAGTATTTTACATGACCCCCTGTGTTTTTGGACAAATCTGCCAGATAATGACGAATGTAGGGGGTTGGTACATATAAAGCACCCTCGACAAAACCGGATTCGACTGCATTGAAGGGCCGAGAATGGGCTGATTGCAAAATACAGACCCACTAATTAGGCCGAACGCGCTCAGGCCATCGTCATTATCTGGCAGATTTGTCCAAAAACACAGGGGGTTACCTAAAAATAAAAACTACGGACCCTCCTTCAGGGGGTCGAGAGGCCGTGGTGCGCTTTCGACCGCGGAGAATTGCGGCCTGCACGTACCATGATCCGGCGTGTGCCGCGCAGCTGAGGCGTCGATGCAGTCAGTCGGTCCGCGGCATGCTTTGACGATTCGAGATGCGCGGCAGTCGAGGGCGTCTCGCGGTACGGGCCGCCCGGAAAACAGGTGATCGGCTCGGGAAACGAGAAGCCCCTCTGGGATGCAGTTCAAACCGCATCCCAGAGGGGCTTCTGGCGCAAATGAGCCGCGTAGCACGCAAAGCCGACGCCGGCCTGTCCTCGCACTTACTCCAGCTCGAAGGCGCCGGTGTAGAGCTGATAGTAGTAGCCCTTCTTGGCGATGAGCTCGTCGTGCGTGCCGCGCTCGATGATGCGTCCGTGATCCAGGCAGATGATCACGTCGGAGTTGCGCACGGTGGAGAGCCGGTGTGCGATCACGAACGTGGTGCGGCCCTGCATGAGGGCGTCCATGCCGCGCTGCACGATGGCTTCGGTGCGGGTATCGATGCTCGAGGTCGCCTCGTCTAGGATCATCGCCGGCGGGTCGGCCACGGCGGCGCGGGCGATGGAGAGCAGCTGGCGCTGACCTTGGCTGAGCTGCGAGCCGTTGCCGGTGAGCATGGTGTCGTACCCTTCTGGCAAGCGGCTGATGAAATCATCCGCACCGGCCAGCTTGGCGGCCTTGATGCACTCCTCGTCGGTCGCGTCGAGGTTGCCGTAGCGGATGTTGTCCATCACGGTGCCGGTGAACAGGTTCACATCCTGCAGCACGACGCCCAGCGAGCGGCGCAGATCGGACTTGCGGATCTTGTTCACGTTGATGCCGTCGTAGCGGATCTTGCCGTCAGCGATGTCGTAGAAGCGGTTGATGAGGTTGGTGATCGTCGTCTTGCCGGCGCCCGTCGCACCCACGAAGGCAACCTTCTGGCCGGGCTTCGCATAGACGGACACGCCGTGCAGCACCTCATGGTCGGGGGTGTAGCCGAAGTCGACGTCCACCATGCGCACGTCGCCGCGCAGCGGCTCGTAGGTCACCGTGCCGTCGGCGCGATGCGGATGCTTCCACGCCCACAGGCCGGTGCGCTCATCGGTCTCCTCGAGCTCCCAGGTCTTCGGGTTCACGCGGGCGTTCACCAGCGTGACGTAGCCTTCGTCGGCCTCGGGTTCCTCGTCGAGGAGATCGAAGATTCGCTCGGCGCCGGCGAGGCCCATCACCACGGCGTTGATCTGCTGGGAGACCTGGCCGATCTGTCCGCAGAACTGCTTGGTCATGTTGAGGAACGGCACCACCACGGCGATCGAGAGCGGCATGCCCGAGATGGACAGGTTGGGAACGTTCAGCGCCAGGAAGATGCCGCCGGCGAGCGCGACCACGACGTAGATGAGGTTGCCGAGGTTCATCAGGACGGGCATGAGGATGTTGGCGTACATGTTCGCCTTCTGGGAAACCTCGAAGAGTCTCTCGTTGCGCTCGTCGAAATCGGCTTCCGCGGCCGCTTCGTGGCAGAACGCCTTCACGACCTTCTGGCCGTTCATGACCTCCTCGATATGGCCCTCGACGACGCCGAGCTCGCGCTGCTGCGCGAGGAAGAAGCGCGCGGAGTTCGAGCCGAGCATCTTGGTGAGGAAGACCATGCACACGATGCCGGCGATGATCACCAGGCACATCCAGACGGAGAAGTACAGCATGATGAAGAGCACCGTGCCCAGCACGATGATGGTCTGCAGCAGGTTGGGAAGCGACTGCGAGATCATCTGGCGCAGGGTGTCGATGTCGTTGGTGTAGTGCGACATGATGTCGCCGCGCTGGTTCGTATCGAAGTAGCGGATGGGCAGGTCCTGCATGCGGTTGAACATCTTCTCGCGCAGCTTCTCAAGCGAGCCCTGGGTGACGACCGCCATGTAGCGGTTCCAAAACAGCGAGGAGAGGTTGCCGATGATGTAGATGGTGCCGAGGGTGAGCACGATCTGCAGGATCTTGGGCTGGGCGGCCGACCAGTCGCCCGTCTGCCATGAGGTCGAGATGACCTGCAGCGCGCTTTGCAGGAAGACGGAGCCGATGGAGTTGATGAGACCGCACAGCAGCACGCCGGCCATGACCAGCGGCAGCAGGACGGGATAGAACGAGAACAGCAGCTTGATGAGGCGCACCAGGGTGCCGGACCTGCGCGCCCCCTTGCGCGCGGTAGCGGGCTTACTCATGTGCCTCGCCTCCCTTCAGGGCGTAGCCATCCGCGGCGGTTGCTACGGCGGGGTCTTCGGCGTCGGCGCTCTCGAGCTCGCGCGCGGCGGCTTCGACCGCCTCAGCCTCTTCGGTCATCTTGTTTTGCGAGGTGAAGGTCTCTCGGTAGATCTCGGACGTCTCGAGCAGTTCCTCGTGGGTGCCGATGCTCGCGATGCGCCCGCCCTCCATCACGATGATGCGGTCGGCATCCTGCACGCTGGAGACGCGCTGGGCGATGATGAGCTTGGTCGTATCGGGTAGGTACGATGCGAGGCCGGCGCGGATCTTGGCATCGGTCTTGGTGTCGACAGCGCTCGTGGAGTCGTCGAGGATCAGCACCTTGGGCCGGCGCAGCAGGGCGCGCGCGATGCACAGGCGCTGCTTCTGACCGCCGGAGACGTTGGAGCCGCCCTGCTCGATCCAGGTGTCGTAACCCTTCGGGAACCCGTCGACGAACTCGTCGGCGCAGGCGAGGTGAGCGGCCTCACGGATCTCCTCGTCGGTGGCGTCGGCGTCTCCCCAGCGCAGGTTGTCGGCGATGGTGCCGCTGAACAGTACGTTTTTCTGCAGGACCATGGCGACCTGGTGGCGCAGGGCGTCGAGGTCGTAGTCGCGGACGTCCACGCCGCCCACGCGCACGGTGCCCTCGCTCGCGTCGTAGAGGCGGGCGATGAGGTTCACCAGCGTAGATTTTGCCGAGCCGGTACCGCCGATGATGCCGATGGTCTCGCCGCTGGCGATGTGCAGGTCGATGTCATCGAGGGCCTGGCGCTCGGCGTGTGCGGAGTACTTGAAGCTCACGTGGTCGAAGTCGATCGAGCCGTCGGCCACCTCGCGCACCGGCTCCGCCGGGTTGGCGATGGTGGGCTCTGCCTGCAGGACCTCGCAGATGCGGCGCGCGCTCTCCTCCGCCATGGTGACCATGACGAAGATCATGGAGAGCTGCATGAGGCTCATGAGGATCTGGAAGCCATAGGTGAAGGTCGACGAGAGCTGGCCCACGTCGAACGCGGTCGCCTGGCTGGTGATGATGAGCTTGGAGCCCAGGTAGATGATGACGACGAACGCTCCGTTGACGCAGAAGTTCATCATCGGGTTGTTGAACGCGAGCAGCTTTTCGGCGCGGGTGAAGTCGGCGCAGACGTCCTGGGCGGCGGTGGCAAACTTCTGCTTCTCGTAGTCCTCGCGCACGTAGCTCTTCACCACGCGCATGCCGGTGACGTTCTCCTCGACGGACTCGTTGAGCGCATCGTACTTATGGAAGACGCGGGTGAAGATCGGCGTCGCCTTGTGGATGATGAGGCCGAGACCGATGCCGAGCAGCGGGATCATCGCCAGGTAGACGAAGGAGATGTACCCGCCCATCGCGTAGGCCATCACGAACGCGAACACGAGCACGAGCGGCGCGCGCACGGCGATGCGGATGATGAGCATGAACGCTTGCTGCACGTTGGTGATGTCGGTGGTGAGGCGCGTCACGAGCGAGGAGCTCGAGAAGGCGTCGATGTTGGCGAACGAGAAGGTCTGGATCCGGTAGAACAGGTCGTGCCGCAGGTTCTTGGCGAAGCCGCAGCTCGCATGGCTGCAGGTGATGCCCGCGGCGGCGCCGAAGAACAGCGACACCACGGCGAGCGCGACGAGGACGCCTGCGGTCGGAAGGATCTGGGCGACGGACGCGCCCTCCTTGATGGTGTCGATGAGGTTGGCTGTAACGAACGGGATGGTCATCTCGCACGCGACCTCGCACAAGACGAGGATCGGCGTCGCGATGGTGGGCTTGAGGTAGTCGCGGATGGATGCGGCAAGGGTTTTAATCATTGAGCTCCTCCCAGTGGACGCGTACCTTGTCGAGCATCTCGATGAGCTGCAGCTGCTCCTCGTCCGTCAGGCAGGTGAAGGCGCGGCGGCGGAAATCGATGCGGACGCGCTGCTCGCGCTCCGCCTCGGTGCGACCGGTGTCGGTGAGGTGGATGAAGAGCTGGCGCCGGTCGTCGGGATTGCGGGTGCGCTCGATCAGCCCGCAGGTCTCGAGTTTCGCGAGCACCTCGGAAAGCGACCCGGGCTTGAGCTCAAAATGACTCCCCAGCTCCTGCTGGGACATGGTGCCGCCGTTTTTGGCGAGCAGGCAGAGAATGGGGGCCTTGCCCGAACGGCCTCCGCTGTGAAAGTGCAGGTAATGACCGCAGAACCCGAGGTCGGTGAGCAGGTGCCGGGCACGTGCCTCCTCGGGTGTGTCGACGGTCTCGACGATGACGTCATCGCACACGATATACTCCTTTCTTGCGTTTGAACGCAAGAAGTCTACACCCCTGCACATCAAAGTCAAGGTACCAAATTATTAGGTTGCAAATTAATTTCGTGAGGCTGTGGCGCGGGGTTGAGCGGCGCGTTCGCCTTGCTGGGGGGCGGTTCTCGATGCGGCCCGCATGGTCTCGGCGCCGCTTCGAAGCCGGCGTCGGAGGCTGCGGGCATGGGTGTCCCCGGGGCGCCCTGGCGAAAGCGGGATCGGGCCCCGGCTGCGGGATGCAAGCTGAACCGCGGCCGGGGCCCGCCCTTGGGAGCGTACCGGTTAGCGGGAGTTCTCGACCTCGATGATGTTGGCGATGTTCGCCTGCTCGGTGGAGCTCAGCACGCTGTTCGCGATCGCGTCGAACTCCTCGGCGGTGTAGCGCTGCGTGTACCAGGGCTGGCTCTGGAAGTAGCTGCGCACGTCGGCGTCGTTGAAGCCGCGGCCGTGGCGGGCGTAGATCTCGTTGCGTGCGAGCATGAGGTCCCAGCTAGAAAGGGAGGAGAGCTCGCCGGTGCTGTAGACGCGCGTGGCGGATTCGGGAAGGATGTAGCTTCCGCCGGCAGGGGTGCTGGCCGAGCTGTCGCCCTGGCTGCCGGATTGCCCCGTCTCGCCGGTCCAGCGCTCGTCGAGCGCGCGGGCGTCATGGGTGCGCGGTTCATCCCACGGCAGGCTCACGTCGCTTTGCCCGTAGAGTCTGTCGCACGTGACGCTTATGCGCTCGCCGGCGAACGGGCGCCACGCGGCGACACCCTCATCGCCTTGCGCCAAACCGATGAGGTGGATGGTAGCGGTGAACGTATCGCGTCCGTCACCGCTGGTGATGGTGGTTTCGAGGGCGTCGTCCAGAAGGAGGATGGCGTACGGGCCGCAGTCGGCGCCGAGGTCGGGAAGAAGATCGGTGCGCCCCTGGTACTCCGCCAGCTCGGCGTCGGTCTCGAAGATGCGGAGCGTGCCCGTGTAGACGGCAAGGCCGGCGGCTCGGGCCTCGGTCACGAGCGGGTTCTCCTGGGGGGTGGGTTCCGCTGCGGCGGGGTCTTCGTCCCTGCTCTCCGCGTCGTCCTTTGCGTCCGCTTTCTTGTCCGCCTTCTTGTCGTCCTGCTTGTCGTCCTTCTTCTGCTCGACGCTGGCCGCTTCGGGCTTGGGCGCCAGCTGCGTGGCGGCGAAGATGCCGCCGCCGATGAGGGCCGCGGCGGCGATGGCGACGCCGGCGATCACGGCGGGCTTCGGCGCGCGCTTGGCGGACTCGGGGGCATCGCCCGCGGCCGGGGCGGCCTCCGCGGGGCCTGCGTTCGCGCCGTCATCGTTTGGACCGGGCTCTGGCGCGCATGCGGGCTGCGGCATCGCCTGGGTCTCGTCGACCGGGGCGGCGCTCTCCGCCGGCTCGGGGGCGTCCTGGGCGGCGGTGGTCGCCTCGGGGATCATCGGTTCCGGATCTCCGGCTCCGGATGCCGTCGGCGCGCCGCAGGCGGCGCAGAACCGGGCTCCGTCCTCAAGCTCTCTGCCACAGCGTTCGCAAAACATCGGGTCTCCCTCCCCGCGCATCGTTCAGACCTCCTTGAGGGTACAGCACCTCAGCGCAGCGACCCCACCTCAATTTAGGGACAGGCACCAATTTGAGGCGCGGGCCTCTCAATTCGAGACTCTCAATTTGGGGACAGGCACTTATTTGAGAGGGGGACGAGCGTCGTGTACGAGAAGCGGGGCCGCGGCCGATCCGGCGGCGCCGTTGGCTCTGCAAGCGCTGCCGCCCCGCAGGAGGCCGACGGCAGCACAAGTCGGAGAACATTCGGAATCGGACGTGCGGCAGGAATCTTGGAGACCGGGGCTTCCGACCCCAGGCCGCCAACGACTGCGCACGGGGCTGCGACTCGTTGCCAATTTGGCGCCACCCGGCGCTCGCGCGCGAGCTGCAGCCCCGCCTCAATTCGGTGCCTGTCCCCTTTCTGAGGGCCCATCCGCGGCGCGGCAAAAGGCTCGGTCCCTCTGTGCGAAGCTGAGGGATAATGGAGCGAACGATGCTGCGTGCGGCCGCGTGTGCGCCGCGTGGGAGGGGAGGCCCCATGTTCTGTCATGCATGCCATGCCGAGGTGCCCGAGGGCGCTGCGTTCTGTCCCGCGTGCGGCGCGCGCATCCCGAGCGCGCCCGTGCCGAGGTACTGCTCGGAGTGCGGTGCCGAGCTCGAGCCGGATAGCCAATTCTGCTCGTCGTGCGGGGCCCGGGCGGATGTTGGCGCCGTGGCGGAGGGATCCGTCGGGCCTGATGCGGAGCACGGGGCGACGACGCCCCCGTCGCCCGCCCAAGGCGGGGCAGGTGCGTCCCAGCCCGACCCCTTCGCATATGTGGAGCCGGCGTATCCGGAGGAGGCGCTCGTGGGATTCGAGGTTTCGGACTCCTCGAGCCCGGACCCGGCGAGTTCCCATTCCGATCCCGCTCTCGACGCGACCCGCGCCGTTCCGGTTTCGCCCGCTGAGTCCGCCTCGGCCGCCCCGACGAAATCCGGCCCCGCCCGTCGCGGGCGCACGGTCGCCATCGCGCTCGGCGTCGTCGCGGCGGTCGCGCTCGCCGGCGGCGGCACGTGGTGGTATTTCGAGTCCCAGCATCGTGCGCGGGAAGCCGCCGAGGCCGAGGCGGAGCGTATCGCGACGGCGCTGCACCCGGTGCTGATCGGGGCGTCCGCGCCCGGCTGGGACACCGAGAAGGGGGCATCGCGCCTCCCGGTGCGCGTCACGGGCACCGGGAAATCCGGCGAGACCGTCGACGAGCTGCAGTTCGTCGACAGCGGCGGAGAGGGCATCGAGCTCGCCCAGGGGTCGTACGAGCTTTCGGTCGAGGCTTCCCCGATCGCGGCGGACGGCACCGTCTACGAGGTTTCGGGTGAGACCATCGAGCTCTCCTTCACCTCGGACGACGCGACGGAACTCATCGACGCGACGAGTCAGGGCGGCTTCAGCCTCACGGCCATCGATGCGCTCGACGTGACCGACGACGTGGTCTCGGATGCCTACGACGCCGCGCTTCAGGACGAGGACGCGGCGGGCGTCGACGCCGCCGGCCTGAAAGACGCCGCCCTCGCGCGCCGCGACGCTGCCGTGCAGGAGCACGACGCCGAGCAGGAGCAGGCTGCGCGGGGCGTGGAGGCCGCCGGATACCGCCTCACCCTTCCCGCCTCCTGGGAGGGCCGCGTGACGGTGCAGGTCGAGGCCGGCGTGGTGCGGGTGTACTCCCGCGTCTGCCCGCGCCTCGAGGTGTGCCGCGTCGAGGTGGCGCGCGGTGACGCGGGCGGCTTGGGTGACGTCTCCGCGTTCACCGTGAGCCCGTCGGTCTCCGTCGGCCAGGGGCATTACGCGACGGTCTACGTGACCAACTGGGGCTGGAAGATCGCCGGCTACAACCTGGAGGGCTCGTCGGATCCGGACGACTTCTTCACGATGGAGGAGGCCCGCGAGATCGTGGACCTGCAGACCGGTGGCGCCTGCACGTACGACGAGGTTCTCGAGGCCCGCAGCGACGGTGGCGGCCGTGACGGCGCCCAGGCTATCCAGAGCTTCCTGGCCTCCGAGCTCGTCCCGACGATCGAGCCGCTCTAGGCTGCGTCGGCTTCATCCTTCCGGTCGCCAAGGACCGCCCGCTCGCGTGCGTCGACGCGCTGCAGGGCGGCGATGGCGCACTCGAGCATGCCGCCCTCTGCCTTGCGGGTGGTGAGGCGCTGCATCTGCATGCCGGGCCAGAGCGCGATCTTGACCAGCGGGCTATCCGGGTGCGCGCCGGCCCACTTGACCGTCACCTCGTAGGATGCGCCCGCCACGAGCGGGACCATCGCGATGCGGGATGCGAGCACGAACAGGTTGCGCCAGATGCCGGAGAGCCCGAGGGAGTCGGTGGCCGCTCCCACGGGGACGACGGCGTGGACGATGAGCGCCACGGCGACGGTCATCACCAGGAACGCGGTGCCGCAGCGCACGTGGAGGCGGGAGAAGCGCGCGGCGTTCTCGGGCGTGAGCGGGAGACCGTGCTCGAAGCAGTGGATCGCCTGGTGCTCGGCGCCGTGGTAGCCGTACAGGCGCGCCATGTCGGGGATGAGGCCGACACCGCCCACGTAGGCGATGAGCAGGGCGATGCGCACCGCGGCTTCGATGAGGTTCCATCCCAGGCTGTTCTCGGCGGTCATGGGGCCGAGCGCGGCGGTCGCGGCGAGCACGGGCAGCCCGACGAACAGTCCGACGCCCACGACGAGCCCTATGCCGACCGAGAGGGCGAATTCACCGCCCGAGAATCCTGCCTGCGACGCGGCCTCGCCGCGTTCCACGGACGCTTCGGAGTCCTCGTCCTCGTATGCGTGGGCCGAGGCGATATCGAGCGCCCGGTAGGAGAGCAGCATCGATTCGACGAAGGAGGCGCAGCCGCGCACGATGGGCAGGCGCGTCCAGGCGGGTCGGTCGCACGCGGGGGCGAGGTCGTGCTCTTCGACGTATATGTCGCCGTCCGGGCGGCGCACGGCGACCGCCCAGCTGAGGCGGCCGCGCATCATCACGCCCTCGATCGTCGCCGCGCCGCCGATATGCGTGGCGAACAGCTCGCCCTCCTCGCCGATGTCGTCGGCGCCTATTCGTTTCATGCGATCTCCTCATCCTTCTGCGCGTCCGGTGCCGCGGGATCCGGCAACGGCGCGCTCGCGCGGCGGTGCCCACCAATGTACCATCGCGCGCCGCGCGCAGGGGGAAGGGGCATAATGGAATCAGCTGGAAACCGAATCGGGCGCTTGGGCTCGCTTCGGTCCGCGACGGGGCGGGCGCATCCGCCTTGCACGCATGTTCTCGGAAGGAGTCGAGATGTCTTTGACCACCATTTCCGCCGGGCGCGTCAGCGCGCGCATCGACAGCATGGGAGCGCAGCTCACCAGCCTCTCCCTGGACGGGCGCGAGTACCTTTGGCAGGCCGACCCCGCCTGGTGGGGCAAGCACGCGCCGATCCTGTTCCCCATCGTGGGGTCGCTCCGCGGCGACGCCGCGATGAGCGCGCAGGGGCCCTGCCGCATGCCGCGCCACGGCCTGGCGCGCATCCGCGAGCACGCCGTCGCCGAGGTCGCCCCCGACGGCTCCTCGGTGACGTTCGAGCTTTCGAGCGATGCCGAGACCCTGGCGGCGTATCCGTATCCGTTCGTGCTGCGCATGACCTATGCGGTGGTCGCGGAGGACACGCTCGCGCAGACGTTCACGGTGGTCAACGCCGGAGACGTCCCGATGCCCTTCGCGGTGGGCGGACACCCGGCCTTCAACGTGCCGGCTCCGGCGGGCCCGGGCGACGCGGCCGGTGAGACGTTCGAGGAGTGCGTCGTGCGCTTCACCCGGCCGTGGACCTGCGAGGCGCCGGTGATCGCCGAGGGCGGCCTGCTCGACTACGAGCATGCGTACACCGTGCTCGACGAGGCCGACGAGCTGCCGCTCACGCACGGTCTGTTCGACCGCGACGCAGTGGTGCTCTCCCGTGTGCCGGACAGCACCGTCACCTTGGTGGGCACCAAGACCGGCCGCGGCGTGCGGATGAGCTTCCCGGGATTCAACCATATCGGCATCTGGTCGGCGCTCGGGGACGCCCCGTTCGTGGCTTTGGAGCCTTGGACCGGCCATGCCACGCTCACGACGGAGGACGACGTGTTCGAGCACAAGCGCGACGTCATCATTCTGCAGCCCGGCGAGACCTGCGAGCGAACGTTCACGATGACGCTGATGTAGGCTTCTGGTCGCGGGAGCTGCCCGTGCGTGCCCGCCGATCGCGTTCCAGATCCATGTGCCGCGCCCCGTCTTCCCCACGGCGAGAGGCGGGGCGCGGGCCTGCCGGTCGGCCGTGGGGGACGTCGGCGGCGGTTATAGATAGGCGCCCAGGTTGAGGCTGGATATATCCATCGCGCTGACCGGTGCGTCCGCCCCGAGGGTGCTCGCCCGCATCAGCATGAAGGGCCGGACAAGCTCCTGATGGTTCTCGGCGAGCTCCCGGGCGAGCGCGGCCGCGTCGCCGCGCGCGAGCTCGATCTGCTCGATGAGGAGCTTCACGCCGCGTCGCCCCATCTCGTATCCGGTCGGGGCGCAGCTGGTGAGCGGGACCGTGCCGCCCCAGGCGAGCGGGTTTCCGTCGCATCCCGAGACGGCGATGTCGCCGGGGACCGCGAGGCCGCAGGCCTGCACGCCTGCGACGGCGCCCACCGCCAGGACGTCGGTGAGCCCCACGATGAAATCGGGCCGGGACGCGCTGCGGTCGACCAGCGTCCGCGCGAGCCCATAGCCGTCGCCGGCCGAGGACCCGTCGCCCTTCTCGAGCACATCGAGCGCGATGTCCGGGTATTTCTCCATCGTGCGCGTCAGGCCTTCGAGCCTCTCGCGCATCTGGGGCGTCTGAAGTGCGCCGATGACGGCGACCCGACGGGCCCCGCGCAGTGCCGCGTGCTCGGCGATGAGCGCCCCCTGCGCGGCGTTGTCGGTGGCGACGAAGTGACCCGGTGCGTCGGAGCGAACGTTGACGTAGGCGATGGGGGTCGAGCCATGCTGGGCGGGCAGGGGGCCGTCGCCCTGCGCGACATGCTGGATCAGGATTCCGGAGAGCTGCGTGCCGGCGAAGTACCGGGCGTACGACGCCTCGCGCTCGATGTCGCCCTCGGCCGATGCGAGCACCAGGCCGTATCCGGCCCGTTCCGCCTCGACGCCGGCGCCGTGGGCGACCTGCAGGGATAGGCCGTGGTCGAGCCGCGGGATGACGAGGCCGATCGTGGGGTTCTTGCCGCCCGCGAGCAGGCGCGCGCTCTGGTTCGGTGCGTATCCGAGTTTGCCGATGGCGGCGTTGACCAGCTTGAGCGTCTCCGGGCGCACCTTTTCGGGGTGGTTGAGGGCGTTTGAGACCGTGCCCAGCGCGACGCCCGCTTCGCGAGCCACGTCCCCGATCGTCACCTTGCCCATGGAACCTCCTGTACCGTGCGGCATCGCCGCCATGCGTTGTCCGCCTCGATTGTACCTGTCTCAAGGCCATCGTTAAAGCGCTTCAACTTTTGAAGGGGATGGGGCCGGCGGGCATTCATGTCCTGTGGTTTCGCGATGGCGTTTTCGTTAACGCTCGATGTGGTATCAAAAAAGAGATACCAGACGGGGCGGTGTGCCCCGTTCCCTCGTTACAATAGGCAGCCGATGCCTCGTCGTCCGGTCCGGGCGCGGGGCGCGCGGCGGCCGCTGACGCTGCCGCAGGCATGACGGACGCTGCGCGGACGCGTCTTCGCGCGCAGATCGAAAGGGTAGCGCATATGTGCGGAATCGTCGGATACACCGGATCTGATACGGCCAAGGACATCCTGCTCACGGGGCTCAAGCGCCTCGAGTACCGCGGGTACGATTCGGCCGGCGTGGCGTTGGAGAACCGCGACGCCGGCACGGGTGCGGCACGCCTCGACGTGGTGCGCCGCGTGGGCAAGGTCGATGGCCTCAAGAGCGAGCTCGCGGGTCGCGATGACGCCGCGACCTGCGGTATCGGTCATACGCGTTGGGCGACGCACGGGCAGCCGAGCGTGGCGAACGCGCACCCGCACGTGAGCTGCGACGGCAGGATCGCCGTCGTGCACAACGGCATCATCGAGAACTTCGCCGAGCTGCGCGAGGAACTCGAGGGGCGCGGCCATCAGTTCCGAAGCGATACCGACACCGAGGTCATCGCGCATCTCGTCGAGGAGGCATATGCCGCCGCGGAGGGTGAGCGCGACATCGTCGACGCCCTGCGCGAGGCCTGCACGCACATCGTGGGCGCCTACGGCGTCGCGGCGGTCTGCGCGGACGAGCCCGGCGTGATCGCGGTCGCTCGCAAGGACAGCCCCATCGTCATCGGGCGCGGGGAGCGGGGCAGCTACGTCGCCTCCGACGTCATCGCGCTTATCGATGCGACGCGCGACGTGGTCGTGCTCGAGGATGGCCAGTTCGCCCGCCTCGCCCCGGAGGGCATCACGTATACCGACGAGCAGGGCCGCGCCATCGAGCCCACGGTGACGCACGTCGACTGGGACGTGGACATGGCGGAGAAGGGCGGCTATCCCGACTTCATGCTCAAGGAGATCTGCGAGCAGCCCCGCGTCGTGCGCGATACGCTCGTGGGCCGCATGAGCGCCACGGGCGAGCTCGATATCGACGAGCTCGGGCTTTCGTTCGAGGAGCTCAACCTCATCGACCGCGTCTACGTGATCGCATGCGGCACGAGCTATCACGCCGGCCTCGTCGCCAAGAACCTCATCGAGGGTTGGGCGCGCATTCCGTGCGAGGTCGAGGCGGCGAGCGAGTTCCGCTACCGCAACCCGATCATCACCCCGTCCACCCTGGTGGTCGCCGTGTCGCAGTCCGGCGAGACGGCCGATACGCTCGCCGCGATCCGCGATGCGCGCATCAAGGGCGCCAAGGTGTTCGGAATCACCAACGTCGTGGGCAGCCCGGTGGCGCGCGAGAGCGACGGCGTCATCTACACGAAGGCGAACAAGGAGATCGCGGTGGCGTCCACCAAGAGCTTCATCGGCCAGATCGTGAGCCTGACGCTGCTTGCCCTGTTGCTCGCGCAGGTAAAGGGCAAGATCACGGTGCGCCAGGCACGTATGCTGTTCCACGAGCTGGGCGACACGGCCGAGCAGATCCAGTGGATCCTGGATACGCAGGCCGATGCGGTGCGCGAGGCGGCGGAGGCCTGCGTGCCGGCGCAGTCTGCGCTGTTCGTGGGCCGCGGCATGGGCGCGGCCATCTCGTACGAGGGTGCGCTCAAGCTCAAAGAGGTCAGCTACCTGCACGCCGAGGCGTACGCGGCGGGCGAGATGAAGCACGGCCCCATCGCGCTGATCGACCCGGGCTTCCCGGTCATCGCCGTGGCCACGAAGAGCCCCACCTACGACAAGGTCGTGTCGAACCTCAAGGAATGCGAGGCGCGCGGCGCGAAGATCATCGCGCTCGCGACCGAGGGCGACGAGGACATCAAGCAAATCGCCGACTACGTCATCTACGTGCCGCGCGTGCGCGACGCCTTCTCCGCCATCACGGCTTCGGTGCCGCTGCAGCTGCTCGCGCGCGAGGTCGCGATCATGCGCGGTTGCGACGTGGACCAGCCGCGCAACCTTGCAAAGAGCGTGACGGTGGAGTAGCGGGCTTCCGGTTTCCGCGTGCCCGCCGGCCGTCGCCTCGGCCTGAGGGCACGCCAGGCGGCGGCGCGGACGTTCCCGGTTTTTGGAGAAACGCGCGGCGCGCCCGCTGCGGGTACGCCGTCCCTAGCGGGGCGGGGCGGGCGGGCAGATCGCTGTCCGCCCGCGGACGAGGGACCAGTCGAAGATATCGGCGAGCTGCTCGGCGCTGCGCGGCGCGTCGTCGGGCGCGAGCCCGCAGGCGTGCGCGAGCCAGCCCAGAAGCCTCTCGGGCGTGCCGAAGCGCGCGCGGAGCTCCCCCATGTCAAGGTCGCGATCGCGTTTGGACAGGCGCCTGCCGTCTTCGGCGACTATGAGGGGTACGTGCCCGTAGCGCGGATGCTCGTAGCCGAGCAGGTCCTGGAGGTACATCTGGCGCGCGGTGGACCCGAGCAGGTCGCATCCGCGCACGACCTCGGTGACACCCATGTCGCCGTCATCGACCACGACGGCGAGCTGGTAGGCGTAGACCCCGTCGCTCCGTCGGACGAGGAAGTCCCCGCACTCCTCCGCGAGCGTCTCGCGGACGGGGCCGAATCCCTCATCGACAAACGAATAGGAGCCCCGCGCCTCCGTGGCGCCCGGCACGCGCAGGCGCAGCGCGGGCGGGCGCGCGAGCGAGCGTGCCCGGACCTCGTCGGCGGGAAGGTCGCGGCAGGTCCCTGCATAGAGCGGGGTTCCGTCACTTGCGTGCGGGGCGCTGGCGGCGTGCAGCTCGGCGCGGGTGCAGAAGCAGGGGTAGACCTCGGCCTCGCGTTGCAGCGTCTCGAGCGCCGTGCGGTAGAGGTCGGTGCGTTCGCGCTGGTAGAAAGGCCCTTCGTCCCAGTAGAGGCCCAGCCAGGCGAGGTCGTCGAGGACGAGCTGGGTCCAGGGTCCGCTTTGGGTGCGCGGGTCGAGGTCCTCGATGCGCATGACGATGCTGCCCTGCTGGCTTCGCGCGGAAAGCCAGGACACGAGGGATGAGAAGGCGTTGCCGAGGTGCATCCGGCCTGAAGGGCTGGGGGCGAAGCGGCCGACGACGGGCCGCGAGGCGCCCGCAGGCGTGGCGGGCCGATCGGCCGACTTGGCGGCGGTGGTGCTGTGCATGAGGTCGTTCATCATGGTGTCGAGTATACGCGTGCAGCAGCATCCCCGGCTGCGGCGGCTCAGGGCGCCGGAACGCGTCGTCGCGACCTGGCCGTCGATGTATGCCCGGCGGGCGCCGGGCGTCCGGGGTCTCGGGGCTTCATGCTTCGGGGCGCCTTCCGGACCCATCGCCACACAGCTTGCGAGGTCTTGGAAACGGTTCGCTCGAGCTGGAAATCAAGGCCGCGTAACCGTTTGGGTTTTTTTTGATATGGCGCGCCCGGTGTGCGCGCCATATAGGTATGCTGATTGTGTTGGAATTATGTTCCCGTGACGCCTTGGCGTCAAAGAGGAAGGGGAGACCATGGCTTACTGCATCGCCTGCGGCAAGCAGATCAGCGACACCGCGAAGTTCTGTCCGTACTGCGGGGGCCGTCAGCCCGAGACGACACCTGCGCCGGCACCTGCTCCCGAGCCCGCGCCGGCTCCGGCCCCTGCGCCCGAACCGGCTCCTGCCCCGGCTCCTATTTCCGAGCCGGAGCAGCATCCCGCTCCCGCACCGAAGCCCGAGCCCGTTGCCGACCCGGTTCCCGCTCCCGCACCGAAGCCCGAACCGGCTCCTGCTCCCGAACCGGCTTCCGGGCCCACTCCCGAGCCTCAGCCCGCCGCCCCGGCTGCTCCCGCCGCCTCCGCTTCGCAGCCTGAGGCGAATCCCGCTCCCCAGTCCGCGCCTGGCCCGCAGCCTGCGCCTGCTCCCATCATGGTCGCGTCCCAGCCGACGCCGCTGTCCCGCGCGTGGAGCGATTGGAAGGCATCGCAGGGCAAGTGGAAGATCGTGGCCAAGATGGCGCTCTTCCAACTCGTTCCCGGCGTCGGCGGGCTTGTGACCAGTGGCTACGCCATCTCCTGGGGTCGCGAGGTGGCGCTTGGCCGCTCCAACCCGATGGATCCCAAGCTCATCCGTCCCGGCGTGCTCGACTCGGGTCTGTACGCCTACGGCACCGCCCTTATTTGCGGGGCCGCTCTGTTCCTCGTCAACCTGCTGGTCGGCGCCCTGTTCGACACCATCAGGCTTTCGGGGCTCGGGCTCTTGATTGCCATGGTGCTCAGCCTCCTCAGCCTGCCCCTCTTCGCGATCATGAAGATGGTCTCGGCGCTCTGCGGGCGCCTGCGCGACGGCCTCAACGTGTCCCGCGCTTGGAAGATGCTTACTTCCCAGGGAAAGACGGGCAAGTTGCTCACGGCGATCATCGTTCCGTCGCTCGTCGTGATCGGTATCGGCATCCTGCTGGTCATCGTGTGGGTTTTCGTGTTCGCTGTGAGCATGGTGGGAAGCATCGGCTCTCAGAGCTGGGGATATTCTTCCATGTATTCCTATTACGGCCCGTTCGCCGGGATCTCCATGTTCCTGGGCATGCTGCCCGCGCTGCTTCTGATGTGGGTGCCGCTGCTGTTCGCGCTGTTCTTCTGCGGTGTCGCCGCCGAGCTCGTCTCCATGCGCGCGCTCGGGTATTGGATGCAGGACTTCCAGCCCGCTTCCTGGCCTGAGTACCAGCAGAACGCGTATTATCAGGCGAGCAAGACGCTCTAACCGTATCCTGATGAGACGGCCCGGCTGCGAGAGAGCGCTGCCGGGCCTTTTGCCCCGTGCCGGCGGGCCGCCGCCCCCGCGGGGCGCATGGTTCGACAGAAAGGACGAAATCGAGATGTTCTGCGAGGAATGCGGCGCGAAGTTGCCGGAAGGCGCGCGGTTCTGCGAGGCGTGCGGCCATCCCGTCGCCCCGCTCGTTCCCGAGCCCGCTTTTGACGGCGCGCCCGACGCCTCCGCGGGCGATGATGCCTGCGCGGCGCGACTCGAGCCCGACGGCTCGGAACGCGCCGAGATCGAGGGCGCGGCGGAGTCCGCGGTCGATCCCTTCCCATCCGATGCCCCGGTGGAAGGCGGATGCCCCGCGACCCCCTCGGTGGACGGTCCCGCGTCGTTTCCGGATGAGGTTTCCGCGCCCGATCCCCTTCCCTGCGCCCAGACCACCCCGCTTCCGTTTGCGTCCCCGGCGCCGGAGCCCGATGCCGCCTCTGGCACCTCGACCGCCCCGTCCCCTTCGCCCGCCCGGCGCCGTGGGATCGCCATCGCTGTCGCAGCCGGCGTCGTCGTGCTTGCCGTCATCGCCGTGTTCCTGGTTCGCGGGATGCTGGGCAAGCGCCCGTCGGACATCCATTACGGGTCCGATGCGGTCGTGACGGTCTCGCGCGTGGCGCTGATCGTTCCGACCGATGACGAGGGCGAGCCGCTCGACCGCTACACCGTCAGCATCGCATTCGCGACGGACGCCTTCGACGACTCCATCGACCTGGCCGACGCGCCGACGTTCACCGTGAGCGGTTCGTCCGGGTTCACCATGGATTCCCTGCTGGGCGAGGACCTTCCCGACGGCACGTACTGGTTCGAGGTCGAAGACGAGGATGGCGTCGTGCGCCCGCTGCCGCCGATCGAGGTGACCGACGACGGGCCGGACGACACGGTCCAGATCACGCCGGAGTCTGATGGCGGGGGTGTCTCCGCACCCGATGAAGAGACGCCGTCCGCTGCGCGCCTGTTCCTCTCCAAGCTCGAAGGGCTCATCGACGAGCATGGAGACCCCGAGCTCTCCTATCAGGAGCTTGAGGGCAATCCGATGGCGGCATGGCAGGTCCGCGCCGACGGGCTGGCCTACACGGAGCTCATCGACTTCGGCGACGGCCTCGAGCGACTGGTCGTCGCCTATATCGTCGACGACGGCATGCCCGACATGATGAGCTCGAACGGGGGCGCGACGTACGCGCTCGAGGTGTGGGAGTACGACGAGGAGTCTTCCGAGATCGTGCGCTCCTGCGATCCGATCGAATTCGTCAATAAAGAGGACGATGACCTCTTAAGCGACCGCCAGCTCTCGATCGCCGAGGCCGAGGACGGCGCGCGCTACCTCGTGTTCGAGAACTACGTGGGCAACGGCGGCATGTTCGACGAGGTCCAGGTCTACGGCCTCGATGAGGACGGGGAGTTCGGCGAGCTCTGCACCGTCTCGTTCGATCTGTCCGGAAACGCCGGAGACGCCCCGACGTTCGAAGGCGAGATGGACCAGAGCACCTTCTCCTCGCTGTTCCGCATGGATGGCGTAGGCGGTCCGAAGTCTCCCTACCGCACGTTCTGGTGGTCGATGACCGGCGAGTCGGAGAAGGAGGCCGAGGCGCTTTCGAGCGACGGGGGCGCATACGATTCCGAAAACGTCGAGGTCGTGTGCCCCGCAGAGATCATCGCCATCACGAACGACACGCTGGATGAGCTCGAGGAACGCTGCGCGTCGAAGGATGCTTCCCAGGGCGAGGCGGTTGACTTCACCGCCGAGCCGAAGGAGGTCCCCGTCACGTACGATACGTATTACTCGGGCTTCGAGGCGCCGGACGGCAGCGCCGATAGCATCTGGACGTATCTCTCGGTCGAGTCCGACGACGCTAACAGCGCCGCGGCCGATCTGACCGAGGAGTTCAAGAGCCGTGCGGAGGACCTGCGGGACGCGACTGAATCCTGGACGCCGGATTCCGGTGACGCCGAGATGACCATCTCGTACGACCAGGCGTGCACGTATGCGCTTGACGGCGTTTTGGGCGTATCGACCCAGCAGGCCGTCACGGGTTGGGGAGCTCATGACATGGTGTCGTATACGGGCGAGATCTACGATGTCGCGACGGGCGACGAGCTCGATGCGTGGGATATCGCCGGTGCGTCTGAAGACGAGCTGTTCGAGCTGGCGTACGACGCGGTTATCGAGCGCGAGCAGTCCATGCCGTCTCCCGTCTCCGCGCCGACGGACGAGGAGCTGCGCTCCGAGCTCTCCGACATCATCGAGGGTGGCGGCTATATCCTCACCGAAGAGGGCATCGAGCTGTCGATTCCCCATTACGCTTTCGGGCATTCCTATGCCGACGGCCGCGGAATGGTTACGGTGCTCTCGTTCGAAGCGTGATCTCCGGGTGAATCGTTGGCACGCGATCCGTTCGCGTGAGCAGGGCCTCCGCGCGCATCGAGACGCGTGCGGAGGCCCGTTTTCTTGCCGGTCCAACCGTAGAGGGGTCAGTGAAATGCGAATTTCTGTTAACCCCCTGATAATCTGGACAAATCTGCCAGATAATGACGACGGTCTGCTCGCCCTTCTGCCCGTCTCGCTCCTAGGAAGCGAAGTACGGCATCGTTTGTACGTTATATCGCGCCGATAGCGGGTAGAGTTCGTCGATTCGAGTCGGAGACTCAACGCACCACAAAATAAAGACCCTCTGTAATCGTCATTATCTGGCATATTTGTCCAAAAAAGCAGGGGGTTAAGTAAAAATGTAAAATACAAACACCCTTTTGCCCGATTGCGGAGCTCGGTTCTGCCCCGCTGGAAGTCGCGGAAGGACTGGGGATGCGCGCTCCGGCGCATGAAGGTGCCCCGCCTCGGCATTCAGGGGATGCCGAGGCGGGGCGTAAGCGCGAGGGCTTCAGGTGCTCTTTGGCGCGTGCTTAGAGCGGCAGCGCGGTCATCTGCGTGTACACGCGGCCGCGGTATTCGCGGTCGAGGTCGTACAGACCCTTGGGGTCGCACCCGAACAGCTTCATGTTGGAGATCATGTCGCGGGCGTTCGCCTCCTCCTCGCCCTGCTCTTTGACGAAGTAGTCAAGCATCTGCATGGCGCGGATATCGTGAACGCTGTGGGCGACCTCGTAGCAGTGGTGAATCAGGCTCGTCACGTATTCCTCGTGCGCCAGCCCCGCCTCGAGCGGCTCGAGGTCGCTTGAGAACTCGACGTGCGGCTGGTCGATGGCCTTCATGACGGGCTTGTAGTCGTTGTCGAGCAGATAGCGGCGGATGGCCATGCCGTGGTCCATCTCCTCCTTGGCTTGGATCTCATACCAGTTGGCGAAGCCCTTGAGACCGCGCTCCTCGTAGTAGTCGGCGAACGTGAGATAGAGGTATGCGGAGTAGAACTCTTTGTTGATCTGCTCTTCTAGCGCCTCTGCGACCTGCTGGTTGATGGCCATATGCGCTCCTCTCGTAAAGCATGGCCCCTCTGTCGGGCTATGGTTACAGTATACGTGCGCCTCGCGCCGATTCAGGGGGTCGCGCAAAAGGGGAACAGGGGATGTTCACGCTCCTCGGCGATCGCGCCCCGCGGGCGCCGCGCTCGACGAGTGATCGTGGGCAGCCGGGGATCCGGGCCACCGGTCGACGATGGCGGGGCGGCCGGAGGCGGGTCGCCCGGGCGTCGAGCCGCCCGCCGGGCTCGGACGGAGCGCGCTGCGTTGCAGGTACAATGTGCACATCTGAATCCGTTCGAAAGGCGCGGTATGCATACGGCTCAAACAATCTCCCTCGATGCGACGGCTGCGCGCCGCGGGCGTCTCCGCGGCGCCGTGCTCGCATTCGTCACGATGCTGGCCCTGCTGCTCGCATCGGTTCCGGCGCGCGCGTACGCCGACGGCTACGAGATGCCGCGGGTCGATATCGCCGCCGCGGTGCGTCCGGACGGCAGCATCCGCGTGACCGAGCGGCGCACCTTTGAGTTCGATGACGACGTCAACGGTGTCTTCCTCGAAATACCGGCTGGCGAGAACCAGCAGGGAAGCCAGACGAGCCTGTCGGTCGCGGGGGTCTCCGTCGCGCGCGGCGACGCGGAGCCCCAGGCGTTTCGCCCCGTCGACTACGCCTCCAGCGGCGACGACGGCGTCTACACGGTCGAGTCGACGGCTTCCGGTGACCGCATCAAGGTGTTCGCGCCCAGCTACGACAGCGACACCGTCGAGATCGGGGTGGAGTACGTGATGACCGGGGCCGTGATGGCATGGTCGGACACGGCCGAGCTCTACTGGAAGTTCGTGGGCCCGGAATGGGCGGAGGCGTCCCGCGACGTGCACCTCACCGTCTCCTTCCAGGGTGCAGCCTCCTCGGACGCGCCCGCGGTGGGGGAGAGCTTACGTGCGTGGGCCCATGGCCCGCTCGACGGCACGGTGTCCCTGAACGCGGACGACGCATCGAACCCCATCGTGACCTTCGAGGTCCCGGAGGTGGCGTCCGGCGAGTTCGCCGAGGCCCGCATCGCGTTCCCGGCCTCTTGGGTGCCGGGCCTCGCCGCCTCGGCGGATGCGCGCCTCGATACGATCCTGTCCGAGGAGCAGGCGTGGGCAGATGAGGCGAACGCCCGTCGCGAGCGGGCGCGGACCTTGGTCCTCATCGCCTCCGTCGCGCAGCTGGCGATCCCGGCGGCCCTGCTCGCGATAGCCCTCTGGGGCAAGTTCGCGAAGTATCGCAACCCCGACCCCGTGTTCCGCGAGACCTATTTCCGCGACGTTCCCTCGGCCGACCATCCTGCCGTGCTCTCGGCATTCATGTCGGGCGGTTCGGTGGAGGACCGCGCCTTCATCGCGACGCTCATGAAGCTCACCGACGACGGGGTGGTGTCCCTAAGGCCCGAGACGCAGGAGAAGCGCCGGCTGTTCGGCACGAAAGATGTCGAGGTCTACATGCTCACGCTGCTGGATCGGGCCCGCGCGACCGATCCGATCGACCGGGATGCGCTCGCGCTGTACTTCGGCGAGCGGGCGCACGACGGCGACGCGGTGCCTATCGATTCGTTGCCGGACGCCGTCGGCGACGAGGACGATGAGGGCCCGCTCGAGGAGTTCAGGGCGTCCGTCATGGCGGCGCTCGAGGAGCGCAGCCTTTCGAGCACGGTGCCCACGGCGTACACGGCCGGCATGTTCGCCGCTGCGGTCGTCTCCGGCGTCATCTCGGTCTTCCTGGCCTTCTTCCTCGATTTCGCAAGCGTTCTGGTTCTGATCGCGTCACTGGCGATGTGCGTCGCCGTCGCGCTGGTCGTGGGCACCACGAAGTGCTACCCCCTCGAGGCGATCGAGTTAAAGAGCCGCTGCGATGGTCTCAAGCGCTGGCTCGAGGACTTCACGAACCTCGATGAGGCGGCGCCGTCCGATCTCATCCTGTGGAACAAGCTGCTCGTGCTCGCCGTGGCCTTCGGCGTGTCCGACGAGGTGCTGCGCCGTCTGGCCGACGCCGTTCCGCGGGACCTGCGCGGCACCGAGGACATGGGGTACCGCTATCCGGTGTACTGGTGGTGCTACCCGCATGGCCGCCTGGGATCGCCGACGGGGGCGACGGGGGGCGCGTACCGCGAGTCGGTCGCCCAGCTTGCATCGAGCTCCGATAGCTCGGGCGGCGGTACGTTCTAGCCGGTCCCGCTCACGGCCCCGACGCATGCCTGCGGCTGCACTGCCGTGGCGCGCGCCGGGCCTTTGCGCCTCCTTTGTCCGCCGGGGCAGGGCGAGGTACGACGAAGGGGACCCCGCGTTCAGGCGGGGTCCCCTTCGTCGATGTTCTCCGTGGGGTGGATGGCGGAGCACATCTCGTATGCGTGCCGAAGCGCCCATACATATACCTGTTCGAATCCCGACAGACGCGGCTTGCGGCGTCAAGCTGCCCTCATGACGCCGGGCCCCGCATGTCAGGCGGAAAGATCGAGGCCGTACAGATACATCTCGCGCGCGAGCAGCTTGCGCTCGCGGTGGGATGCGCGGTGCGTCGCCGCCCGTTTGAGGCCGCGGCGCTCGTAGAACTTCCACGTGCAGTCCGAGTCGGTGTAGAGGTGCAGGTGGGTGGCGCCCGTGGAGGCGAGGTACGATGCCGCAGCATCGAACAGGACGCCGCCGATGCCGAGGCCCCGCGCGCTCGCGGCGACCGCGAGCAGCGTGACCTCGTTGCCGCTCGTGAATCCGCTCTGCTCGAGCAGGCGGTTGTTCACGCGCACCTCGGACTTGATGAAGCTGAGACGGTTCTCGCAGGCACGCTCGTTGACCGTGCGCATGCGGCCGATGATGTCCTGCTCCATCTGGGACCAACGCTCGGCGTCGGGCGCCGTGTCGTTGTCGGATCGAGCGAGAATGATGCCGCTGGGCACCCCGTCGATGAGCGCGACCTGCGAGAACGTTGAGATGGAGAGGGAATAGGCAAGGTCGCTTGCGGCCTCGAGGTCGTTGTACGCATCGTCGGCAGTGTCCTGGTGCCAGGCCTGCTTGAGAATCTGGGCGACCGAGTCGAAATCGCCGTCTTCGAACGGGCGGTACAGGACCCTCGATACCACGTGCGCCTCCTTTCGCGCTCCTGTCTCTGCTCTACCTCACTTCTACCACCCGAGGCCATTCGATATATGACGCCTTCGTGTCACCATGAATCCCGCGCGGTATCTACGCCAAAGCATCACCGACTCTCGGCATTTTCTACAAATTAGGGTGACGGGCCGCGTGCGGCCGCGTCTGCATGCGCTACATTTACAAGAGCGATGCTACGCGCGCGGGCGTCGTGCCGGCGCGCACGTATGGAAAAGGGAGGCGGCATGGCAAACGAGGCGAAGATCGCGCGAGCGCTGATCTCGGTGACGGACAAGACCGGTGTGGTCGAGTTCGCACGTTCGCTGCAGGACACCTATGGCGTGGAGATCATCTCCACCGGCGGAACGGCCCGTGCCCTCGAGGAGGGCGGCGTCACCGTTGTCCCCATCGAGGAGTACACCGGGTTCCCCGAGATGATGGACGGTCGCGTCAAGACCCTGCACCCCAAGGTTCACGGCGGCCTGCTGGCCCGCCGCGACTCCGAGAGGCACATGGCCGAGGCCGCCGAGCACGGCATCGGCATGATCGACATGGTCGTCGTGAACCTGTATGAGTTCGAGAAGACCGTCGCCAAGCCCGACGTCACCTTCGCGGACGCCATCGAGCATATCGACATCGGCGGTCCCTCCATGCTCCGTTCCGCCGCCAAGAACGCCGACTCCGTGACCGTGGTCTCCGACCCGTCCGATTACGAGGTGATCCTTGCCGAGATGGCCGAGCATGACGGCGCCACCACGCTCGAGACCCGTCGTCGTCTGCAGGTGAAGGTCTACACCACCACCGCCGCCTACGACGGCGCCATCTCCACCTGGCTCGCCGCGCAGGCCTCCGGCTCCGCGGACGCGGCGCTCACCGCCGACGGCGAGTTCGCCGCCCCCGCCACCATGGGCATGAAGCTCGAGAAGGTGCAGGACCTGCGCTATGGAGAGAATCCGCAGCAGGCCGCCGCGGTGTATCGCTTCGATGCCGCCAACGCCCCGCTGTTCTCCTCCGCCGCTCCGCTCGTGGGCGCCGAGCAGCTGCAGGGCAAGCCCCTTTCCTACAACAACTTCCTCGACGCCGAGGCGGCGTGGAACGCCGTGCGCGAGTTCGACGAGCCCGGCGTGATCATCCTCAAGCACCAGAACCCCTGCGGCTCCGCCGTGGCGGGCGACGTGACCGTGGCCTATGACCGCGCCTTCGCCTGCGACCCCAAGAGCGCCTTCGGCGGCATCGTCGCCGTCAACCGCGAGGTCCCGCTGTCCCTCGTCGAGCATTTCGCCGACCGCGACAAGCTCTTCGTCGAGGTGCTGATCGCCCCGAGCTTCGCGCCTGAGGCTCTCGAGCGCCTGGCCAAGCGCCCCAACCTGCGCGTTCTCGCGACCGGTGCGGCTTCCGGCCACGCCAAGCTCGAGATGCGCACCGTGGACGGCGGCATGCTTGTCCAGCGCGTCGACACGGTGGACGAGGATCCCGCGACCTTCACGTTCCCCACGGAGCGCAAGCCTACGGACACCGAGATGCGCGACCTCATGTTCGCCTGGAAGGTCTGCAAGACCGTCAAGTCCAACGCCATCCTCATCGCCAAGAACGAGATGGGCATCGGCATGGGCCCCGGGCAGCCGAACCGCGTCGATTCCGCCCTGCTGGCCTGCCAGCGCGCCGACGAGGTGTGCGAGCGCCTGGGTCAGGAGGCCGGCGGCTACGCTTGCGCCTCCGACGCCTTCTTCCCGTTCCGCGATAACGTGGACACGCTGGCGGCCCATGGCGTGACCGCCATCATCCAGCCCGGCGGCTCGGTGCGCGACGAGGAGTCCATCGACGCCTGCAACGAGCACGGCATCGCGATGGTGTTCACTGGCACCCGCCACTTCCGCCACTAGTTCGGCTTCCCCAGGTGCCGCACCTCGCCTTTCAATCGTCGATCGGCGCCCTTAAGGCGTCCTCCCCCTCTTTCAAGGCGATCTGCGGCACCTGGGGAAGCCTTTGGGGATAACGGGCTGTTCGGGCCATGGGGCGCCGCACGCTAGGCGTGCGCCCCGCCGTTTTCACGGCAACCTGCGGCACCCGGGAAAGCCTTTGGGGTAACGGGCTGTTCGGGCGGTTGCCATCGCCACCCTCAAGGTGCGCGCACGCCCTCTTCCACGGCAACCTCGGGCACCTGGGAAAGCCTCGGGGGCAACGGGGTCGCTCAGCGGTCGCCATTGGATCCGCGCGCTGTCCGCCGACCGCCATCATCCAGTCGGGTCGCTCGGCGGGCTCGCGGGGCGGCCGCCCGTTCGGCCGTCTTGTTCCACGAGGGGGCATGCGCTGCCATCGGGGCGCGCATGCCCCCTTCGCGTCGGCCGCGGAGGCAGATCGCGCTTCCGCCCCACGGGGCGAATGGGTATAACGGATGCATCTCTGCAGTCCGGACGGGCGCCCGTCGCGCCCGTCCGGACACCTCACGTCGGAAGGAATGCCATGGTGGATGCCGGACTGGCGTCGCTGTTCGATGACGCCGAAGAGCAGCGCGCATACGAGGAGTTCTGCGCGCAGCAAGAGGCGGCCGAGCGCTTTCAGCTCGACCGCCCGGCGCTCGTGTGCCGCTGGCGCATGCACGACCGGCAGGTCCCCTTGCTCAACCGTCATATCCGAGCGCTCTCCGAGCGCGTCGTCCAGGGCAGCCCGCTCACGCACAACATGCTCTCCTGGGTGAAGCAGCACGTCGAATGGTCGCTCGCCGAGGGTTCCTACGACGATCCCAGCGGCGTCCTCATGCTGGTCATCGACGTGAACGGCAACGCTGCGATGACGGTGGGCTCCTATGCCCCCCTCGCGGACGTCTCCGCGTCCGCGCTCGGGGAGCGGGCCTGCGCGGCTCGCGCCGAGCAGGCCGAGACGGGGGTCGCGCCGGAAGTGCTCTGTGCGGTCGAGGGCGGCGCGCTGAGGGTCGCGGCCGCGCCCGACGAGCATGTGTGCGGTGCGATGACGCTCGTGGAGCAGCTCGCTGCGACGTGCGGGCACGCCGTTGAGCGCGGTGCCGACCCGGCGTCCCTGGCGGGGGCCCTGCTGCTCATCTCCGACGAGCACGGCGTGGTTCCCGCGGAGGGGGTCCTCTCCGACGCATCCGAGGATGCGCGTATCGTGCGCGCGCTCCAGGAGGGCACGGCGAAGCTCTTCTCGTGAGGGGCGACGCCGTACGTATCGAAGGGGGGGAGCATGCCGCTCATCTACGTCGTCGAGGACGACACCGCGATTCGCAACGAGCTCATCGAGGCGCTGGAGCGCCAGGGGTTCGAGGTTGCCTACTGCCTCGTGTTCGACCGCGTTGTCGAGGACATCCTGCGGGCGAATCCCGATCTCGTGCTGCTCGACCTCACGCTGCCGGGCACGGACGGGCAGTTCGTGTGCCGCGAGCTCCGCCAGCAGTCCGAGGTTCCCATCATCGTGCTCACCTCGCGTACCACCGAGATTGATGAGGTCATGAGCATGACCATGGGCGCGGACGATTTCATCCCCAAGCCCTACAGCGCGCGCGTCCTCATGGCGCGCATCCAGGCGCTGCTGCGCCGCGCCCAGGCGGCTCCCGACCGCAGCGTCCTGTCCCACAATGGCGTCGAGGTCGACCTTGCCCGCTCCGTCGCGAGCGCGCAGGGCGCTTCCGTCGAGCTCACCAAGAACGAGCTGCGCATCCTGACCCTGCTCATCAACCATGCGGGCGGTATCGTCAGCCGCGAGGCCATCATGCGCGACCTGTGGGATTCGGACGCATTCGTGGACGACAACACACTCACCGTGAACATCAACCGCCTGCGCGCCGCGCTCAAGAAGATCGGCGTGACGGACTACCTGCGCACGCAC
This sequence comes from Collinsella phocaeensis, assembly GCF_900119895.1. Classification (GTDB taxonomy): domain Bacteria; phylum Actinomycetota; class Coriobacteriia; order Coriobacteriales; family Coriobacteriaceae; genus Collinsella; species Collinsella phocaeensis. The sequence continues at coordinate 244,288 of NZ_FQLR01000003.1, read as the reverse complement.
CGCGGGCGCGGTTACTCGGTGTAGGAGATCGCCATGCGAGCGTACCTCAGGTCCATGGTGTGGGAATGGGCCGTCGCGGGCTTCGGCGCGGCGCTCATCGCGTTCGTCCTTGCCGCGGCGGGCGTGGGCACGGCGGTGATCTGCGTCGTGCTCGCGATCGGGTTGATGGTCGAAATCCTGGTCACCGTCGTGCGCTATGCCCGCAGGCGCGAGTTCTACGCCGAGCTTGAGGAGTACACGGACGAGACGGCCTGTCCGCTGTGGACGGCCGAGATGGTCGATCGTCCCTCGTTTTGGGAGGGGGAGGTCGTCTATGACGCGTTGCAGGCGGTCTCCAAGTCGGCAAACGATGGGGTCGCGGCGGCTCAGCGTCAGCTGAGGGATTATCGCGAGTACGTTGAAACCTGGGTGCACGAGGCGAAGTCCCCGCTTGCGGCGGCCCATCTCATGCTCGAAAACCTCAAGGAGCCCGTGCATCTTCCGCGCGGGGATGAGGAGATCCAGCGGGATGCTGCCCTCATGGGCAAGCTCGAGGCGCTCGACGACGAACTCGATCGGGTCGAGGGGTTCATCGAGCAGGCCCTGTTCTTCGCGCGTTCCGAGACCCTCGACCGCGATTACCTCATTCGATCCCATAGTCTCCGGTCGCTCGTCACCTCGGCCATCAAGACGAATGCGCGCACGATGATCGCCGCGCATGTTGCGCCGACGTGCAAAGACCTCGACTTCGATGTCTTCACGGACGACAAGTGGATGGCGTTCATCTTGGGGCAGCTGATCCAAAACAGCGTGAAGTACGCGAATGCCGACGGCGGTGCGATTCGGTTCTCGGCGCGTCGCCTGGATGAGGGGCTGGCCAACGAGCGCGTCGAGTTGACGGTCTCCGACGACGGCTGCGGCGTCTCGGCAGCGGATGTCCCACGCGTCTTCGACAAAGGGTTTACCGGGGAGAACGGCAGGTCGGGCAAGCGGTCGACGGGCATCGGCCTCTATCTTGTGGCGCGGCTCTGCAAAAAGATGGGCCTTCGCGTCTCTGCGTCCTCTGCGACGGGGGAGGGCTTTGCGGTCACGATCGCGTTTCCCAGCAACAAGATGCATTTCTTTGAATGAGGCCGAGCCGGCATGCGAAGTGGGGTCGTGCTGCCGTTCGCCCGCGTCCGCGCACGTGGGGCAGGGGCGCCCAAGGGTCGCATAAAGCGGGAGGGCGTCGCGATTCCCGGAAGTTTTCCCGCTTCATGCGATCGTTCGCCCGCGTCCGCTGCGCCCATCGCCCTGCCGTGCCCGCCGCGACCACTACGGCCGCCGCCCCCGCGCGCGGAGCACGAGGGCGGCGGACCCTTCCTTCTGGCGGGAGGACGGCGGGCGGTTACTTCACGACAAGGATGTCGCAGTCGGTGTTGCGCAGCAGGAACGTGGAGATGGAGCCGAGCAGCGCGTACTTGATCGAAGAGAGGCCGCGGGCTCCGCAGAGCACCAGGTCGGGCTGGATGACGTCGAGCATCTCGTCTTTCAGGGTCTCGCGGATGCGCCCTGCGCGCACGATGACCTCGACCTCGGGGATATCCGGGTTCTTCTCGGCCTCGGCGACCTGGTCGGCGATCGAGTTGCGGAACGCCTCCTCGAGCCCGTTGATGAGGTCGACGGGATAGGAGCCCGCGCTCTCGAGCGCCGTGGAATCGATGACATGGCCGATGATGAGCTTGGCGTCGTTGTTCGCCGCCACCTTGATGGCGCGCGCAAGCACGAAATTCTGCTGCTCGGTGCCGTCAAGAGAAACGAAAACTGTGGAATAACCCTCGTTCATGATTGCCTCCTTTGGCGCGCGGCTCCCCCGTGCGAGCCGCTGGGCTGCCTTGCCTTGGAGCAGTTATACCCGCGGTTCGTGTGCACGTCGCGCATTATTCTGTGAATGACGTAGCTTTTTTCTGCACCCGTCCTCAAGCGGCGATAATGGGGTGCGCGCGGCGCGTCCGGCGCCGCCTTCCACCACGACCCGTGCGGAGGCTTTCCTTGGATATCATCGAGCTTCTCAAGTCCGCGTTCCTGGGCCTCGTCGAGGGCATCACCGAGTGGCTGCCCATCTCCTCGACCGGCCACATGATTCTCGTGGACGAATTCGTGCATCTCAACGTGACCGAAGAGTTCTGGAATATGTTCCTCGTCGTGATCCAGCTCGGCGCCATCCTGGCGGTGTGCGTTCTCTTCTTGCGCGATCTGCTGCCCTTCGGTTTTGGCAAGACCCGCGTCGAGCGCCGCAACACCTGGTCGCTGTGGGGCAAGATCGTTCTCGGCTGCATCCCGGCCGCGGTGATCGGCATCCCGCTCGACGATTTCATGGAGGAACACCTCTACAGCTCCACGGTGGTCGCCGCCGCCCTGATCGTCTACGGCGTCGCGTTCATCGTGATCGAGAACTGGCGCGCCAAAAAGCTTGCCGCGCGCGTTGCCGCCGAGGGCCTCTCCCAGGCGCGCCCCGCCGGTGCGCACTTCGCTGCCCCCGCCGCGGCGGTCGAGCCCACCCCGGACGGCGACTTCGGCTCCATCTCCACGCTCGAGGACCTCGATTGGAAGACTGCCCTCGGCATCGGCTGCTTCCAGGTGCTCTCCCTGATCCCGGGCACCTCGCGGTCCGGCTCCACCATCATTGGCGGCCTGCTGCTCGGATGCACCCGCTCCGTGGCGTCGAAGTTCACCTTCTTCCTCGCCATCCCCGTCATGTTCGGCGCGAGCTTCCTCAAGCTCGTGAAGTTCTTCCTCAAAGGCGGTGCGTTCGACGCGAGCGGCATCGCCATCCTCGGGGTCGGTTGCGCCGTGGCCTTCGTCGTGTCGCTCGTGGCCATCAAGTGGCTCATGGGCTTTGTCCGCCGCCACGACTTCAAGGCGTTCGGCGTGTACCGCATCGTGCTCGGCATCGTCGTCCTCGCGTACTTCTTCGTGCTCGCGCCGATGCTCGGCTAGCATAGGAGCCCAAGGAATCGCATGGCCCCGCCCGCGCCCAGAGACGCGGGCGGGGCCATGTGCGTGCAAGCTGCCGTGCGAGGCCGGCGCTGTCGGCGCGTGGCTGCACGGTCCTCAGGTCCGCAACCGGAAAGGACTCGTCGTGAACATCCAGATATTCGGAACCAAGAAGAGCTTCGACACCAAGAAGGCGCAGCGCTGGTTCAAGGAGCGTCGCATCCGCTTCCAATTTATCGACCTCAAGGAAAAGGGCATGAGCAAAGGCGAGCTCACCAGCGTGATGCGCGCGGTCGGCGGCATCGAGGGGCTCATCGACCCCGCGGCCAAGGACCAGGACGCCGTGGCGCTCATCACGTATCTCGCAGAGAGCCAGAAGTTCGACAAGCTGCTCGAGAACCAGCAGGTCCTGCGCGAGCCCATCGTGCGCAACGGGCGCGCGGCGACCGTGGGCTACGACCCCGATGCCTGGTCTCGTTGGGAGTAGGCTTCGCCCCCTGTCTTCGACTTCGGGCTGCTCGTGCGCCCGGTGGCCGCGCGGAACACGGAAAGCGCATCGAAAGCACGCGAAAGCTCTTCCTGTTTCAGCTTGGCCCCGCTCCGTTGGGAGTACAATGAACCCGCATGCAGATTTTCTAATCATCGGCGCGTCTGATCGCCCAGCCGTGCCGGGCATGATGGAGTCGGGGCGTCTTGCCCGCGGCCCCTCCGGGAGCATCCGCATCCGGAACCACATGTACACCCATACGAGAGGAGAGGGGTATATGGCAGATCGCAAGTTCAAGTCTATGGACGGCAACGAGGCCGCCGCGTACGTAAGCTACGCGTACACCGAGGTGGCGGGTATCTACCCGATCACGCCGTCCAGCCCGATGGCCGACCATGTCGACCAGTGGGCGGCCCAGGGCAAGAAGAACATCTTCGGCACGCCCGTCAACGTGGTCGAGATGGAGTCCGAGGCGGGCGCCGCGGGCGCCGTCCACGGCTCGCTGGGTGCTGGTGCCCTCACCACCACCTACACGGCTTCCCAGGGCCTGCTGCTCATGATCCCGAACATGTACAAGATCGCGGGCGAGGGCCTGCCGAGCGTCTTCCACGTCTCGGCCCGTACCGTCGCTTCCCACGCTCTCAACATCTTCGGCGATCACTCCGACGTCATGGCCTGCCGCCAGACCGGCTTCGCCATGCTCGCCGAGGGCAACGTCCAGGAGGTCATGGACCTTTCGCCCGTCGCCCACCTCGCCGCCCTCACCGGCAAGACGCCGTTCGTCAACTTCTTCGACGGCTTCCGCACCTCGCACGAGATCCAGAAGGTCGCCGTGTGGGACTACGAGGACCTCAAGGACATGTGCGACATGGACGCCGTCCAGGCGTTCCGCGACCACGCCCTCAACCCCGAGCACCCCAACGCTCGCGGCAGCCACGAGAACGGCGACATCTTCTTCCAGCACCGCGAGGCCTGCAACGCCACCTATGACGCGCTGCCCGCCATCGTCCAGTCCTACATGGACAAGGTGAACGCCAAGCTCGGCACCAACTACCACCTGTTCGACTACTACGGCGCCGACGACGCCGACCGCGTGGTCGTCTGCATGGGTTCCTTCTGCGACACCCTCGAGGAGGTCATCGACTACCTCAACGCCCACGGTGAGAAGGTCGGCCTGGTGAAGGTCCGCCTGTACCGTCCGTGGTCCGTCGAGGACTTCGTGGCCGCGCTGCCCGCGACCGTCAAGAAGATCGCCGTGCTCGACCGCACCAAGGAGCCCGGCTCCATCGGCGAGCCGCTCTACCAGGACGTCGTCTCCGCTCTGTACGAGTCCGGTCGCTCCGACCTCGTCGTGGTCGGCGGCCGCTACGGCCTCGGCTCCAAGGACGAGCCGCCCGCGGCAGCCTTCGCCGTCTACGAGGAGCTCAAGGCCGACGCGCCCAAGCGCGAGTTCACCATCGGCATCGAGGACGACCTCACCCACCTGTCCCTGCCCATGGACCCGGACGCCCCCAACACGGCGGCCGAGGGCACCATCGAGTGCAAGTTCTGGGGCCTCGGCGGCGACGGCACCGTCGGCGCCAACAAGAACTCGATCAAGATCATCGGCGACCATACCGACAAGTACGTCCAGGCCTACTTCCAGTACGATTCCAAGAAGACCGGCGGCGTCACCATCTCGCACCTGCGCTTCGGCGATTCCCCGATCCGCTCGCCGTACTACGTGACCAAGGCCGACTTCGTCGCCTGCCACAACCCGAGCTACATCGTCAAGGGCTTCAAGATGGTCCGCGACGTCAAGCCCGGCGGCACCTTCCTGGTCAACTGCCAGTGGACGCCCGAGGAGTTCGCCTCCCACATGCCGGCGAACGCCAAGCGCTACATCGCCAAGAACGACATCAAGGTCTACCTGATCGACGCCATCGACCTGGCTGCCAAGGTGGGCATGGGCAAGCGCACCAACACCGTGCTGCAGTCCGCGTTCTTCGCTCTCGCCGGCGTGCTGCCGCAGGCCGACGCGCTCCAGTACATGAAGGACGCCGCCACCAAGTCCTACGCCAAGAAGGGCGAGGCCATCGTCGAGGCCAACCACAAGGCCATCGACGCCGGCGCCACCGCCTTCGTGAAGTTCGACGTCCCGGCCGATTGGGCCGATGCCACCGACGAGGCTCCCGTCTCCGTTCTCGGCGACGACGAGAAGAGCGCCATCGCCAAGCAGGTCAAGGAGCTCATGGAGCCCATCGCCCGCATGGACGGCGACTCCCTGCCCGTCTCCGCGTTCAAGGATTGCGCCGACGGCCAGTTCGAGCTGGGCGCTTCCGCGTACGAGAAGCGCGGCGTCGCGGTCATGGTCCCGCATTGGGACGAGACCAAGTGCATCCAGTGCAACCAGTGCGCCTACGTCTGCCCGCACGCCACCATCCGTCCGTTCGGCCTGACCGCCGACGAGGTCGCTGCCGGCCCCGAGACCATGCGCACCCTCGACGTCAAGATCCCGAAGGATACGGGCTACAAGTTCGCCATCGCGATCAGCCCGCTCGACTGCATGGGCTGCACCAACTGCGCCAAGGTCTGCCCGAAGGAAGCGCTCACCATGGTTCCCGCCGAGGGCGAGCTCGTCGAGCAGAAGACCTTCGACTACTGCGTCGCCAACGTGTCCGAGAAGCCCGAGCTCATCAACAAGAATCTCAAGGGCAGCCAGTTCAAGCAGCCGCTGCTTGAGTTCTCCGGCTCCTGCGCCGGCTGCGCCGAGACCGCGTACGCGCGTCTCGTCACGCAGGTCTGCGGCGACCGCATGTTCATCTCCAACGCCACCGGCTGCTCCTCCATCTGGGGCAACCCGGCCGCTACCTCTCCGTATTGCACCAACAAGGACGGTCACGGCCCGGCGTGGAACAACTCCCTGTTCGAGGACAACGCCGAGCACGGCCTGGGTATGGAGCTTGGCTACAAGGCCGTCCAGGGCAAGCTCGTCGCCGACTGCGAGAAGATCCAGGATTGCGACAAGGCTTCCGACGAGCTGAAGGCTGCTGCCAAGGCTTGGATGGATGCCCGCAACGACGCCGAGGCTTCCAAGATCGCCGCTGCGGCCCTGATCGCCGAGTGCGAGAAGTCCGAGTGTGAGAAGGCTGCCGAGATCCTCGCTGACAAGGCGTACCTCACCAAGAAGTCCTTCTGGATCTTCGGCGGTGACGGCTGGGCCTACGACATCGGCTTCGGCGGCCTCGACCACGTCCTCGCTTCCGGCAACGACGTGAATGTCTTCGTCTTCGACACCGAGGTCTACTCCAACACCGGTGGCCAGGCTTCCAAGGCTTCCAACCTCGGCCAGGTTGCCCAGTTCGCCGCGTCCGGCAAGGGCGTCAAGAAGAAGAGCCTCGCCGAGATCGCGATGAGCTACGGCTACGTGTACGTGGCGCAGGTTGCTATGGGCGCTAACCCCGCCCAGACCCTCAAGGCCATCCAGGAGGCCGAGGCCTACGACGGCCCGTCCCTGATCATCGGCTACAGCCCCTGCGAGATGCACTCCATCAAGAAGGGCGGCATGCAGAACTGCCAGGCCGAGATGAAGAAGGCTGTCGAGTGCGGTTACTGGAACATGTTCCGCTTCAACCCGGTTGCCGAGGAGGGCAAGAAGTTCTCCCTCGACTCCAAGGAGCCCGCGGGCGGCTACCAGGAGTTCCTGATGAACGAGGCTCGCTATGCCTCGCTCACCCGCTCGTTCCCCGAGCGCGCTGAGAAGCTCTTCGCCGCCAACGAGGCTGCGGCCATGGAGCGCTACCAGCACCTGCTGAAGCTGAAGACGCTGTACAACGGCTAAGCTTCGGCTGGGATAATCCGTCCCACCGGGAGGCCCCGAAGGGTTCCCCGGCAAACGTCCTCGCGCTTCGCGCTGCGGAATGTTTGCCTTGGGAATCCCTTCGGGGCCTCCCTTCGTTTCCCCCGCCTGCGCGCTACAAGATGATGGTGCGCTGCGGAATGTTCTCAGGGAAAGCCCCGGGGCCTCTTCGTATCTCTCCCGCCTGCGCGCGGGAAGGTGATGGTGCGCTGCGGAATGTTTGCCTTGGGAATCCCTTCGGGGCCTCCCTTCGTTTCCCCCGCCAGCGCGCGGAAAAGCGATGGTGCGCTGCGGGCGCGGGCTTTCGCTCTGCTCTTTATATGGTTGAGGGGCGATCGCGCGTCCATGTTGGATAATTGCATCGATTGAGCGAACCAAAGGGGAGGGCCGGATGGCACGGACAACGATCGAGGTTCTGTATCCCGAATTCGGGAACCAGGCGGGCGACAACGGAAACGCGATGTATCTGCGCGCGTGCCTGCCCGAGGCGGAGTTCATTGAGACGCCGTTCGGTTCCGCCCCCGCGTTCTCGACCCGCGACGATATCGATCTTGTGCTGCTGTGCGGCATGACCGAACGTCAGCAGGAGCGCGTCCTCGACGAGCTGCGGCCGCTGGCGGGGCGCATCGCGTCCCTTGCGGACGCCGGGACCCCGATGCTGTTCACCGGCAACGCTGCGGAGCTTCTGGGTCGCGCGATCGTAAGGCCCGATGGCCTCGAGGTCGAGGCGCTCGGGCTCTTCGACATCGTCACGCGCCAGCTCACACCCAAGCGTTTCACGGGGGTGGGGCTTGGCACGTTCACACCTTCGCCTGGGGACAACCCGATCGATATCGTCGGTTTCAAGATGCAGTTCACGCAGATGGAGGGCGACAATTCCGATGTGTGCTTCTGTAAGCTCAGGCAAGGGTTCGGTCTGAATGAGCGCAGCTCGTTCGAGGGCCTACGCCGCGGCAACCTCATCGCCACCTGGTTTTTGGGGCCGCTGCTTCCTGTCAATCCTCCTTTCACGCGTTGGCTGCTCGACACGATGGGGGAGGCGGACGCCGAGCTCGCGTATGCGGACGTCGCGTTGCGCGCGTACCGTCAGCGCGTCAAGGATTTTGCGACACCGGGCATGGACATCTAGCCCTGCGTCCCCGATTCCCTATCCGCACCCAAGGTGCACTGAAGGAGCAAACGAACGTGACCACTCAGCAACAAGCAACCGGCGCGCCCCGTACACCGCGCTTCTATCTCGCGCTTGCAGCGGGAAAGGCTGCGGCTGCCGTCTTGAAGCTGGCGCGCCGTCGCGGCGGCCAGGTTCCCGGTACGGTTGCCGAAGCGATCTGCCCGGATTTTCTCGCGCGCATACCCAAGCCCGAGCGCGTCGTCTTCGTGACGGGGACGAATGGAAAGACCACCACCTCCAACCTGCTTGACGACATCTTGATCGAAAGCGGGCTCGATTTGGTTACCAACCGAGCAGGCGGAAACATTATCACCGGTATCGAGAGCTCCCTCATCAAAGGCTCGACCGTCTCCGGCGCACCCAAGAATTCCGTTGCCTGCATGGAGCTGGACGAGCTGTCCTGCCGCCGCGTTCTGCCGCACATGACTCCGGACATCCTACTCGCGGTCAACCTTTACCGCGATAACTTCACGCGCAACGCTAATCCGGATTACATCTTCAGCGTCATCGATGCAAGTGTCCCCGCATCCACGCATCTTGTGCTCAACGCCGATGACCTCATCTCGTGCCGCCTGGCTCCGCAAGCTCATCGGCGAACCTATTTCTCCATCGATCGGCTACCCGACGACCTCGAGGGTCCCGAGGGCATCGTCTGCGACCTCACCGCCTGCCCCGAGTGCGGCGGCCACCTTGAGTACGACTGGTGCCATCTGCGCCATCTCGGCCATGCGCACTGCACGAGCTGCGGGTTCACCAATCCCGAGCCGGATTACCTCGTGACGCATGTGGATAAACGGGCGCTCGAGTTCACTGTACGCGAGGTCTGCCATGCGCGGGACGGAAAGGCTCCCGAGTACACGTACCGCATCGGCGCGTACTCCATCACGAACCTGTACAACCTCGTTGCAGCTTTGGTGACGGCGCGCGAGCTGGGTATCGCAGCCGAGGAACTGCAGCGCATTCTCGCTTCGGGCAAGGTCAACGTCACCGCCGCTCGTTTCAGCGAGACGTCCGCTCGCGAGATGAGGCTGGTCAATTCCGCCTCGAAGGGGGAGAACAGCACCGCCACCTCGACGGCTCTCGCGACGATCTGCGGGGAGCCTGGCCGTAAGGCCGTGGTGCTCATGCTCGCAGATTACTATCTGGCCACGAACCCCAAGAAGACCGAGTACATCGGCTGGTACTACCAAGCGGATTTCGAGCATCTGGCGGGAGAGGACGTGAAGCAGGTGGTCGTTCAGGGCGCGAATTCCGACGACCTGCTGCTTCGCCTGCTGCTTGCGGGGGTGGATCCCGCGAGGATCAAGCTCGCTGAGACCGAGACGGATGCAGCCGACCTGATCGATCTCGAGGGGATCGATGGCGTGTTCTGCGCATACGACATCTTCAACGGCGAGCAGGCCGATCGTTTTCGCGACCGGGTGGCCCAGCGTATCGAGCAGGCCTAAGCGCGATCAAAGAGATTTACGGGTGTCGCCGCGCCGGCTTATCGCTCGCGCGGCGATTTGTTTGGCATCGCTTTGGTGATGTGGTCGGTCCATGGAAGCGCCGACGCGCACATCCCGCTTACCGTGCGGCCGATACCGCACTGCACCGTGCTAGCGCAGGCGCATATTTGGATAGCAAAATGTATAGAACTGGATATAACTCCGGCAGATGAGCGTGCGGTATACACGGATGATTCGCGGTCTAACGAAAGCTATGTCAAGTTTATTGCGGGTATATCTCCATGTCAGCTTACGTTTAACGTCAAAAAGAAGCCGTTTGCCTACTGCTTTGTTTCGGTCACACCTCATAGTGGTGAGTGGGGTATATTGCATAAAGTACGCTAACTGATGAATAATCAGTTCGGTTCAAGGAAAGAGGTACGCACATGTCTAAGCCCTTCGGCAAGCCCGATCGCATCGTCGTCGCCCTCGGCGGCAACGCCCTCGGCGATACTCCCGCCGAGCAGATCGAGAAGGTCAACCACGCCGCTCACGCCCTCCTGGGCCTCATCGAGCAGGGCAACGAGATCATCATCACCCACGGCAACGGCCCTCAGGTCGGTATGATCCAGAACGCCTTCGCCGCCGCGCACGACGCCATCGGCACCCCTTCCATGGACCTGCCCGAGTGCGGTGCCATGTCCCAGGGCTACATCGGCTATCACCTGCAGCAGGGCATCGGCCGCGAGATGCACAAGCGCTATAAGCGTTGGCACGCCGCCACCGTCGTCACCCAGATCGAGTGCGATCCGGACGACCCCGCGTTCGCCAACCCCACCAAGCCCATCGGCCCGTTCTACACCGAGGAGCAGGCCAAGGCCATCATGGCTGAGGATCCCGAGATGACCTTCGTCGAGGACTCCGGCCGCGGCTGGCGTCGCGTCGTCGCCTCCCCCGAGCCCAAGAAGATCGTCGAGGCCGATTCCATCCTCAACCTGCTCGACAACGAGTTCATCGTCATCGCCTGCGGTGGCGGCGGCATCCCCGTCGTTCGCGACTACAACAACAAGGGCTGCTACAAGGGCGTGGCCGCCGTTATCGACAAGGACATGGGCGGCGAGCTCCTCGCTGAGGACTGCGGTGCCGACGTCCTGTTCCTGCTGACCGCCGTCGAGCACGTCGCGATCAACTTCGGCAAGCCGAACCAGGAGGAGCTCGAGGAGCTCACCGCCGACGAGGCCGAGCGTCTCGCCGACGAGGGCCAGTTCGGCAAGGGCTCCATGGAGCCGAAGGTCCGCGCTGCCATCAAGTTCGCCCGCAGCCGCAAGGGCCGCACCTGCATCATCGGCGCCCTCGACAAGGCCGCCGAGACCATGGCCGGTCTCTCCGGCACCCGCATCGTCGGCTAGTTCAAGCCGCGTTCCTGCGATTACTCCACGGGGCGCCGCTTGTGCGGCGCCCCGACTCCTCATCCTCTCTCCGAATTCCGGCAACCGCGCTTCGTGGTTGCCGGAATTTGTTTGTATGGGAGCAGATCACGCCGTGAAAGCGCGTTGCGGGCTACGCGATCGTGCGTCGGCGGGGGAAGTCTGGGGGGTACGCGACGTTCTTGGCCGAATCTTTCATGCGCATGCCCGGTCGTGTCAGTGAAGGCCGTCCAATGCGGGGCGTTCTGCACGGCTTGAGATTGCAGCCGTACACGCCTGCGCGCGAGCAGGCTTGCTCTACCCCTCGAAGTGAGTGGATTTATTTGCATCTGGGACTACACGCCACTTTATCGGAGCAATCATCTGGCAAAACGGCTGCGTACAACGACGTTTTAAGCGGGGTCAGGCTCCGGTTTGTAATATTTCACTCACTTCGGGGGTGAGACGTTTATTGGGGAGGCGAATTATGCCCCGAAGACCCAGGCGACTTCGGTTTGATGAAGGACGCGGGTGAGGTCCCAGCGGCGAGCGCTCGTTCGGGGGCTGTTGGGGTCGCAGATCGATACCGTGCCGGCCTCGTCGATGCCCGTGAGCAGGATGTAGTGACCCAGGCTGGTGAAATCGCCCGGTCCCACGACGCAGACGACGGGATGGCCCGCTCGCAGCGCGTCGGCGATGGCAGACCGGTCCGGGTTGACCATCTTCGAGGTCAAGCCAAGGCGCTCGGCGCCATCGGTGAAAAACGCCCATTCCGTGGCTCCGGTGGGGGCGAAGGTCCGTTCATCTGCCCATGCCGCCATGGTGCCGGGATCCATTTCGGTATTACCGGTGCAGTAGACGTAAAGCATCGACATCACGGTGGGGCCGCACGCGTTGAGCGCGACAGTGCCCCCGCCGTAGGGCTTGGAGGCCCACGCGGGGTCGGTTTGGTAGAGGTGTGGGAACGTTCCCTGCTTCCATGCGGCGATGGGCGTCGAGAGCGTGAGCTCTGCCTGGTTGAGCGGTGCAACTTCCAGGCATGCGGCCTCCGTCGCGGGGTCGACGCCGGCGTTCGTGTGGCCCAATAGGCTTGAGACGGCGCCGATCAGAAGAACCGAGAAGAGGATCCGTAGGGACAGGGGGATCCGCCGCTCGGGCCGGGCTGCGAAACGGGACCGGGTGCGCCCGTGATGGTGCAGCCGCCCATATCCACGTCCGTCTCGCGAATGGCGCAAGGGAAGCCCGATCACGGAACCGGGGCGACGACGCGCCTGCGGCCGGCGAAGGCCGTCGGCGGAGTGGGCCGACCGCAGCGTGTTGCCGCCGGCTGCGGCGGATCCGGAGCGGAAGGTGTTGTTCAGGTGCGGCTGCGCGCCCTCGGCCTGACCGCGGCGACCGCCGCGGGCGGACGGGGGCGCGTCGACGGGGCGGCGCTGAGGCCGGGGCGGACGACTCGGGTTCGTATCGCCGCCCCGGCCGCGCTTTGGGCCGCGCGAGGGCGCCGGGCGCATGGAGGGCGCTGCCTCGGCGCTCGCGTGCGCGGAGCGCGAGGAGGCGAGGCGCAGCGCGCTGCGGCCCGCGGCGTTCCCGTCGCGCGCGGTCCCGCGCGGGCCGTGGGGTTCGCCGGTGCGCCCGTTGCGCGCAAGGCGATCGTCGTGCGTCTCCATGCGGGCCTCCCTCCTCGTGTGCGGCCAATCGAGCTTTCAGTGTATCGTGAAACGATGGTGGGAGGACCGCCGTATCGGCCGAGCGCCGCCGGTCGTGCATGGAGCGCGGCGCCGCGGGGCATAATAGGCGACAGCCGTCATCCATCGGCGCAGCATGCGCTTCGCGCCGTTACCAGAAAGGCACCGCTATGCCCGCGCTCGTCACCCACCGCCTGTTTGGCGAGGAAAGCATCGATCGCCTGCCCGCCGGCGTGATCTCGTCGGAGGAGGAGCGCATCGCATTCCTTCTTGCAAACCAGGGTCCCGACCCGTTCTTCTTCCGCGTGCGCTCCCTGCATATGTCGCAGGCTATGGAGCTCGCGCGCCGCATGCACCGCAGCAGGATGTCCAAGCAGTTCGGCGCGCTGCGCGACGGCGTGTCCCATCTTCCCAAGGCGGACGCCGGCCTGGGCCGCGCCTTCGTGCTGGGCTTGCTCTCCCATTACGTGCTCGATCGCAACGCGCACCCGTTCGTCTACTGGCAGCAGCGGGGCATCATGGACGCGGACCCCAGCCTGGAGGGCGCGGGCGGCCGCGTGCACGCCGTGATCGAAAGCGACCTCGATGTGCTCATGTTGCAGCTCAAGCGCGACGGCGCGACGGTCGATGAGTTCCCTCCCGTATCGGAGCTGGTCACGACCGACCGCGTGAACAAGGTCGCCGGCGCGTTGACGAGCTTCGTTGCGAGCAGCGTGTACGGCCTGGACGTCGCCGTGGCGGAGTACGGCGGGGCCGTTGCCGATATGCAGCTGTGCTACCGCGCGATCGAGCCCGCCGGCTCGCCGAGCTCGCGCCTGCTCGGCGCGATCGAGGGGGCGGTCGCCGATTACTCCCTGCTCACGTCCCTGGCGCACCGGGTCACGCGCGAGCGGCCCGCCGCTGCGGGCAACATGGGCAACAAGCCCTGGGAGCACCCGTTTACCCAGGAGGTCTCGCACGAGAGCTTCCCGGAGATCTTCGACCGTGCGCTCGACGATTACGCGACGACTGCCGCACGCTTCATCGAGACGAACGACATGGCCCAGGTCACGGGACATGTGAATTATTCCGGTCGGCTGCTTGGGGAAGATGAGGAGTTCGACCGCGAGGAGGATTGATGCCCAAGGCGGCGGGACGGCGGACGGTGCCGTCCCGCCGCCTTTTCGTTCCACCTTTACCGAATCCTGACGCGCCGGACCGTGCGGGCTGACGTACCATGTGATGCGTCTACGTATCGGTCCCGAGCAAGGAACACGCGATGAAATATACGAAGATGGAACGCAACTGGGTCATGTACGATGTGGGAAATTCCGCGCTCGTGCTGTTGAACACCTCGGTGGTCCCCATCTACTTCAACGCCATCAACACCGGGGCGCATCCGGCCGAGCTCGTGACCGCCTGGGCCAACGCCCAGACCATCGCCTCGCTCGTCGTCGCCCTGCTTATGCCCATCTTGGGCTCCCTCGCCGATTACGCCGGCAACAAGATCAAGTTCTTCACCGGCTTCTTCCTCACCGGCCTCGTCCTGTGCCTCGCTCAGGCCATCCCCATGAGCGCGACCATCTTCCTCATGGTCTACGTCCTGTGCGCGATAGGCCTCAACTCGTCGATGACGTTCTACGACGCCATGCTCACCGACGTCACCACCGACGATCGGATGGACGCAGTCTCCAGCTCGGGTTACGCATGGGGTTACGTGGGCTCGACCGTCCCGTTCATCCTCTGCATCGCGCTCATCTTCGGCGGGCCGAGCATCCTGGGCCTCGACACGCTCACCTGCACGCGGCTCACCTTTATCATCACCGGCCTGTGGTGGCTGGCGTTCACCGTGCCCCTGCTGCGCACCTACAAGCAGCGTTACGGCAAGGAGCGCGATGCGGACGGCGGGGTCTTGGCGAACATCGCCAAGACGTTCACCGGGCTGCTCTCCACCATGCGCAGCATCTCTCGCGATCGCGTCCTGCTCGTCTTCATGATCGCGTTCTTCTTCTACATCGACGGCGTGCATACCGTCATCTCCATGGCGACGAGCTACGGCTCGAGCCTCGGCATCGACTCGACCCAGCTCGTCCTGGCGCTGCTCGTCACGCAGTTCGTGGCGTTTCCGTCCGCTATCGCGTACGGTCGGCTTTCCGGCCGGTTCGGAACCCTGCGCATGATCCTCATCGCGGTCGCGGCCTACGTGGGCATCGTGCTGTTCGCCGCGTTCTTCCTCAAGTCCGCGGTGGAGTTCTGGATCCTCGCTATCCTCGTAGGCATGTTCCAGGGCGGGGTTCAGGCGCTGTCCCGCAGCTACTTCGGCAAGCTCATCCCCAAGGAGCGCGCCAACGAGTATTACGGTTTCTTCGACATTTTCGGCCGCTACGCCTCCGTCATGGGAACTCTGCTAGTATCTGTCGTGACCTCGCTCACGCAGAATCCTTCTTTAGGAGTGCTTTCCATCGGGATCCTGCTGGTCGTGGGCCTGGTTATGCTAGTAAAGCTCTCCCGAATGCAGGCGGCGCGCGCATAGGCGCCGGCCCGCATCCCGCGGCATGCATCTCACGCGCAGCCGCTCGGGCGAACACATACCACCTTACGGAGGGTTTTACCGGCGGCAGTAAAGCCCTCCGATTATTTTGAAGGTGGAGAACATGAAGAAGAACGAATCCGTTGCCTGCTCGACTGCCGCCGCATCGCGATCGCGCGATGCCCGGGCGATCGCCCGCGTGGGCGTGATCGCCGCGGCCTACGCCGCCTGCACGCTCGTGGCGATGCTGTTTTTGGGCAGCTTGGCGTGGGGCCCGGTCCAGTTTCGCGTATCTGAGGCGCTGTGCGCGCTCGCGCTGGTCACGCCGGCGGCTGTGCCCGGCCTGACGCTCGGCTGCATCATCGCCAACGTCGCCAACATCGCGCTTTCGGGAACGGGGATGCTCGGCATGCTCGACGTCGTGTTCGGGTCGCTGGCGACGTTTGCCGGCGCGCTGTTCACATGGAAGATGCGCAAGCGTCCGGTCGTCGCGCTGATGGGCCCCGTGCTGGCGAATGCGCTGATCGTGCCGGCGTATCTTCCCCTCTTGCTGCAGGGCATCGGTTTCTACACCATTCCCTTTACGAACATTTCGCTCGACGGGGCATGGATGCCGATGTACCTGTTCGGCTTGGTGAGCACCGGAATCGGCGAAGCGGTTATCATGTACGTGCTGGGATATCCCCTGTACCGCTCGCTTCGTAAAACGCCGTTCGTGCAGCGCGAGCTCGGCCAGGTGGGTACAAGCAAGTAGGATGCAAGGGCGTTGAACGGCGCCCTTCGTGTACATGTGCTGCCGTGGGGGAGGGGCGTATGAATCCTGCGATCGTGATTCCGACGTACTGGTCGGGAAGCGGTGCCGATATGCAGGCTCCGGGCACGTACGACCACAGCACTCCGATTGACGCCGGCGCCCCGGATCTGGAGCGGTGCCTGTCCTCGCTCGAGCAGGTGCAGGATCTCTGCCGCATCGTGGTGCTCGTCGTAAGCCCCCAGACGCAGACGCACGCGGCGGGTGAGCGCGTGCGCGCCATCGCGGGCGCGCATCCCTCCATGGATATCCGCATCGTGACCAACGAGCACGCATCGCGTATCGCCGAGCGGGTCGCCCAGATTGCGCCCAAAGCCGGCGGGGAGCCCGTCTCACTGCGCGGCTACGGCGCGATTCGCAACATGGGCCTCGCGGTCTCGGCCGTGCTCGGCCACGATGCCGTGATCTTCCTCGACGACGACGAGGTGGTGCTGTCCCCCGACTTCATGAAGCGCGCGCTCTACGGGTTGGGTGCGGAGACGCGGCAGGGGCTCCCGATCCTCGTCAAGACCGGCTATTTCTACAACGAGCAGGGGTCGCCGCTGGCGGACACCTCGTCGGCGGGCATCACGCACCGCTGGTGGACCAAGCGCATCGAGTTCAACCGCTGGATGCGCAAGGCGCTTTCCGCCACGCGCATCTCACGGTCGAACTACGTGTGCGGCGGCCTGTTCGCCCTGCATGCGCGCGCCTACACCCGCGTCGCCTTCGACCCTTGGATCACGCGAGGCGAGGACCTCGACTACCTCTTCAACATGCGCTTGCACGGCTACGACGTCTGGTTCGACAACGAGTGGGTGGTCAACCACCTGCCGCCGGCGTCGAAAAGCCTCAGCTCCCGCTTCATGCAGGACGTCTATCGCTGGTACTACGAGCGGGAGAAGCTTGCGCGCGCGGCGCGCCAGCCGGACCTCAACCCGGTGACCCCCGCCACCCTGATGCCGTACCCGGGGCCGTGGTTCTCCGCCGAGCTCGACGAGCGCGTGCGCAAGACGGCGCTGGCCCGGGCGCTGTTCACGCGCGAGCACGCGGGCTACCGGGACATCTGGCGGCATGGCCGCGGCCGCGCGGAGGAGTATGCCCGCGCCAATGCGGGCAGATACGTGAAGTTCCAGAGCTTCTGGCCGAGTATCATGAACGGGTTGTGGAATGACGCGGAACTCGCTCGGATGCTTGAGAGGGAGCAGGATGGCAGCTGAAGTAGAGACGGACGGCAACTGGGACGAGCGCCAGCGCGCGACGATGCCCTTCAAGGTGACCGCCGCGACGGGATGGCTGCTCACGACCTGCCTGTTTGCCTACGGGGTCACGCACGGCATGAGCCTCGCGGCTGCCGTGGTGGTCTACGTGTTCGCGTGCCTGTGCCTCGGGGTCCTCGCGCATCAGTGCATCAGCCCGGACACGCTGCGCTCCCAGTACACGGAGGAGGCGCTCTCGACCGCTTCCGAGATGCTCGACATCATCAAGGTGGGCCTCACGCCGGAGAGCGCGGAGGCGGTGTGCCGCTGCCTGCTGAAGGAGACGCGCGCCATGGCCATCGCGATCACCGACGACGAGTGCGTCCTGGCGTGCGTGGGCGAGCTCGCCGCGGACTTCCCGCCCGGTTCGCCCATCCACACGCCCGCGACGCACTACGTGCTCGACCACGGCATCTCGCAGTCGTTCACCCATGCGGTGGATGTGCCCTCGGAGCGCACGCCGCACCGCGCCATCCCCGCGGGCATCATCGCCCCGCTCAAGGTGCGCGACAAGGTCATCGGAACGCTCAAGTTCTACTACAGGCATTCGCGCCAGGTGAACCGCACCCAGTACGCCCTGGCGGCGGGCTTTGCCGAGCTGCTCTCGACGCAGCTCGCGATTCACGAGCTCGAGCTGCAGGAGGAGCTCACCGCGCGCGCCGAGGTCAGGGCCCTGCAGGCTCAGATCAACCCGCATTTCCTTTTCAACACGCTCAACACGATCGCGGCGCTCACGAGGACCGAGCCGCTCCGCGCGCGCGAGCTGCTGCGCGAGTTCGCGCAGTTCTACCGTGCGACGCTCGACAACTCGGGCTCGCTCATCCCCGTGACGCGCGAGGTCGTCCAGACCATGCGCTACCTCAAGTTCGAGAAGGCGCGGTTCGGGGAGGACCGCATCCTCGTGCATGTGGATATCGCCGAGGATGCCGAAGAGGTTCTGGTCCCTGCGTTCACCATCCAGCCGCTTGTCGAAAACGCGGTGCGCCATGCGATGCCCGACGAGGGCCCGCTGCATATCGACATCACGGTCCGTTCCGATGACGACGGAATGGTGGTGCTCGAAGTGGTCGACGACGGCGTCGGCATGGACGAAGAGACCGCGGCGCGGCTGTTCGATGCGACGCTGCGAACTCCGGATGCCAGTGCGCCCCAGGGTGGCGGCGCCGGCGTGGCGATGCGCAACATCTCCGAGCGCATCGAGCGGTTCTTTGGCCCTCGATCCCAGGCGATCGTCTCGTCGAAGCCCGGCGAGGGCACGACCATTTCGCTGCGGCTGGACCCCCAGAACAGCATTCTTGCGGAGAGAAGGGTAGAATAGGGTTTGTACGCGCGTGCCGTGTGGGCGCCGCATGCAAGCACGGATTTGTACCTGAAGGGATAACGTGGATATGCTACGTGCCATGATCGTCGACGACGAGGCTCCTGCACGCTCCGAACTGCGATTCCTGTTGGAGCAGACGGGCAAGATCGGCTCAATCTCGGAAGCGTCGAGCGTTCGCTCCGCCATCGAGATGCTGATGGAGAATCGGGTCGACGTCGTCTTTCTCGACATCTCTATGCCCGGCGCGTCCGGTCTCCAGCTCGCTGAGGCCCTGCATAAGCTCAAGAATCCCCCTGCAGTGGTCTTCGTCACCGCGTACAGCGATCATGCGGTCGAGGCGTTCGACGTCGACGCCGTGGATTACCTGATGAAGCCCGTCGAGGAGGCGCGCCTGGACCAGGCCATCAACAAGGTCATGGCGCGTGTCAAGCCGGTGTCCGACAGCAAGGTGTCCATCGAGCGCATCCCGGTCGAGAAGGGCGGTCGCAAGGTCTTGATCCCCGTCGACCAGATCCGCTACATCATGGCCAAGGACGACTACTCCTGCATCTTCACGGAGGATGACCGCTTCCTGTCGACGACGTCGCTGGCCCAGTTCGAGTCGAAGCTCGGCGATTTCGGGTTCTTCCGCGTCCACCGTCGCTATATCGTCAACCTCGCCAACGTCGAGGACGTCGAGACGGCCGCCTCGGGTGCCATCCAACTGGGCGTCGCCGGCGTCGAGGATCGGATCCCCGTCAGCCGCCGCCGCGTGGTGCCGCTCAAGAAGGCACTCAACCTGTAACGTGACGGGGCGTGCCGCGGCGCGCCCCGTTTTTGCTACGCGCCTCGCGCCTGACGGCTTGGCGGGGCGCGCGACCGAAGGGAGGGCCTGTGAGCCTCGAGGGCGCCAAGCGTATCGATATCGTGTCCGACACCCATGGCTATCTGTCCGAGGAGCTGCTCTGCGCCCTTGAGGGGGCCGACCTCATCGTGCATGCGGGTGACATGACGTCCGAGATGGATTACGAGCAGCTCTGCGCCATCGCCCCGGTGCGAGCGGTGCTGGGAAACAACGACTACTACCGCAATTACGGCCCCGGCGTCGATCGGCTTTGCGTGTTCGAGTACGAGGCGCTGCGGTTCTCGGTCGCCCATTATCGCGAAGATCTGCCGGTGGGCACCTCCGACGTGGCCGTATGCGGGCACACGCATCGCGCGAAGGTGGTGACCCTCGGGCGTTGCTGCGTGGTGAATCCCGGGTCGGCCACCTATCCGCGGGACATGAGCGTTCCCAGCATGGCCCGCATGCTGGTGCGCGACGGCCAGATCCTGTCCGTTGATATCGTGCGCCTGGGGTAGCCGGCGCGCATCGTGGCGTCGCCGCCGACGCAGGTTGACGAAGTTCCGCCCCAGGGATCATCTTGACTCCCTGGGGCGGATTCGTTTGCAGCGCCAACCTGGGGCGCGCGGTGTGCGCCCCTGCGGAATGCTCGCGGTCCTCCCCTATGTGGCGCGGCCCGCCGCCTTGCGGCGGCCGTCGCAATAATGCTGTTCGGCGGGCGCCATCTGCTTCCAAGAAAATAGGGTATTCTATATGGGAATCAAAAAGGGACACCATCCGACTCTCGAATCATGCTGATGACGCTTGTCCTGCGGTCTCCGTCTTTCACCATGAGGGGCTTTGCGTTTACAGCGAATCCTCTGTACGGTATGTTCCGCCCTTGAAGTCAGCGCTCACACAGAAAGACAGGTGAGTTCCGTGCCCATCGTCATGAGACTTGATCGGGTCATGGCCGATCGAAAGATGACATCGCTTGAGCTCGCCGAGCAGATCGGCATCTCCCCGGTCAACGTGTCGCGCATCAAGACGGGCCGCTTGAAGGGTATCCGCTTCTCGACGCTCACGGCCATGTGCGAGGTGCTGCATTGCAAGCCCGGGGATATTATCGACTGGATGGACGACGAGGAATATATCGAGACGTTCGGGTCGCTGCCCGAGCAGGAGTAGGGCACACGCTTGGGGACGCACGCGCGACGCGCCGGAGACGGCGCGTCGTTTTGTATATCGGAACGGCGTCGGAGCGGGCTGATGTCAGGCCGCAGGCTTTGCATCTATATCTTCTGTCTATCAAATCCGCAGCTTGAGAGCCTAGACGATAGGTGCCGAGTCACTTTTTTAGCCTTGGCCAAACTTTTTTCTAAAAAGTTGTTGCGTACTTTGGAATTGTCTGCGTATAATACTCCTCGCACAAAGTGCTGATGGGGAGTTAGCTCAGTTGGTTAGAGCGCCGGCCTGTCACGTCGGAGGTCGCGGGTTCGAGTCCCGTACTTCCCGCCATCGCGATTGTGGACCCTGCTCCGGCGGGGTCTTTTGCTATTTGCAGGGCCTGTGCGCCGCTGCGCGCCCGTCGTCCTCTGGGCGAGACGCCTTTTCCGCCTGCCGAATGAAAAAGCCGCCGAATCTCGGTCCGTCCTAGCATAGTGCTACCTGCCTGCATGATATGAGAGAGATGCAGGCTTACGGCAAGGAGGCGCTATGCGCGGTTACGGAATGATCGAAGTCAACAAGCCCGGGTGGATCGAGGCGGAGAAGCCCCAGGTCGGCCCGCTCGACGCCTTGCTGCGGCCCGTGGCGGTTGCCCCGTGCTCGAGCGACACGCATGCGATGCACGGCGGTTCCGGCCCTAAGGAGAACCTCATCCTCGGCCACGAGGCGATCGGCGAGGTCGTCGAGGTCGGCGAGCTCGTTCGCGGCTTCAAGCCGGGCGACCGCGTCGTGGTGCCCTGCAACACGCCCGACTGGGAGGTCCCGAGCCTGCAGCGCCGCGGCGCGCCCAACGCGCACGACACGGGCCTGATGCGCAGCTTCAAGTTCCTCGGCAGCAAAGACGGCGTATTCGCCGAGTTCTTCACGGTGAACAACGCCGACGCGAACCTGGTCATGATGCCCGAGGACGTTTCCATCGAGGACGCCCTCATGACGGTGGACATGATGTCCACCGGTTTCTACGGCGCCGAGATGGCCGATATCAAGTTCGGCGATTCCGTCGTCGTGTTCGGCATCGGCCCCGTGGGTCTTATGGCGGTCGCGGGCGCCGCGCTCATGGGTGCCGGCAGGATCATCGCCATCGGCACGCGCCCGAACTGCATCGAGCTGGCGCGCGAGTACGGCGCGACGGATATCGTCAGCTACAAGGAGGGCGACATCGTCGAGCAGATCCTTGCGATGGAGGGCCAGGTCGATGCCTGTATCATCGCCGGGGGCAACGCCGGCAGCATGAACCAGGCGCTCGCGCTCACCCGTCCGGGCGGCACGGTGTCCACCGTCAACTTCTACGATGTGACGGAGACCTTCCAGGTGCCCGCGTACCAGTGGGGGCTCGGCATGTCCGATATCGCGATTCGCGGAGGGTTCTGCCCGGGCGGCGCGTACCGCATCGAGCGCCTTCTGAACGTCATCCGTGCGGGCCGCATCCATCCCGGCAAGATGCTCAACTACACCTTTGAGGGGTTCGATGCGATCGAGGAGGCCTTCAGGGTGATGGACGAGAAGCCGCGCGACCTGATCAAGCCGATCGTCCATATCGAGTGGTAGCGCCCCCCTCGACGCCGCTCGCGCTCGTGCGTCCACGCGAGTGCGAGCGGCGCGAGGCCGGTCGCCTGTGATCGGTTCGGCCAAGAGCGCGTCTCGACCCCGGTCTCCTGGTGAGGCCGGGGTCGTTTCTTGCATCCAAGAGGTGCGCTCTCGAACACCTTCGATCGCGGTGCTCTGCAAGGGGGCTTGCGGCTCGCCTCGGGCCGCAGCAGGCTCTCGTGTCGGACGCACGGGTCGTCTCAAGGTCCATGGATGCAGAGGGGCGTGCGTTGCCGCTGGTGTGCACCGGCCATACCAGTGGTTCTTTTTATTCCGTTCTCCAATCTGTGACCTGCATGTTTAATTTGCCGGGCTAAACCTAGCCGCGATTTGCTTGTGCGGCGCACCCAGTTTCAAGTATGCTCAAGGGAAGATGCGGCCATCGAAGGTCGCATTCGGCCGCCGGCCATGTTGCGCGTGCACGGTTTTAGCGTTTTGGGTATGGCCGGCAGTTCCGCACCTGGGAGGACACATGGACATCTCAAGGAAAACCGACTACGCGCTGCGCATGCTTTCCATTCTCGCATCCAACGACAACGAGCTGCTCTCCGTGCGAACCGCCGCCGAAGAGGTGGGCGTCCCGTATTCGTTCGCGCGGTCCATCCAGCACGGTCTGGTCCAGGCGGGCATCGTCGAGAGCCTGCGCGGGGTGCGCGGCGGCATGCGCCTCAAGGTCTCACCGGAAGACATCACCATCCGCGACATCGTCGAGGCCGTCCAGGGCCCGCTCATCATGAACGGCTGCACCGCCGAGGAGGGGGATTGCCCGCGCATGGGCGAGTGCTGCTACCACCCCATCTGGATCGGTGCACAGGAGATGATGAACAGCTATCTGGGCTCCGTCTCGCTTGCCGACGTGGTGAGCGGCGCTCTGTTCCCCGCCGTGGACCCCAAGTTCGCCGACCGTGCGGCGTTTCCCGAGTACGTGCTGAACGCTCAGGAGTGCCGCTGCCATAAAACCCTGTAGAGCCGCTTCGACTGCAGAGCGCGGGAGCGCGGCGATGTGCCCGGGCGCGGGTCCGTCGCCGCGCTCTCTCTGTGCGCCCGGAAGGGGAGTCCCCGTGAACAACCTCGATGCGTTTCGCGCCCTCGTCCGCGTGGAAGGAGAGCGGCTCTACCGCGACCTGCCGTGGAGGCGCACGCGCGACCCGTACCGCATCTGGCTCTCCGAGGTGATGCTCCAGCAGACCCAGGTCGTGCGGGTGGAGGGGCGCTGGCCGGAGTGGCTCGAGCGCTTTCCGGATGTGCGGGCGCTCGCGGCGGCGCCCACCTCGGAGGTTCTCGCGGCGTGGCAGGGCATGGGGTACAACCGTCGCGCCCTGGCGCTCAAGGCAGCCGCCGAAACGATCGTCCGCGCCTATGACGGCGAATTCCCCCGCGAGACGCGTGAGCTCGTCGACCTGCCGGGTATCGGCCCGGCCACGGCGCAGGGCATCCGATCGTTCGCGTTCGACCTGCCCGGCATCTACCTCGAGACCAACGTGCGCACGGTGTTTCTGCATCACCTGTTTCCCGATGTGCCCGGCGTGCCCGATCGCGAGCTCAAGCCGCTTGTGGAGGCTGCTTGTCCTGGCGGCCTGTCCGACGGTGGCGTGGAGGTCCGGGGGCCCGGGCCGTTCGCGGTCCCCCAGGACCCGCGCGACACGCCGCGCTCCTGGTATTACGCGCTGCTGGATTACGGCGCCCATCTCAAGAAGACCGTTCCCAACCCGTCCCGGCGCTCAAGCTCCTATACGAGGCAGTCGCGCTTCGAGGGATCGAGGCGGCAGAAGCGCGCGCATGTGGTGCGCATGCTGCTCGATGCCCAGGCGGATGGCGCCCCAGGGCTGTCGCGGGACGAGATAGGTCGCTCGCTGGACGCGTTCGAGGCGGAGGCGGGCCGGCCGCCCGTCGATATGAAGACGCTGGATTCGATTTTGGGGGACTTGGTGGCAGAGGGGTTCGCCGTTTCTGACGGAGCGTTGTGGCACATCGCCTAACACGGTGTCTTTTTATCGGTATGATTCCCGTCTGTTCGGGAATCCTTCTCGGGCAACGGGGTATAACTGCCTGAGATGCGCCATGTCGTGCATCGGGATAGGTGCCGAACCGTGTGGTGCGCGGTTCACCACGGCATGGGTTACACCGCATGCAAGGAGGAGCCCCATGGACTTCGAGAACTCCCAGACCAAGAAGAACCTCGAGACGGCATTCGCCGGTGAGTCGCAGGCCCACACCAAGTACCGCTACTACTCGTCCAAGGCCAAGAAGGACGGCTACGTGCAGATCTCCAACATCTTCATGGAGACCGCCCTCAACGAGTCCGAGCACGCCAAGCTGTGGTTCAAGTACCTGCATGGCGGTGCGGTGCCGGAGACCCTGGACAACCTGCGCGATGCCGCCGCGGGCGAGAACTACGAGTGGACCACCATGTACGACGAGTTCGCCAAGACCGCCGACGAGGAGGGCTTCACCGAGATCGCCGCGAAGTTCCGCGGCGTGGGCGCTGTCGAGAAGGCGCACGAGGAGCGCTACCTCAAGCTCGCCGAGCGCGTCGAGAAGGGCGAGGTCTTCACGCACGAGGGCGTGAAGGTGTGGAAGTGCCTCAACTGCGGCCACCTGCACGTCGGCCCCGAGGCTCCCGAGCTCTGCCCCGTGTGCGCACATCCCAAGGCCTATTTCGAGCAGCAGGTCGTCAACTACTAGCAAGCGGCGGGGTCGTTGCGCCCGGTCCGGCTTGATGGATTGCGGCGAGGCCCCGGGGTCTCGCCGCGGTTTCATCCGCCAGTCGCATGCGCGCTCCATGCAGTCGAGTTCTAGAGAGTTTGCGCGTGCTTCTTGTGCGGATGCCGGAAGTTGGGGTATGATAGCACGGCTGTTACGGAGAGCTGACCGAGAGGCCGAAGGTGCTCGCCTGCTAAGCGAGTATTCCCCAAAAGGGAATCTGGGGTTCGAATCCCCAGCTCTCCGCCAGTGTGAATGAAGAAGCGAGTCCCCAGGGGCTCGCTTTTTTAATATGAGTTGAACATTGTCAAGTGGCAAAAAGGCCCTGCCCTCCGCGGAGCCACCGCGGAGGGCAGGGTCCATCTATCTTCACCCGGGGGACGCGCCGCTTGGGGGGCGTGTCTGCTCGACGCACGTTCGGCACTCTAATATCCGCGGGTCGGAACCGCATCTCGTTGCTACGGCTGGGGGCCTCCGGCTCGATCGCAGTCTTGAGGCGGGCGTGGCGGTCTCCCGCCGCCCAGAAAAAGGACTGGAACGGCCTCCCAACGGCCTCGAGCGCGGCGCGCCCCGGGGTCGGACTCCTATCTCACCGCGGGAGCTACCGGGCCATGAGCGCTATCGCCCACACCCAGCAGGCCATCTCGCGGGCCGTCGCGCAGTTCGCCACGCACGGCCTCTTGCCCGCCTCCGACATGGCGGCGCGCCTGTCCCGCAGGCGGCGGTTGCACTTCGCGGCGTGCCTCGACACGGCGGGCTCGACCCCGTGGCCCGGCCTCGGCCTCTTGGGGCGCCTCGTCGACATCGGGACGTGCCAGGACGCCTCGACCAGCGCGCGCCGCACGTGGGAGTTCCCCGCGCGGGTGATCCCGCCGCGCGACTCCGTCTCGCCGCTCGAGCGCTCCGGGGGGGCCAGGCCGCACCACGAGGCGAACGACGGCGCGGTCGGGAACCTCGAGAAGTCGCCGGCCTCGGCGGCGAGCAGGAAGGCACTCGCGACGTCGATGCCCTTCACCAGGCAGAGCGCGTCGACGACAGGCGCCCACCCGGGGCGCGCGGCGGCCTCCTCCACCTTGCGCTCGAGCTCCCTCTTGGCCTCGGCGCAGCGCTCCACGGCGTCCATGTAGTGCCCGTAGGCGGCCGCGTCGTCGGCCTCGCCGAACTCGATCGACCTCGCCCACCTCCAGTACGCCTCGGTCCAGTTCGACCTGCGGCGCCCGGCCGGCGTCGTCTCGTCGAACACCAGGCCGTGCCTGAGCAGGAACTTGGACATGCGCTGCCTGGCGCGCTGCAGGTCGTCGCGGGCGTCCTCGAGCGCGCGGGAGAGGTCCCGGGCGGCCTCGGTGCGGTCATCGGGCACCCACACCTCGACGACGTTGCGGCAGGCGAGGAGCCTGGCCAGCCACTCGGCGTCGCGCCGGTCGTTCTTGCGGCCCCGGTCGGCCGCGGGCCGGTGCATCTTGGAGACGGCGCCCACGGCGCAGTCGGGGCCGAGGGCGCGCAGGGCGCGGCACAGGTGGAAGCCGGTCGGGCCGCTCTCGTACACCGCCTTGGGCGACTCGAACCCCAGGACCCACTCGGCGACCGACGCCGGGTCGTAGCCGAACCTGGCCCGGACCACCTCGCCGGTCATGGGGTCGAAGGCGCATGCGGAGATGCTCCTCGCGTGGACGTCGAGACCGATGGCTGTGACATAATCGAACATGGCGGGCCCCTCTCCGTCGCATGTGGCGCGCGGCCACGGTTGGCGTTACGACCATTGTCGCCCGACCCACGATAGAGCTACAAGGGGAGGGGCTCCCAATGTTCAACTCATATCGTCTCGTGGCCCGCGCGCGGATTCGAACCCGAAAGGGCGCGGAGCTGCGGAAACGGCGAAGCCGTTTGCCAGCGCAGCGCGCAAGGGTGCGGGGTCGAGACCCGTACCCTCGGGTGCGCGCTTCTGGATCGATCCGGCTTTTCGTTCGCGGCCCCGCGGTCCGCATTCGTGCCTGCTTCCAATTTGAGGTTCTCGATCTGGGGTTCGAGACGGTCGTGCCTAGCGGTTCCCGCGCGCCTTCGCGACGATGCCCCGCCAGGTCTTGGCGAGCGCGCGATAGCGCTTCGCGTACGCGCTTCCGTGCTGCCAGATGAGGCGGAAATCGTGCTCGATCGCGAAGTCCTCGGGGGTGATGTCCACGAGCGACCCGGCGGCGAGCTCCTCGTCGACGGCGCAGCGGTACATGAAGGAGATGCCGGCTCCCGCGGCGACGCACGCTTTGATGGACGGGATGCTTCCGAGCTCCAGGCAGCCGAGGAAGTCTTCAAGCGCAAGGTCGTGCGCATGAAGGTGTCTCTCCAGGATCTCGCGCGTGCCCGATCCCTCCTCGCGCACGATGAGGGTGCTCGACAGCAGGTCGCGGATGCTCGCCGCCGGCTCTCCCGTGCGAGCCACGCAGACGAACTCCTCGCGCGATATGACTTCGGAGTCATAGGACGAGCGGTCGAAGGATCCTTCGACGACAGCGAAATCTATCTCGCCCCGCTCGATCTCCTCGATGAGCTCCTGCGTGTTGCCGTTGCGCATGACGATGCGTTCGCGCGGATGCGCGGCGAGGTGCCCGGTGAGGATGGCGGGCGCCACGCAGTCGCTCACGGTGCGGGTGCAGCCGAACCGCATGGGGACGGAGCCCAGGTCGCGCTCTGCGAGCGCGCGCACCTCGTCGGCGAGACGCCGGTCGTCGTTCTCGGCGGTATCGAGTCGACTGAAGATCAGGTCCGCCGCCTCGGTCGGGACGACGCCGCGGCCGACCTTGCGGAACAGCGCGCATCCGTAATGGGCTTCGAGTTGACGGATATGCTGTGAGACCGCGGGCTGTGTGATGTTGAGTTCGCGCGCTGCGGCCGTGAAGCTGCGCTTGCGGTAGACCGTGAGAAAGGTATGCGTTCGATAGTCGAGCACGGGGCTCCTCCAGCTTCGGGTCCGTGGCCATGTGGTGATTCGGCGCGGCCCCTCGGCGTCATCCGGTCGGAACGAATGTCGATTTGCGCCCCGTATAGGGGGTGTTGGTCGGGTTCGGCTCGATATCAGGTATCGTCTCGAGGATACGACATCTTATTTGGGAACGGAGCCAACATGTCCCTTCGCCATCATATGCACCGTCCCGCGTCGGGCCCCGTCCCTGTTTTTGAGTCCTCATCTGAGAATTGGGATCGGAACGCATGCGCATGCGCGCGTTGGCCCCGCGAGGGAGTGCGCCTCTGCGTGCAGAGGGGATGGCGTGCCAAGCTGAGAGCCGGATGCGGGATGCACGGGATCTCGCAGCGTTTCGGGTTGTCGATTCCGTACCTCCTCCATGGGGACTTCAAGCCATATCCGAATGTGACGCCGCGCCGCGTGGCGCACTCTGCCGCATGGCGTTATGGCGTTGCGGATCAGTCCCCCAGTGCAAAGTGCGAGGCTGCATGTGGCCCAATGTTGGCTTGACGACAGGTAGGGGGGTGGTTAGACAAATTAATCCATAACCCCCTGCTGAATTGGACAAATATGGCAAATATATAGGTCTGACCGACAGAGATCGTCCAATGAGAGCGGCTGAAACGCGCTCGAGGTGCGCGCGAGTGGGTTAAAATCACTCGTCCTCATGGCTGGGCGCACCTTCTGATGAATCACGGGGATCGATGTGCCGCGTGCCCGCGCAAACGACTTATATAACTGCCAGATTTGTCCAAAAATGCAGGGGTTAAGCAAAAAATCGATGGAGCCGATTGCGAGGGGGGCAGCCATTCCGTTTCGGCGTTCTTCCTTCCCGATGCCTTGCTGGTCACGAGCAGAGCGTGCCGCCAGCACCGTATAGGCGTGCCTGACGCCTTGGGCGGTTCGACGTTCTTACGGCGATCAAAGCTCCGCGACCATCGATGGTGGGCGGACACGCACATGCCGCCGTTCAACCCTGAACGGCGGCATGTGCGTGTCCGCATGCTTTCGGTTCTGCGAGCTCGCTTGCTCCTGACGGTGTCTCGGTTCTTGCCGGCCTGTGTCACGGGCCGGTTCTAGTGCACGGCTTCATGCCGAAGCATAAGAAATCACGATATATCGATAACAAAAACCATAGTTCCAGTTATAAGCAGAGGTCATAGAATTAGTTCGGCAGAACGAGAGCAAGTATCGACCTGGAAAGGTGGAGCAAGGTGGAGCTCATCAAGGATTTCAAGGATCTCTGGCGTGGCGTCGCGCTCGCGTTGGCGATCGCGGTTCCGGCGTGGTTTCTCGGCAAGCAGTTCGAGGTTATCGGTGGGCCGGTATTCGCTATCATCATCGGCATGGTGCTGGCCGTGTGCCTGCGCGGCCGGTCCGACGTCGCGGAAGCAACCTCTGCCGGCATCAAGTACACATCGAAGAAGATCCTGCAGTACGCGGTGATCCTGCTGGGTTTCGGTCTCAACCTCGGCCAGATCGCCAAGGTGGGGGCAAGCTCGCTGCCGATCATCGTCTCCACCATCACCACGTCGCTCGTGATCGCCTTCGTGCTGTGCCGCGTGATGCACATTCCGTCCAAGATCTCGACGCTCGTGGGTGTGGGTTCCTCGATCTGCGGCGGCTCGGCGATCGCCGCCACGGCACCGGTCATCGATGCCGATGACGAGGAGATCGCGCAGGCGATCAGCGTCATCTTCCTCTTCAACATCATCGCCGCGCTCACCTTCCCCACGCTCGGGGGCATGCTCGGCATGAGCAACGAGGGCTTCGGCCTGTTCGCCGGCACGGCCGTGAACGACACCTCTTCGGTTACCGCGGCCGCGGCTGCCTGGGATGGTATGCACCCCGGCTCCAACGCGCTCGACCACGCGACCATCGTCAAGCTCACCCGCACGCTCGCGATCATCCCCATTACGCTTGGCCTCGCGTTTTGGCAGGTGCGCCGTGCCAAGCGCGCTGCCGAGGCGGGCGAGGGGTCGGGTCAGGCATCCGGCACCTTCGATATCAAGAAGATTTTCCCGTTCTTCATTCTCTTCTTCGTGCTGGCGAGCATCATCACGACGGTTTTCGCGTTGCCTGCGGCCGTGACCGCGCCGATCAAGGAGCTCTCCAAGTTCTTCATCATCATGGCGATGGCGGCGATCGGCTTCAACACTGATATCGTGAAGCTGGTGAAGACCGGCGGCAAGCCGATCTTCATGGGACTGTGCTGCTGGATCGGTATCACCTGCGTGAGCATCGGCATGCAGCACATGCTCGGCATCTGGTAGGAGTCCGCTTTCTCTCCCACCTTCGGGCGAAATCCATGGCGGGGCGCATGCGCCTGTCTTCGCGCCCCGCACCTTCTCTCTCAGGGCCCCGCGCTTCACGGCGCGGGGCCCTGCTGTGCGGACAAGTCGCTTTCGTCGGCTGCCATGCAGCTTTGGCGGGGCGGGGTTTGACGCCTCTGCGCCCCTCCTGCCGCTTGCGTGCATGCGGATGCGCGATTAATTCCCGCCTTGCGCTGTCTGCGCCACGGCCCTCTGTGCCTCATGCTACGATTGCGCGTATGTTTTGCTGAGCCTGAGGAGGCGGACCATGAAGGATTCCGTGTGCAACCTGATCATCGATTCCTGCAGCGAGCTGCCGCGGGAGCTGTGCGAGGCCGAGGGATTGACGGTCCTGAGCTTCACCTACACCGAGGGCAATCCCGAACTCGCCGACACCCCGCAGGGCCTTACGGGCGTCGACGATATGTTCCAGAGCATCTCCGCGCATGATTTCTACGAGAACATGCGCCAGGGCGCCATGCCCATGACCTCGCAGCCCTCGCAGCTCGTGTTCGAGGACGCGTTCCGCGCCGCCCTGGACACGGGGAGGGACACGGTCTATCTCGCGTTCTCCAGCGGGTTGTCCGGCTGCTACGAGGGCGCCTGCATGGCCGCCGACCGCATCGCCGAGGAGCGCGGCGCCGCCTCCCCGCAGGACCTCGGCCTCTACATCGTGGACCTCAAGCTCGGCTCCGCCCCTGAGGGCCTGCTCGTCGCCGAGGCCATCCGCCAGCGCAACAACGGCCTCGCCGCTTCCGAGCTCGCCGCCTGGGCGGAAGAGGCGCGCTACTACGTGCACACCCTCTTCATGGTCGATGATCTCACCGCCTTGAAGCGCGGCGGGCGCATTCCGGCGAGTATCGCCCTGGCGGGCACCAAGCTCGACGTCAAGCCCCTGCTCACCTTCGACATCGAGGGTCGCCTCTCCATGGTGGGCGTCGTGCGCGGCCGCAAGAAGGGGCTGCGCCGTATGGCGGAGTTCTACGAGAAGGGCCACAACGACGACATGTACTCCGCGGTCGCCGCGGTGGGCGCCGCCGACGCGGACGAAGACGCCGACCGCCTGTGCGAGCTCATCGCCAAGAGCACGCGCACGTCGCTCTTCCTGCGCACGCATGTCGGCCCGACCATCGGCTGCCATGTGGGCCCGGGCATGATCAGCCTTTCCTTCTGGGGCGAGGACCGGCGCCAGCAGACCTCGATCTCCGACCGCATCGCCGGCAAGGTCCGCGGCAGGTAGGGATCTCGCTCGAGCCCTTGCGCGCCGCCGCCGGCGCGTGCCGGGGCTCGCGTGGGATTCGGGGCGCTGCGGTCCCCGCGCGTCGCCTCGCTTGGATCCGAGCCGTCTGCGCTCAGCGAACGAGCCGCCCGTCGTCCCCGGTGTTCGGGAGGCGACGGGCGGCTCGCTTCTCGGGAGGGCGGCGGCGCGCCCTGCCCATGCGCGGTGCGCAGGCAGAGGCCGAAGCTACAGCGAGCGCACGCTCTCGCGCTCGATGAACATGGTCGAAAGATGGGTCACGCTCGTGTAGGGCGTGGGATGCTCGACCTGCTCGATGAGCTTGCGCACGGCCATGCGGCCGATGTCGGCGCGGGGGACGTGCACCGTGGTGAGCGAGGGGTGCGCGATCGAGGCGAACTCGACGTCGTCGAAGCCCACCATGGACACGTCGCCCGGGACGTCGAATCCGCGCTCCGCGAGCGCCTTCATGGCGCCGATGGCGAGCGCGTCGTTCTCGGCGAAAAACGCCGTGGGCATCTCGGGCATGGTGTCGAGCCATGCGAGCATGTCGCGATAGGCATTCTGCATCGAGTCGGTGGAAAGTGAGACGCGCCAGCGTAGGTTGACCGGAAGGCCCGCCTCGGTGAGGGCGCGCGCATAGCCGCGCTCGCGCAGGGGGAAGTTGCGGATGCGCAGGCTGCCGGCGATATAGCCGATCTTGGTGTGCCCGCGGTTGATGAGGTAGCTCACGGCGCGATGCGCGGAGCCCTCGTTGGTGAACACGATGGAGTCGAAGAAGTGGTTGTCGCTCACGCCGTCGACGATGGCCAGGGGGACCTTGGGGTTGGCGAACAGATCGTAGTCGCGCTGGATCATCTCGGTGCCCAGCAGGATGATGCCCGCGCTGGTGTCGTTCATCAGCGCGGCGACCTCGCGGCGCGCGGTCTCGGGCTCCGAGAGCTCGACGGTGGCGTAGGAGGTGGTGAGGCCGTTGAGGCGAGCTTCGTCCTCGACGCCGTTCACCACGGCGAGGCGGAAGGATCCCTCGTCGATCATGCGTCCGGAGTTGCGGCCGATCACGAACTGCACCTGGTGCAGCTTGCTGCTGCGGCGGTACCCCAGATCGGCTGCGACCTTACGGATCGCGCGGGCGGTCTCCTCGCTGACGCCGCGCTTCCCGTTGAGGGCGTTGGAGACGGTGGCAGGGGAGTATCCGGTCTTGCGGCTGATGTCGCGTACGCTGACTTTTGTGGATGACATCTTGAACACCTACAGACTAAACAATTGCAAAACACTAATTTAAGTCTATGTACATTATCGCATCGCGAGTCAGGGCATCCGGTGAACGGCAACTATGTTTGATTGAACGGAGAGATTGCAAGTTCCGTTATAGAACAAACCCCGTCTGATAATGGAATACCTAAAGGTCAAGCGATTAATTTGCCATTGTTTGGCTATCGCTTGTATGAAACGCCGTTCACGGAGAAACAACGACCGTTTGCGTCAGTTAAGCGCTGGACTATCAGTAGATTGACATATAAATGTTTTGTCGACGTTAGGCAAAACGTTTACCAAATGTTTAGTAATACAGAGGCTGAACATATGGCGATCGGAAGCCCGACACAAGCAACCGGCGCATGCCGGAAAAGGGACATCGGGCATATCGCCCGGAGCCCGGGGATGGGAGAGATCCTCGGGCGATCATATGGAAGGGGTTTTCCATGAAAGATGTCAGCAGGCGCAACTTCATCAAGATGAGCGCTGCCACCGCGGGCCTCGGCCTGGCTGCCGGCCTCACCGGCTGCGGCGGCAACGAGAGCGGCAGCGGCTCCGCCTCCAACGGCGGCGGCGACGGCGAGAAGATCAAGATCGGCGTCTCCATCTGGAGCTCCACCGACGCGCTCGGCAAGCTGTCCGTCGAGATCATCGAGAAGGCCGCCGACATCCTCGGCGTCGAGATCTCCACGGTCGACCAGGGCCACGTCTCCGAGCAGGTCACCGCTTCCATCGAGACCCTCTGCGCCGCCGGCTGCCAGGGCATCGTCGTCTGCAACTCCGCTGACTCCGAGATGACCTCCGCCATCAACACCTGCAACGAGAACGGCGTCTACCTCGCCCAGTTCTACCGCATGATCAACAAGGAGAACTCCGCCGACGTCTACGCCGTCGCCGAGGCCTCCGAGTACTACGTCGGCGCCGTCCACGAGGACGAGGTCGGCAACGGCGAGAAGCTCGTCGAGCTTCTTTGCTCCGACAATGACCAGGCCTACGAGGGCATCCAGAAGGGTGCCCGCAACATCAAGCTCGAGGCCTGGACCGTCGGCGACGCCACCTTCCAGGAGCGCTGGAAGGGCTACAAGTCCGGTGTCGAGAAGTGGAACAAGGAGCACGCGGACGACCCCGTGACCCTGTCCGAGCCGGTCTACGCTAACACCTCCTCCTCCGAGGGCGCCAACGTCACCCAGCAGTTCTACAACAACGACAAGAGCATGGACGCCCTGATCGTCGCCGGCGGCGGCGGCGACCCGCTGGTCGGCTCCGTGGGCCAGCTCAAGAACATGGGCCTTACCGGCAAGATCCGCGTCGCTTCCACCGACTTCCTGGATGACCTCAAGGAGCAGCTCGAGACCGGCGGCATGTACTGCGAGTCCGGCGGCCACTTCTGCGACCCGCTGTACGCCTTCCTGATGGTCTACAACGCCATCAAGGGCAAGGAGGGCTTCGTCCCGACCGCGGGCAACTTCGGCTGCGAGATCAAGTTCCCGTACGTCTTCGTGTCCTCCGTCGCCGAGTACGAGGATTACGAGAAGTACTTCGTCGAGGACGCCCCCTACACCGATGACGAGATCGCCGACCTGGCCGAGCTCGACTTCGATGCCCTGAACGAGGCCGCGACCTCCCTGTCCATCGAGGACGTCAAGGAGCGCCACGCCTAATAGCTGGCCCAAGTCACCTTCGTCGGGGGCGAGTTCGCGCTGGAACTCGTCCCCGACCTTCTGTAGCAATCGCTTTCGAGTCTTCGCTTCAAGGGAAGATCTGTGCACGAGAGAGAGGAGTGTGCAATGGGATTCCTCGAGAAAGCCAAGAAAAGCCAGTGGTACGGTGTCGGCCTCCTGCTCGTCATCACCGTCCTGTGCTGGGCTGTCTTTAAGGTTCTGTGCCCCGATACCTTCGGTGCCCCCGACCAGCTGCTCACCTACCTTCAGACCGGCATCATCTACGCCGTCGGCGGATGCGGTCTGTACTTCATCGTCGTCATGGGCCTGTGGGACTTCTCCATCGGCTCCGTGCTCGTTCTGGCCTGCCTGCTGTCCATCGGCTTCGCGCAGATGTTCGGCTACCCGGGCCTCATCATCGCGCCGATCGTCGCGGGCGCCCTCATGGGCGTCGCCAACGGCGCCGCCTACATCAAGCTGCGCATCCCGTCGCTGATCGTCACCGTCGGCCTCTCGCTGATCTACGAGAGCTTCTCGGTGTTCGCCTCCGACTGGGCTGGCACCCGTCTTCCGGATGCCTACAAGATGTTCGGCTCCTATCCTTGGAATCTCATCGTGGCCCTCGCCGCGTTCGGCCTCTGCGCCTTCATCCTCAAGTACACGAAGCTCGGCACCTACGTCAACGCGATCGGCGCCAACGAGCTCACCGCCAAGAACATGGGCGTGAACGTCGACAAGTACAAGTTCTTCGCGTTCGTCCTGTGCTCCATGTTCGTCGGCATCATGGCCATTCTGTACATCGGCTACGGCACCGCCCAGACCCCGATGACCGGCATGCTGTCCCAGTCGCTCAACTTCAAGCCGCTCATGGGCACCTTCTTCGCCCTGGCGTTCCGCAAGTACGGCCACCCCGTCGTCTCCGTCGTCATCGGCGAGTTCATCATCGCCATGATGTTCGCCGGCTTCGTCGCGCTGGGCATGCCCGTCACGGTGAACAACATCATCACGGGCGCCACGCTGCTCATCATCGTCTGCATCACCACCAAGCGCATCAAGGGCGCCGTCGTCAAGTAAGGGAGGGATACACCATGGGTAACAAGCTTCTGCTGCACGCCGAGAAGATCGACAAGCGCTTCGGCCCCACGCACGCCGTCAAGGAGGTGTCCCTCGATTTCTACGAGGGCGAGATCCACGCGCTGATCGGCGAGAACGGTTCCGGCAAGTCCACGTTCACCAACATGCTCACGGGCATCCTGCCCATCGGCTCGGGCACCTTCACGCTGTCCGGCGAGCAGGTCGCGCCCAAGAACCAGGTCGACGCCAACCACCACGGCATCGCCATCGTCGTCCAGGAGACGGGCACCCTGTCCGGCCTCACCGTCGCCGAGAACATGTTCCTGGGTGATGAGGACCAGTTCATCAAGAACGGCCTCAAGGACACCCGCGCCATGAACAAGAAGGCCCAGGAGCTGCTCGACGCCTACGGCCTGTCCTACATCAAGGCCACGAGCGCTGTCGACATGTACAACTTCGAGGACCGCAAGCTCGTCGAGATCGTGCGCTCCACCTACTTCGATCCGAAGATCCTCGTCGTCGACGAGACCACCACGGCGCTGTCCCAGTCCGGTCGCGACAAGCTGTTCGAGGTCATGCGCGACGTGCGCGCCAAGGGCCACTGCGTCATCTTCATCAGCCATGACATGGCCGAGGTCATGGACATGTCCGACCGCATCTCCATCCTGCGCGACGGCGACTTCATCACGACCGTCGACGTGAGCGAGGTCGATGAGGACAAGCTCAAGACCCTGATGGTCGGCCGCGAGATGGGCGACCACTACTACCGCACCGACTACCCCGACTACGCCAACGAGCCCGCGGGCGACGTCGCCGTGTGCATGGAGAACGTTTCCGTCCCCGGTGAGCTCGACGAGGTCTCCCTCACGCTGCACCGCGGCGAGATCCTGGGTATCGGCGGCCTGTCCGAGTGCGGCATGCACGAGGTCGGAAAGGCGATCTTCGGCGCGTCCTACGACCGCACCGGCACGGTGAAGCTGGGCGACGGCACCGAGATCAACGACATCAACACCGCCATCGACCACTCCATCGCGTACGCCTCCAAGGACCGCGACCACGAGAGCCTGCTCATCAACGACACCATCGAGGACAACATCACGCTGCCCTCCATGCGCGACATGGGCACCGTGCTCTCCGACAAGAAGCTGCACGACTTCGCGCAGAAGTACGCCGAGATCATGTCCACCAAGATGGTCGGCGTGAACCAGTACGTCTCTGCGCTGTCCGGCGGCAACAAGCAGAAGGTCGTGCTTGCGCGCTGGCTCGGCAAGCAGTCCGACATCCTGGTGCTCGACTCTCCCACCCGCGGCATCGACATCAAGGTCAAGGCTGCCATCTACGCCCTCATGGAGGACATGCGCAAGCAGGGTAAGGCCATCCTCATCATCTCCGAGGAGATCATGGAGCTGATCGGCATGTGCGATCGCATCCTGGTCATGAAGGACGGCAAGGTCAACGGTGAGCTCCTCCGCAGCCCCGAGCTGTGCGAGCAGGACCTCATCGCCAAGATGGTTTAAGGAGGCGAAACTGATATGACGACTACCAAGGAGGCGGCCGCGACCGCCGAGAAGAAGGGCTTCGACTTCTCCGCCATTCGCAACTTCCTGCCGCTTATCGGTTTCGTGGTTATCGTGGCGTTCTTCGCCATCACCACGCACGG
Organism: Collinsella phocaeensis; assembly: GCF_900119895.1. Taxonomy (GTDB): domain Bacteria; phylum Actinomycetota; class Coriobacteriia; order Coriobacteriales; family Coriobacteriaceae; genus Collinsella; species Collinsella phocaeensis. The sequence continues at coordinate 206,964 of NZ_FQLR01000003.1, read as the reverse complement.
GCTCATTCTGACGCCCAAGAACATTACGCTCATCCTGTCCGGCGGCTACATGCTCATGATCGCCGCCTGCGGCGTGTGGCTCATCATGACGATGGGCTGCCTGGACTTCTCCCAGGGCTCCATGCTCGGCGTCTCCTGCGCCGCGGTGTGCGCGCTGTCCCACATCAGCATCCCGCTCGCCATCGTGGGCGGCATCGTGGTGGGCGCGCTCATCGGCGCCGTCAACGCCTACTTCCACGTCAACCGTCAGATCCAGTCCTTCGTGGTCACGATCTGCATGATGTTCCTGCTCCGCGGCGTCTGCGCCTTCATCACCACCGAGGCGCCGGTCATGGCCGACACCTCCGTGCTCCAGCTCAACAGCATGTCGCTGCTCATGGGCATCACCATCGCGGTGCTCATCGTCACCTACCTCGTGACCCGCTTCACCAAGGTCGGCCACAACCTCAAGGCCATCGGCGCCAACGAGCGCGCCGCCCGCTTCGCCGGCATCAAGGTGCAGAAGACCAAGGTCCTCGTGTACGTCATCGCCGGCGCCATCACGGGCTTCGCCGCCTTCGTGAACGCCATCAAGGTCGGTTCGGTCACCTCCACCGCGGGCAACATGTTCGAGACCCAGCTGCTCATCGCCATGGTCCTCGGCGGCATGCCCATCAACGGCGGCGCCCGCGCCCGCTTCTCCAACATCGTGATCGGCGTGCTGTCCTACCTCGTGCTGCAGAAGGGCCTCGTCATGATGGGCCTCACCACCGAGATCCAGCAGCTGGTCATGGGCGTCGTCTTCGTCGCCATGGTCGCGCTGTTCTCCGAGCGCTCGGCCAACCAGGTCATCAAGTAGCCAATCGCCATCCCCCTTCGGGCCGCTCCTCTCCGGGCGGTCCGGGGCGCGGCGGGACATCCCCCTGTTCTCGCCGCGCCCCACTCTCCATATTCGGTACATCCGCTAGCGAGGCAAAAGGAGCCACGTATGCTAGAGATCAAGAAATACAAGTTCTATTTCTGCCCCTGCACCCAGGATCTGTACGGTGACGCGGTGCTCGAGCACGTCCAGCAGCACTCCGCCGAGGTCGTCGCCGCGCTCAACGCGTCCGATAAGGTTCCGTTCGAGGTCGTGCTCAAGCCCAACCTGATCACGAGCGACGTCATCCAGGCCACCTTCAACGAGGCCAACATGGACCCCGAGTGCGCCGGCATCATCACCTGGGCCCACACCTTCTCGCCCTCCAAGTCCTACATCCACGGTCTGCAGGACCTGCGCAAGCCGCTGTGCCAGTTCGCCACGCAGTACAACGAGGAGATCCCGTACGACTCCATCGACATGGACTTCATGAACGAGAACCAGGCCGCCCACGGTGAGCGCGAGCTGGGCCACATCTTCGCCCGCATGCGCTGGGAGCACAAGGTCATCTTCGGCTACTGGAAGGACGAGGCCGTCCTCTCCGAGCTCGGCGCCTGGCAGCGCGTCGCGGTGGGCATCAACGAGAGCCGCAACATCCGCGTCTGCCGCTTCGCCGACACCATGCGCAACGTCGCGGTGACCGACGGCGACAAGATCGAGGCCGAGCAGAAGTTCGGCTGGACCGTCGACGCTTGGCCCGTGAACGAGCTCGTCCCCTATGTGGACGCCGTCACCCCCGCCGAGATCGCCGCGCTGACCGACGAGTATTACGACACCTACGACCTGGTGCTCGACGGCCGTGACGCCGACGAGTTCCGCCGCCACGTCGAGGTCCAGGCCCAGCAGGAGATCGGCATCGAGCGCTTCCTGGTCGAGCACGGCTACAACGCGTTCTCCGACCACTTCGGCGACCTGGGCGGCCTGAAGCAGCTTCCGTCCCTGGCCATCCAGCGCCTCATGCAGAAGGGCTACGGCTTCGGTCCCGAGGGCGACTGGAAGACCCCTGCGATGGTGCGCCTCATGAAGGTCATGACCGCCGGCGACCCGAACGCCAAGGGCTCCGCCCTCATGGAGGACTACACCTACAACCTCGTCCCGGGCAAGGAGGGCATCCTCGAGTCCCACATGTCCGAGGTCGACCCCTCCATGGCCGACGGCAAGATCGCCATCCGCGCCACCCCGCTCTCCATGGGCGACCGTGAGGACCCGGCGCGCCTGATCTTCACCTCCAAGACCGGTCCGGCGATCGCGACCTCCCTGATCGACCTGGGCAACCGCTTCCGCCTGATCATCCAGGACGTCGACTGCAAGACCGTCGAGAAGCCGATGCCGATGCTCCCGACCGGCACCATGTTCTGGACCCCGCGCCCCAACCTCAAGGTGGGCGCCGAGGCCTGGATCTACGCCGGCGGCGCGCACCACACTGCCGTCTCCTTCGACCTGACCGCCGACCAGATGGTCGACTGGGCCGACGCCATGGGCGTCGAGTCCGTGGTGATCGACGCCAACACCAACATCCGCGATTTCAAGCGCGATCTGAAGCTGGGCGAGGTCTACTACCGCTAAGGCGCGACGCACGCCGGGCGGTTACGGACACTCACCTTCCCGGCGCGCGAAAGCGCAAGCGCTGGGGCGGCGGCGCGCACACACCGCCGCCCCGTATGTACGGCCGCGCCCCTGATCGGGGGTGCGGCCCTTTGTTGTTCGATGTGGCCTTCGGTGCCCGTGCCGGGCGCGCGTCCGGGAGCGGGCGGGACGAGGACCGATCTACGAGATAGGGGATTCACCATGGGTAAGACTCGCGAGCAGGTCGCGGCCTCCATCGCCGCGGGCGAGGCGTCGCTCGGAATCGAGTACGGCTCGACGCGCATCAAGGCCGTGCTGGTCGATGCCGACAACGAGCCGATCGCCGTCGGTGCGTTCGATTGGGAGAACTCGCTGGTCGACGGCTACTGGACCTACAGCGAGGAGGAGATCTTCGCCGGCCTGCGCGCCGCATACGCCTCGCTCAAAGCCGACGTCGCCGAGAAGTACGGCGTGATGCTGAGCAAGCTCGCCGCGCTCGGCATCTCCGCCATGATGCACGGTTACCTGCCGTTCGACGCCGAGGGCAATCTGCTCGTGCCGTTCCGCACCTGGCGCAACACCACGACGACCGAGGCGGCCCGCGAGCTGTCCGAGCTCTTCTGCTTCCATACCCCGGAGCGCTGGAGCGTTTCTCATATCTACCAGGCCGTTCTGAACGGGGAGGAGCACGTCCCCCAGATCGACTTCTTCACCACGCTCTCCGGCTTCGCCCACTGGAAGCTCACCGGCGAGAAGGTCCTCTCGATCGGCGACGCCTCCGGCATGTTCCCCATCGATTCGACCACGCACGACTACGATGCCGACATGGTCGCCAAGTTCGACGAGCTCGTCGCGAGCAAGGGCGTCGCCTGGAAGGTCGAGGACCTGCTTCCCCGCGTGCTCGTCGCGGGCGACGTCGCCGGTCACCTCACCCCCGAGGGCGCGGCGCTTCTCGATCCCGCCGGCGACCTCGAGCCCGGCTGCCCGGTCTGTCCGCCCGAGGGCGACGCGGGGACCGGCATGATCGCCACGAACGCGGTCGCGCCGCGCACGGGCAACGTGTCGGCCGGCACCTCCGTGTTCTCCATGGTCGTGCTCGAGCATGCGCTCAAGGACGCCACGAGCCCCGAGATCGATCTCGTCACGACGCCGATGGGCGACCCCGTGGCGATGGTCCACTGCAACAACTGCACCTCCGATATCAACGGCTGGGTAGGGCTGCTGTGCGATTTCGCCGAGCTCATGGGGACCGACCTCGACCGCGGTGAGGTCTTCAGCAAGCTCTTCGAGTCCGCGCTCTCCGGCGACAAGGACGCCGGCGGCCTCGTCTCCATCCCGTTCATCTCCGGCGAGACCGTCATGGGCGTCCAGACCGGGTACCCGCTCGTGATGCGCGGCCAGAACTCCGCGTTCACCATCGCGAACTTCATGCGCATGAACATCATGGCCGCCTTCGGTGCGCTCGCGGCGGGCAACGAGGCCCTGCGCGCACAGGACGTCAAGATCGACAAGCTGTACGGCCACGGCGGCATCTTCAAGACCCCGAAGGTCGCGCAGAGCCTGCTCGCCGCCGCGCTCGAGGCGCCCGTGACCGTGATGGCGACTGCGGGCGAGGGCGGTGCCTGGGGTCAGGCCGTCGCCGCCTCGTACATGGTGCACAAGGCCGAGGACGAGGCGCTCGACGCCTACCTGAACGACAAGGTGTTCGCCAACATGGAGGGCACGACGCTCGAGCCCGACGCCGCGGACGTCGAGGGCTACCGCGCGTTCCTCGCTGCGTTCAAGCGCGCCAACGAGGCCGAGCTCGCGTGCGAGCGCGCGTTCGCGTAACTGTTGATTCGCCGGCAGCGGTTCGTGCCGCTGCCGGCTTCGGCTCGCCTCCGCGCTTGCGGTGCGGTCGCGGGCGCCGAAGAGAAAGGATGCTCCCATGATGCTGAAGGAGCTGCGCGAGAAGGTCTACGAGGCCAACATGGACCTTCCCAAGCACGGGCTGGTCGTGTTCACCTGGGGCAATGCCTCCGAGCTCGATCGCGAGAGCGGTCTGTTCGTGATCAAGCCGTCCGGCGTGGACTACGAGGACCTCTCGCCTGAGTCGATGGTCGTGTGCGACCTCGACGGCAACGTGGTCGAGGGCGACCTCAACCCCTCTTCCGATACCGCGACCCATGCGTACCTGTATCGCAAGTGGGGCGAGGAAATCGGCGGCGTGGTGCACACGCATTCCTCCTGGGCCGTGTCGTGGGCGCAGGCCGGTCGCGAGATCCCCAGCTACGGCACGACGCACGCCGATTACTTCTACGGGCCGGTCCCCTGCATGCGGGGCCTCACCGAGGCCGAGATCGAAGAGGCCTACGAGCTCAACACCGGCAAGGTGATCGTCGAGGGGTTCACCGGCGGCACCGGTCAGGCAAGCATCGATCCCGTCGCGGTGCCCGGATGCCTCGTGCGCAACCACGGCCCCTTCTCCTGGGGCAAGGACGCCGCGGCCGCCGTGTACCATGCGGTCGTGCTCGAGGAGGTCGCCAAGATGGCGGCGCACACCGAGATGCTTAAGCCCGCGGTCGAGCCGGCTCCCCAGTATTTGCTCGACAAGCACTACCTGCGCAAGCACGGGCCCAACGCCTACTACGGCCAGGGCAACCACTAGTTTGTGTCCATGGTGCCCGGGATGCACGGTCCCGGCATGGATGCGACGGTGGCGCCGGCATAGCCGGCGCCCCCGTCGTGCGTGCGGGCCGTGTGCACCGGGCGGTCCGGCAGGTCAGATCACTCTGGGGTCGTGGCTGTCGGTGTCGTGGCTCCCTCAATTTAGGGACAGGCACTGAATTGAGAGCTCAGGCGCCGCGCCGCCCGAGTTTCTTGCGTAGGTCTCCCTTCGCCGCACCCAGTTGTGCGGAAGGCCGCCGCATGAAGACGGTTTCCGTTGGGCACCGCCGCCTCAAAGCGGGTTCGGCCCGATTCCGTTTCTCAGAAGTGGGTTATACAATAGGAAATAAATCATAACCCCCTACGTTTTTGGACAAATATGCCAGATTGTGACGGAAGATTGAACAGAGCTCCTCATATTCGACTTCTGTAAAGCGGGATAAAGCATCATCTGTACGCCAACTAGGCTCATCGGCGGCGCCGGGACCCCAATCCAGAGTATTCCATCGACTCCTCATCAAATAACAACCCTCTGTCATCGCCATTTTCTGGCATATTTGTCCAGAAAATCAGGGGGTCACGTAAAAAATAACAAAATACAACCCCTCAACCTTACCGCTATGGGATCTTGGGGCATGGTATCGTCTGCTCGGTCCCGCCGTGCGGCCTCACTATAAGCGCCATCGTGCTCGGATCATGTTAACGGTCCAGGCTGCTGGGTTCGGATAGCGGAAGACGAAGAGTCGGATCTTGGCACGAGCGAATGATAAAACGTATTTCTCTTTGCTCGGGAGAAACAGGTTTTCCGCTTGTCGCATATGGCGCGCCGTCCACCAATTTGAGTGTATCGGTGGCATTTGAAGCGGGTTTACTGAAGGTAACGGTTTTTACCCACCGCGCCGCGAGGCGCTCGACGTTCGAGGAGGCCATCATGGGATTGAAGGCTGACGAAACGATACAGCTCACTCCCGAGGAGCTGCTCGGTTACCTGCGTTCCAAGACGCGCGTGTTCATGGACATCGATGAGGACCAGTATTACATCACCCATACCGATGGCTATTGGCGCGTGCAGGATTGCTCACAGATGAACGAGAAGGGCCGCTTCTCGGATTGCTCTGAACTCGTCCCGACCCTCTCCGAGCTGTTCGAGCTCCCGTGGCGCGACGGTAAGAGCGTCCACGACCTCTGCACGGAGGCGACGTTCTTCGAGTCCGTCCAGGACGGCTGGGAGAAGCCCGAATAACGGCTGACACCCCGCCACATCCCTTTCCCGCAGCGCACCCGCCGGCATTTGCAGAGCAACCGGCGGGTGCGCTGTGTTTCAGCCGTGTGGCTGTTGACGGTAATCCGAACTCGGACTACATTTTTATAGTCCGAGTTCGGATTAATGAGAGGGGTGGGACAATGTCGGTCAACGCGATGGAATTCGACTACCTCTACAACGTCGTGGACAGGCTCTACAGCCGACTCGCGCGACGAAGCGGGCTTTCCAGCTGCGCCTACTGGATGATGTACGCGCTGGTGCGCGCCGGAGGCGCGGAATCGCTCCGAACGCTGGCTGCGTCGTGGGCGTTCAGCAAGCAAACGATCAATTCGGCGCTCAAGACCCTGGAGGCACGTGAGTTGATCACCCTCGAGTTCGAGGAGGGGAGCCGCAAGAACAAGCGGGCCGTGCTGACGCCGGCGGGCCGTGCGTTTGCGGCGGCGGATATCGTCCCGGCGATGGAGACTGAAGGGCGCGCGTTCGGTACGCTTGCGGAATGCGAGCGAGAGCAGCTTCTGGGCCTGATCGGCCGGTACACGGCGGCGCTCGAGGCTGAGCTCGACGCGATGTCGGCCCAAGACGGGGAAGGCGAAACGGGAAACGGGGGTGCGGCATGAGGCTGCTGCTGAGGTTCATGAAACCGTATCGGGCGCTCACGGCGGTGACGCTTCTGGTCCTGCTGGTGGACAACGTCGGTACGCTGCTGGTTCCGACGATGCTCGCGGACATGATCAACACGGGTATCGGTACGGGAGATTTCGACTACATCGTGAGCGGGGGATTCGCCATGCTCGGGGCGTCGCTGCTCGCGAGCGGCGGCGCCATGACGGGCGCCTACCTGGCCGCGAAGCTCGCCGCGAACGTCGCGCGCGATATCCGCAACGCGGTCTACGACGCATCGCTGGCGTTTTCCAGCAGCGACTTCGAGGAGTTCGGCACGGGCTCGATGATCACGCGCACGCTGAACGACACGAACGTGATCCAGCAGTCGATCATCGCGACCATTCAGCTCGTGCTGCCCGTGCCGTTCTTGGCGGTGGCGGGCATCATCATGGCCTGCATGATCGACTACCAGATGGGCATCCTGCTCGCGTTCGTCGTGGCGATCGTGCTCGCCATCGCGGTGGTCACGGTGACGAAGGCCGCTCCGATCTTCATGAGCTTGCAGAAGCTCATCGACCGGATGAACGTCGTTCTGCGCGAAAGCATCGTGGGCGCTCGCGTGATCCGCGCCTTCAACAAGGAGCGCCACTCCGAGCGTCGCCTCGACGAGGTCTTCACCGATTACGCCGACCGGGCCATCAAGGTGAACCTCCTGTTCGCCGGCCTGGACTGCTCAGCGTTCTTCTTCATGAACATCGCCGAGGTGGCGGTGCTCTGGGTGGGCGGCAACCGCGTCGGCGCGCACGCCATGCAGATCGCGAGCATCTCGGCCGTGCTCGAGTACGCGATGCTCATCCTCTTCTTCGTGATGATGGCGCAGATCGTCGCCCTCACGCTGCCGCGCGCCAAGGCGTGCCTGGACCGCGCGGCCGAGGTCATCGATCGCGTGCCCGAGATCGTCGACGGCGACGCGTCTTTTGCGGCGGCCGCGGACGCCGACGGAGAGGACGACGTGGCGGTGTTCGACCACGCGTCGTTCCGCTTCGCCGACGCCGACGAGGACACCCTGCACGACCTGACCTTCACGTGCAGGCGCGGCCAGACGACCGCGATCATCGGACCGACCGGCTCGGGCAAGTCGACGATCGCGAAGATGCTCCTGCGCCTGCATGACGTGACGGACGGTGCGGTGCGCTTCGAAGGCCGGGACGTCCGCTCGATGTCCCAGTGCGACCTGCGCTCCCGCATCGCGTACGTGCCGCAGAAGGCATGGCTCTTCTCCGGCACGGTGGCGAGCAACCTGCGCTACGGGGACGAGGGCGCCGACGAGGCGCGGATGCGCCATGCGCTCGAGGTCGCGCAGAGCGAGTTCGTGTTCGGGCTCAAGGACGGGCTCGACGCCCCGGTCGCCCAGGGCGGCACCAACTTCTCCGGCGGCCAGCGCCAGCGCCTGTCGATCGCGCGCGCCCTCATGAAGCCCGCGGAGCTCTTCGTGTTCGACGACAGCTTCTCGGCGCTCGATTTCAAGACGGATGCCGCCTTGCGCCGCGCTCTCGTTCCCGAGACGCGCGATGCCGCGGTGCTCATCATCGCCCAGCGCATCAGCACGATCTTGAACGCCGACCAGATCGTGGTGCTGAAGGACGGCCGGATCGAAGGGAAGGGCACCCACGAGGAGCTCATGGAGAGCTGCGAGGTCTACCGCGCCATCGCGGAGTCGCAGATGAAGGGAGGCGAGTAGCATGGCGGAGCAGGTCGAGAGGACCGCAGGCATGTCCGAGGCCCAGGCCGAGGAGGGGCGCATCGTGCAGCAGGCGGTGCAGACGGGGGGCGCTGCCGGAGCGGGTGCGCCGGGCGCCGAGGAGGCCGAGGTGCCGCGCGACATCCGGCGCACCGTCGCGCGCCTGTGGAGCGAGGCGCGCGACCAGCACTGGAGGTTCGTGCTCGTCATCGTCTCCATCGCGTTCTACACCGCGTTCTCCGTCGCGGCGCCGGCGTTCTCGGCGCACGTCATCGACGTGCTCTGGGCGAGCATCCAGCGTGCGTTCTCCCAGGGCGAGCCCTTCGTCGTCGGATGGGAGACCGGCGGTCGCGCCATCGCCGTCTACCTGTGCGTATGGATGCTCGCGGCGGCGTTCTACACGCTGCAGTGCTTCACGATGGCCGGTTTCGCCGAGCGCCTCAACCTGTCTTTGCGCAACAAGCTCGCGGAGAAGATGAACCGTCTGCCGCTCGCCTTCTTCGATGCGCACCGCCCGGGCGAGGTCGTGAGCCGCGCCACCAACGACCTCGACAAGATGTCGGAGGTCCTGCAGACCGGCCTGTTGCGCCTGCTCACGGCGGTCGGCGGCGTGACCGGCGCCGTCGTGATGATGTACGTGTACAGCCCGCTGCTCGCCACCGTGTTCATCGGTTTCTCCGTGCTCTCGGTGCTGGTGACCAAGCTCACCGCAAGGCGCAACCTCGAGTTCGCCGCGGAGCGCCAGAAGTGGGTGGGCCACCTGACGGGTGCCGTCGAGGAGGCTTATAGCGGGCGCATCATCATCCGATCCTTCAACCGCGAGCGGGAGAGCTCGGCCGAGATCCACGACCTCGCGCAGAAGCTTGCCGACGCGAGCCGTCGCGCGGACTTCCTCACCAACGCGACCGGCCCGGCGATCCGCTTCATCGGGCGCCTCGCGCAGGTCGTCATCGCGGTGATCGGCTGCGGCATGCTTATCGCCGGGGAGCTGACCGTCGGCATCTTCCAGGCGTTCTTCCAGTACATCAACCAAGCGTCCGAACCGCTCACGCAGATGTCGATGACCATCAACACGCTGCAGAGCGCGCTGGCCTCGGTGGAGCGCGTCTTCGACATCCTGGACGAGCCCGAGATCGATCCCGAGCCCGAGCCCGGCGTCGCCGCCCACGTGAGCCGTCCCGTGAAGGGCCGCGTCGCGTTTCAGCACGTTCGCTTCGGCTACGCCCCGGACAAGCCGCTCATGCGCGACGTGTCGTTCACGGCCGAGCCCGGGCAGAAGATCGCCATCGTGGGTGCCACCGGCGCGGGCAAGACGACGCTCATCAATCTGCTCATGCGATTTTACGAGGTCGACGGCGGCCACATCACGCTCGACGGCGTGGACACCCGCAAGATGGACCGCGGCGAGCTGCGCAGCAACTTCGGCATGGTCCTGCAGGATGCGTGGCTGTTCGACGGTACCATCGCCGAGAACATCGCCTACGGCAAGCCCGACGCGTCGCGCGAGGAGATCGAGTGCGCCGCCCGTGCCGCCCATGTGGATTTCTTCGTCCGCACGATGCCGCAGGGCTACGAGACGCACGTCGCCAACGACTCGGAGAACATCTCCCAGGGCCAGCGGCAGCTGCTCACCATCGCGCGCGCGATGCTCTGCGATCCCAAGATCCTCATCCTGGACGAGGCGACCTCGAGCGTGGACACGCGCACCGAGCACGCCATCGTGCATGCGATGGAGGCACTCATGCACGGGCGCACGAGCTTCGTGATCGCGCATCGCCTGTCCACCATCGTGGATGCCGACCTCATCCTGGTGATGGAGGCGGGCACGATCATCGAGCAGGGCACGCACGAGGAGCTGCTCGCGGCCGACGGCGCGTACGCGAGCCTGTACCGAAGCCAGTTCGCCTAGCGCGCGAAGGCGGAGATGCAGCCGGCGGGGCGGCGGGGACGGGATCCCTGCCGCCTCGTTTCGTTGCGGATGGACCGGGCCGCACGCGTCGGGTCGCGCGGCGCGGGGGGGCGTGCCCGCGAGAGGCTCGGGACGGCCGTTCGTGCGCGAGCGCGCCGACGAATGGTAAAAGAATTTACCCCCACGCTGAGCGGCGGTATCATATCGGCAGGGGAGCGCGCACGGGCGCTTCGTGGCTCTATGAGGTGTATTCGCGTGGCTAACAAGGTGACGCTCAAGCAGATTGCGCAGGAGGTCGGTCTCTCGCCGGCATCCGTCTCGCTCGTCCTCAACAACCGTCCCTGCCGCATCTCGGAGGAGAACCGCAGGCGCATCAAGGAGGTCGCGAAGCGCGAGCACTACATTCCCAACCAGATCGCCCGCAGCCTGGTGACGCGTCAGTCCAAGACGTTCGGGCTCATCGTGCCCAACATCGAGAGCCGCTTCTTCTCGTCGCTCGCCAAGAACCTCGAGCAGCGCTGTCGCGCCCAGGGCTACGCCCTGTTCATCACCAACTCGGACGGGTCCCCCGAAAACGACCTGGACCTGGTCAACCTGCTGGTGACCCGCGGCGTCGACGGCCTGTTCCTGGTCGTCGAGGACGACGATTCGGACAACGGCGCCCTCGCCGACGAGCTTCTGCGCCTCCCGACCCCGTACGTCATGGTGGACCGCGTCGTCGATGAGCTCGACTGCAACAAGGTGTTGTTCGACCACGAGCAGGGCGGCTACATGGCGACGCGCTACCTGCTCGATCAGGGCCACCGGCGCATCGCGTGCATCGTGAACGCCGCGAAATCGGTTACGGGCCGCAAGCGCCTTGCCGGATATCGCCGTGCACTCGATGAGGCGGGGATCGCGCTCGATCCGGTGCTCGTGCTCGAGAGCGAGTACTACATCGCGAGTGCCTATGCAGCGGCCGAGGGCGTGCTGGCAAGTGACGCCACCGCCGTCTTCGCGAGCTCTGACAACATCGCCCTCGGCCTGCTCAAGCGCCTGCACGAGGCGGGGCTGCGCATCCCCGTGGACTACTCCGTGGTGAGCTACGACAACAGCGCCGCGGACGCGCTGTTCGAGAGCGCGCTGACGTCGGTCGACCAGAACGTCGCCGAGCTCGCCGAGCACGCCATCGGCCTCATGATGCGCCAGCTGGCCGACCCCGCAGCCGACCCGATCGAGATCCTGCTCACCCCGCACCTCGAGGTGCAGGGGAGCGTCGCGCTGCACCGGGAATAGCCTCGGGCGCAGGCGGGCGCCTGCTCGCGTGAGGAAGACAGCCGGCCCCGCGTCTCGGGCGATAGGGGCGCCCGGACCGCGGGGCCTTCTTGCGGAGGGGCGCCGCGACGCGATGCGCGTGGGCAGAGGCTCGGGAGGCAGGGGCCCGGCCGCGGCCGCGCGTCGTCGGGGCGCCGCGACGCACCCCGACGGACCGTTTGGAGAAACCATGACGCAAGCGGGCGGAAAGACGCGAAAGATAAAACGTTTTTTCGTAGAGGTAAAACGTTTTAGCGCTTATACTGCAGATAAGCGCACGGAACCATGTCCCGCGCGCCGCGCATCGGCATTCGCGCGCGGTGTGGAGGCGAGAGAGGCCGCCCCGCGCGTTGCGTCCATATCGCCGGAAACCGGCGTCGAGAAGGAGGAACCATGACCCAGCCCGTCCTCGGAACACCGTGGAAGAAGCTCGACGGCCCCGTACCCGTCGAGGAGCTCGAGGGCGTCGAGCGCTACTGGCGCTGCGCCAACTACCTGTCCGTCGGCCAGATCTACCTGCGCTCCAACCCGCTCATGCGCAAGGACTGGACGGATGAGAAGACCGGCGAGACCCGCGACTTCGGCCGCCCCGACGTCAAGCACCGCCTCGTCGGCCACTGGGGCACCACCCCGGGCATCAACTTCCTGCTCGGCCACGTCAACCGCTTCATCGCCGACCATCAGCAGAACGCCATCTTCCTGATGGGCCCCGGCCACGGCGGCCCGGCCGGCACCGCTCAGTCCCTGCTGGACGGCACCTACCGCGACATCCGCCCCGACATCACTGATGACGAGGCCGGTCTCCAGAAGTTCTTCCGCCAGTTCTCCTATCCCGGCGGCATCCCCAGCCACTTCGCCCCGGAGACCCCGGGTTCCATCCACGAGGGCGGCGAGCTGGGCTACACCCTGTCCCACGCCTTCGGCGCCGTGATGGACAACCCGAGCCTGCTCGCGGTCGCCGTGGTGGGCGACGGCGAGGCCGAGACGGCCGCGCTGGCCACCTCCTGGCAGTCCAACAAGCTCGTCAACCCCAAGTCCGACGGCATCGTGCTGCCCATCCTGCACCTCAACGGCTACAAGATCGCCAACCCGACCCTGCTCTCCCGCATCTCCGACGAGGAGCTCACCAAGTTCTTCGAGGGCATGGGCTACAAGCCGTACTTCTTCGTCGCCGGCTTCGACAACGAGCCCCACTCCTCGATCCATCGCCGCTTCGCGAACCTCTTCGAGGAGGTCTTCAACGAGATCTGCGACATCAAGGCCAACGCCGAGGCGGGCGACGAGACCCGTCCTGTCTACCCGATGATCGTCTTCCGCACGCCCAAGGGCTGGACGTGCCCCAAGCACATCGACGGCAAGAAGACCGAGGGCTCCTGGCGTGCGCACCAGGTGCCGCTGGCGAGCGCCAAGGACACCCACGAGCACTTCCGCGTGCTGCGCGGCTGGCTGCGCTCCTATCATCCCGAGGAGCTCTTCACCCCGGAGGGCCAGATCCGTCCCGAGGTCACCGCGTTCATGCCCACCGGCGACCTGCGCATCGGCGCCAACCCCAACGCTAACGGCGGCAAGGTTCGCCGTGAGCTCACGCTGCCGGACATCCATGCGCACGAGGTCCCCGTGGCCGAGAAGGGCCATGGCTGGGGCGCCACCGAGGCCGCGCGCGTCTTCGGTGCCTACACCGCCGACGTGGTGGCCGCCAACGACGACTTCCGCATTTTCGGTCCGGACGAGACCGCGTCCAACCGTCTGCAGGACGCCTACAAGTACACCAAGAAGCAGTGGACTGCGGGCTACTACGCCGACGCGGACAACGATGACCTGCTGGCGCCCGCCGGCAAGGTTGTCGAGCAGCTCTCCGAGCATCAGTGCGAGGGCTTCCTCGAGGCTTATACCCTGACCGGCCGCCACGGCGTGTGGAGCACCTACGAGAGCTTCGTCCATGTGGTCGACTCCATGGTCAACCAGCACTGCAAGTGGCTCGAGGCCTGCCGCCGCGAGATCCCCTGGCGCGCCCCGATCGCCGGCCTCAACATCTTGCTGACGAGCCACGTGTGGCGCCAGGACCACAACGGCTTCTCCCACCAGGATCCCGGCTTCATCGACCTGCTGCTCAACAAGGCCAACGACACCCATGTGGTGAACGCCTACTATCCGTGCGACGCCAACATGGCGCTCGCCGTGGCCGAGCGCGCCTACACCTCCACCGACTGCGTCAACGCGATCTTCTGCGGCAAGCAGCCCGCCCCGACGTTCATCACGGTGGACGACGCCCGCGCCGAGCTGGCCGAGGGCCTTGCCGCCTGGGAGTGGGCGAGCACCGCTGCCAGCCTCGAGGAGGCCGACATCGTGGTCGCCACCTGCGGCGACGTTCCGACCCTCGAGGCGCTCGCCGCCGTCGACCTGCTCCGCGAGCAGGGTGTCAAGGTCTGGTTCGTCAACGTCGTCGACCTGCTGAAGATCCAGAACGTCTGCGAGAACGACCTCGCCATCAGCGATGAGCGCTTCACCGAGTTCTTCGGTGCCGGCGAGAAGCCCGTCCTGTTCTGCTTCCACGCGTACGCGGGCACCATCCGCCGACTCGTGTGGAACCGCCCGGGCCACGACGTCTGGCACGTCCACGGCTACGAGGAGAAGGGCTCCACGACCACGCCGTTCGACATGCTGCGCCTCAACAACATGGACCGCTGGGCTCTTGCCGCCGACGCCCTGCGCCTGGTGGACGCCGCTGCCGGCGATGCCGCGCATGCCGCCAAGGTGGACGAGTGGGAGGCGTTCCGCGAGGAGGCGTTCCGCTTCGCGGTCGACGAGGGCTACGATCACCCGGCGTTCACCGAGTGGGTCTGGCCCGACGCCGCCGCCTCGATGGACGGCGAGCTCTCCGCGACCCAGATGACCGCCGGCGACAACGAGTAGCCGGGCGTCTCGGTTCGCTTAGCGCATAGAGGCCCGTCGACGGGCCCGCAGGTTCTCGCCTGCGGGCCCGTTGTTGTCCAGCAGGACCCTGTGATACGGGGCATGCGCTATGTCATCGCGCCAGAATCGCGTCTCCGCATGACGGCACCTGCCGTGCCAGGTGGGCGGACGCTTTCGCGACCATAGGATATCGATGTCCGTCCTTCTTTCGGATTGATGTCTCTGGTATGTATAATCAGATACCAATTGGCATTATAGGATTAGATGAATACCATCTGACTGGTATGCAATTGATAATACGTCTACGTGCTAAAACATGAGCAGATTAACCGTCTGGCGTAAAATGCATGCCGTTGAGCGATTGACATGCCGTCAGTAAGAATGAATAATTACTAAGAAATCATGCATATACTCATAAGAAAGATGGGAGATTGGTCGAACGTTTTCCCATCGATGTAGAAGGAATTCTGCATCAATGTCGGCCCTTGTTCCTTCCTACCGACCCCCGTCGCATCCGTACCACGGCATCGAAGCTCCGATACCGTATCCGGGATGCATGCACGATAGCCCGGGCTGTGTCGGGTCGAAAGGAAGGAGGCTGCATGAAGCAACGAGTACGGGGGCTGCTCGCCCCAACGCTCGCGTGCGCACTCGCGTTTGGGGGTTTCGTCGGCGCCGCGCCCGCGGCGTACGCCGCCGAGGGAAACCTGGCGCTCGGCAAGACCGCCATCGCCGACAGCGAGGAAGCGCCCTCCGTCGCCGCGAAGTTCGCGGTCGACGGCAACACCACCGATAAGAGCTCCCGCTGGGGCAGCGGCGTGGACAGCAGCCACGGCGCGCACTGGCTGTACGTAGACCTCGGAAGCGATCAGACGGTCTCTTCCGTCAAGGCGTTCTGGGAGAGCCGTAAGGCGACGGGCTTCAAGGTCCAGGTCCTGGCAGACAAGGATGCGAAGGGCGACGACGCGTCCGCCTGGGGCTGGAAGGACGTCTACGAGACGGATGAGCGCCCGGCATCCACGGAGAGCACGATCAATTTCGATGCGGTCGAGGCGCGCTACGTGCGCCTGTACGTGACCGGCTTCACGTCCGACGACCCGGACGGCAAGGTTGACACCTATCCCACCGTCTCGCTGTTCGAGTTCGAGGTCTATGCGGACAAGCAGGAGGAGGCTGCGCCCGAGACCGGCGAGAAGGCCCAGAACCTGGCGCTCGGCCGCCCGACCAAGGCGAGCGCGGACTACGACAACGCCGACGGCGCCCGAGCCGTCGACGGCAAGAAGAAGGACGGCAAGGCCGATCGCTGGAGGACCGAGGAGGCGCCCACCCAGTGGCTGTACGTCGACCTGGGGTCCTCGCAGAGCATCGCGTACCTCGAGGCGATGTGGGAGAACGCGGAGAACCGCGCCGCCGACTTCAACATCTACGTGTCCGAGAGCACCGATGATTGGGGCAAGCCCGTGCACGCCGTCACGGGCAACAAGGACGCCGTGAGCAAGATCGAGCTCGCGTCTCCGGTCACCGGCCGTTACGTCAAGCTCGAGGTCACGAAGGTTGAGGGCTGGCAGGCCGTCTCCTGCATGGAGTTCGAGGTGTGGAACAAGGTTCCGGAGGCCCCTGCGAAGCAGCCGGCCGACTACCTGGACGATATCGTCGTGGACCCCGTCACCGCGGAGACCAAGGCCCTGTCCTACACGCTGCCCAAGGCACCCGAGGGGTACAGCATCGCCTATAACGGCACCGACTACGAGCAGGTCATCGACCTGGACGGCACCATCTACCGTCCGATCTCCGACGTGACGGTGAAGGCGTCGTTCAAGATCGTCAACGATTCCGACAACACCGACTACGCGTTCAAGGAGTTCGACGTGGCGGTGCCCGGCAGCCTTACGGCCGCCGAGGGCGCCAACGCGGCCCCGCGCATCCTGCCCGAGCTGCGCGAGTGGGTCGGCGGGACCGGCTCGTTCGCCGCCACGGCCGCCAAGCGCGCCGTCTACGCGGACGACTCCCTCAAGGTCATGGCGGAGGACTTCGCTGCGGACTTCGCGACCGTGACCGGCGTCAAGCTCGATGTCGTCAAGGGCACTGCCGCGACGTCCGGCGACATCTTCTTCGGCCTCTCCGACGACGCCTCCCGCGGCCTCAAGGACGAGGGCTACCTCGTTGAGGCACTGGGCGACAAGGTCGTCGTCATCGCCGAGGAGGTCGCCGGTGCCAACTGGGGCGCCAAGACCATCCTGCAGGGCATGAAGACGGGCGAGGGTTCCTTCCCCGTGGGCACCGCGCGCGACTACCCGCTCTACAGGGTGCGCGGACTCATCCTCGACGTGGGCCGCAAGACCTTCACGCTCGACTGGCTCAAGCAGATGACCGAGCAGATGGCCTGGTTCAAGCTGAACGACTTCCAGATCCACCTGAACGACAACCTCATCCCGCTCGAGCACTACACCAACAACGGCGAGGACGCGATGCAGGCCTACTCCGGCTTCCGCCTCGAGTCCGACATCAAGAAGGGCGGCGCCAACCAGGCCGACCTCACCTCCACCGACGTGTGGTACAGCAAGGCGGACTTCAAGGAGTACATCGAGCGCTCCGCCGCGCTCGGCGTGAACATCATCCCCGAGATCGACACCCCGGCCCACTCCCTGGCGTTCACCAAGGTCCGTCCCGACCTGCGCTACGGCACCGACGGCCGCCAGAACGACCATCTCGATCTGCGCGGCGAGAAGTTCGGCCAGAGCCTCGAGTTCGTCCAGAGCATCTTCGATGAGTACCTGACCGGCGGCGAGGACGCGGTCTTCGCCGGCACCGACGTGATCCACATCGGCGCGGACGAGTACAACGTCGGCTCCAAGGAGGAGTCGGGCCCGCTGTACCGCAAGTTCGTCAACGAGATGTTCGACTACGCGCGCGAGAACGGCAAGACGCCGCGCGTCTGGGGCTCCCTGTCCCAGTACACCCAGGGCGACGCCATCCATGTGGACGGCGAGGACGGCACCCGCGCCCAGATCAACCTCTGGAACTGGGGCTACGCCAACATGGACAAGATGTACGAGATGGGCTTCGACCTCATCGACTGCAACGACGGCCACTTCTACATCGTGCCCAACGCCGGCTACTACTACGACTACCTGAACGACAACGTCGTCTACACCGACCCGCTGAACAGCATCGACAAGGTTACCATCCCGGCGGGCGACCCGCAGGTCATCGGCGGCGCCTTCGCGGTGTGGAACGATATGACCGACTACCTGGAGAACGGCATCACCGAGTACGACGTGTACGACCGCATCACCGCGGCGGCGGGCCTCTTCGGCGCCAACTCCTGGGGCCGCGGTGCGCTGAACACCGCCGACGCCAAGGCGCTCTCGCAGGAGCTCGGCGACGAGCCCAGCACCAACTTCGGCTACGAGGTCTCCGTCTCCGATTCCGGCCAGATCGCCCAGTGGAACATGGACGACATGTCCGACGCATCCGGCATGGGCCGCGACCTCGCCGAGGGCAAGAACGCCAGGCTCGAGCAGGTGGACGGCCGCAGCGCCCTCAAGTTCGACGGCGATGAGTCCTACGCTTCCGTCGCCGACGACGCCCTCTCCACCGCAGGTCTGGGCAACGACCTGCGCGTCAAGGTGAAGCGCACGAGCGCCTCCACCGATCCCCAGGTGCTCTTCGAGTCCGCGTACGGCCAGATCATGGCCGTCCAGGAGGGAACCGGCAAGGTCGGGTTCACCCGTGAGAACCACCGGTTCTCCTTCGCCTACGAGCTGCCCGTCGACGAATGGGTCGAGCTCGAGTTCAAGAACACGATGACCGAGACGCAGCTCTACGTGAACGGCGAGCTCGTCGACACCCTGGGCGACGGCGACAAGGCCGCGGAGGGCAAGGCCCTCAAGGCCACGACGATGCTGCCGCTGGCACGCATCGGCTCCAAGACGCAGGCGTTTCGCGGCTACGTGGACGACGTCCGCGTCTCGACCGATGCCGAGTTCGCCTCCACCATGGAGCTCGACTACGCGGTCCTTACCGCCGAGAGCATGCTCGCCGTGCAGGACGTCCCCGGCCTGCGCGATCTGCTCGATGCGGCGTACGACCTGTTCCGCGATGCCGACCCGAGCGCCGAGGCCGTATCCGAGCTGGCCGCTCAGATTCGCGGCAAGCTGGCGGGCGAGGACGGCAAGCCCGGCTACGAGGTGGCGGATTACTGCCGCATCGACGCGTACGCCCAGCTGCAGGGCGACGAGGCCACCGCAGCGCTCGCAGAGCTCTTCACCGAGGAGTCGGTCGCTCGCGTGCAGGCCGCCTGGGCCCAGGTGCGCGAGGACCTGCCCGCGAGCATGCAGTCCACGGTCGACGGCTACGAGGCCGCCATCGTGAGGGCGCTGGACGCCCTCGAGCTGAAGAAGGGCGGCGACCTCAGCTTCGTCGATCCCGCCCTGCTTGCGGCGACCGCATCCGATTTCCAGGCCGACGGCTCGGATCCCAAGAACGTGCTCGACGGCAACCCCAACACGATGTGGCACAGCAAGTGGGACATCACCTCGGGCGAGCACTGGCTCAACCTCGAGGCGAAGGAATCCATGAGCGTCGAGGGCATCGTGTACACCCCGCGCCAGACCGGCACCAACGGCAACATCCAGACGTACCGCATCGAGGTCTCCCGTGACGGCAAGACCTTCGAGAAGATCGCCGAGGGCGACCTCAAGGTGAGCGGCACCGAGCCGATCACCATCGCCTTCGACCGCCAGGACGACGTCAAGGCCGTCAAGCTCGTGTGGGTCAAGGGCGCCAACGGCAACGCCGCGGCGGCGGAGCTCCGCCTGCTCGACGCGGCCGCCGCCCCCAACTACGAGGCCCTGCAGCAGCTCGTCGACGTCGCCGAGGGCGTGAAGCAGGACGGCTCCTGCGATCACGACCGCTTCAGCGACGAGACCTGGTCCGCCTTCCAGTCTCAGGTCAAGAAGGCCGAGGACTGCCTGGCTAAGCAGGACGGCGACGTCAACTCCGCGTACGCCCTGCGCGGCGAGCTGGCCGCATCCATGATGGCGCTGCGCCTCGAGGGCGCTCCGGTCGATCCCGATCCCGAGCCCGAGGGAAAGACCTTCACCGTCACCATCGACGACCGCGTTCCCGGCCATGAGGACATCGTCCTGAAGGTCAAAGAGGGCGAGAAGGTTCCCGCCCAGGCCGACCCGGAGCTTTCCGGTTGGAAGTTCGAGGGCTGGTTCACCGACGGCCACGAGGGCGGCTGGACCGCGAAGTGGAGCTTCGATGACCCCGTGACCTCCGACCTCGTGCTCACGGCCAAGTGGAGCCGCGCCGAGGTCCCGGGCGGCGGCACCGATGAGCCCACCCAGAAGCCCGAGGATCCGAGCGCCAAGCCCGGCAAGCCCGGCACGGACGGCTCGCTCGTCCAGACCGGCGATGACAGCCTCGCCATCGTCGGCGGCGTCGCCGCGGCGGCCGTGGTCGCCCTCTGCGCGGGCGTGGCCCTTCGCCGCCGCAGCGCCAAGTAGCCGTTTAGGCTCACAGGTCGCGCGGCTGTAAACCGTATAGTCCAGAAGGAGGATGAATGAACCGAACCGTTACGAAGATTCGCGCGGTCTGGTCGTTCATCCTCTGCGTTCTAACCCTGTGCGGCGTGGCGGCCTTCGGTGCCGTCACGCCCGCTTGGGCAGCAGAGGATGGATACCAGATCTACCCGACCCCGCATGAGGCCTCGTACGCCGCGGGCGCGCAGACGCTTCGCGGCGAAGCGAACGTCGTGCTCGAGGACGGCGTCGATGCGGATACCGCGGCCCGCCTCGACGAGGTCCTCGCCCTCAAGGGGATGAAGGCGAAGCAGTCCGACAAGCTCGGCGGAGCGCGCTCCACCAACATCCTGGTGGGCGTGAAGGGCTCCGGCGGCGTCGTCGACACGATGGTCGAGGAGCTCGTGAAGTCCGGTACCCTCGCCATCACCGAGGGTCTGTTCGACAAGACCGATGCCTACGTGCTCGCGTCGCTGCCCGCAACCGGCGACACGCCCGACCGCGTGATCGTCCTGGGCGCCAGCACCGATGCGGCGTACTACGGCCTCACCACGCTGTACCAGATCCTGCAGCAGACCGAGGGCGCGGAGCTTCGCGCCTTCACCGTGTGCGATTACGCGGACGTCATCACGCGCGGCTTCATCGAGGGCTACTACGGCAACCCGTGGAGCACCGAGGACCGCGTGAACCTCATGATGTGGGGCGGCTACTACAAGCTGAACGCCTACGTGTACGCCCCGAAGGACGATCCCAAGCACAACGCCCAGTGGCGCACCCTCTACACCGAGGAGGAGCTCACCGAGAAGATCGACCCGCTGGCAAAGGCCGGCAACGAGTCGAAGTGCCGCTTCGTCTACGCGCTGCACCCCTTCATGAGCAACCCCATCACCGACGCGAACTACGATGCGTCCGTAGAGGTTCTGAAGGCGAAGTTCACGCAGGTCATGGACCACGGTGTCCGCCAGATCGCCATCCTGGCCGACGATGCGGCCGACCAGGGCTCCGACCTGTACATCAAGCTGTGCGAGGACATGACGGAATGGGTCCGCGAGCAGCAGCGGGCCACCAACGAGGACGGTTCGCTCAAGTACCCCGGCCTCAAGGACACGATCATCTTCTGCCCCGTGGCCTATTACGGCCAGGGCGAGGCATGGTATCAGGACCTTCCCGATACCATCCAGGTCGTCAACACCGGTGGCCGCATCTGGGGCAAGATCGACAGCCAGTTTGCCACCACGTTCCAGAACAACTCCGGCGTCGCACCCTTCATGTGGATCAACTGGCCCTGCTCCGATAACGATAAGGACGCCCTGCACATGGGCGGCCACAACAACTTCCTGGGCGCCGACCTCAAGCCGGGCCAGGTCGAGGGCGTCGTGCTCAACCCCATGCAGCAGTCCGAGCCGTCCAAGCAGGCGATCTTCATGAACGCCGACTTCACGTGGAACCTGTGGACGTCCACCGAGCACGCCGACGCCGCGTGGGACGATTCCTTCACGTACGTGGACCACAACTCTCCGGTCGCAACCGCCGGCTCCGATGCGCTCAAGGCCCTCTCCGGCCATGCGCTCCGCATGTACGGCGGCGGCGCGACCTGGGAGAACGGCGAGTCTGCCGATATCAAGGATGCGCTGGCCGACTTCCGCGCCAAGCTCGCCGCGGGCACGGTCACCGCAGGCGATGTGGATAGCATGACCGCGATCTTCACCGAGCTGAAGGAGACCGCCGCGTCCTACCGCGCGTCTGCGGGCAACAAGGATATGCTCGAGCAGATCAGCTCCTGGGTCGACGCGATGGAGGAGCAGTCCGAGGCTGCCCTTCTCGAGCTCGAGGCCGTCAAGGCCGACCTGGCGGGCGACAAGTCCACGCTGATCGCCAAGTACTCCGCGGGCACCGCAAAGCTCGACGATGCCAACAACCATGGCTATCTCTACATCGACCACACCGAGTACGCCCGCATCGGCAAGGCGCACATCGTGCCCACGATCAACGCGCTCGATACCTACGTAGCCGAGCGCGCCGAGCTGGCCTCCAACCCCGACGCGAACTTCACCAAGTTCGTGACGAGCCGTACCGACAGCCCGTCTGCCGACATGGACGTCCTGTTCGACGGCAAAGCTAGCACCGGCCTGAGCTACAAGGACCCGGCGGCCATCGCCGAGGGCACGTTCTTCGGCGTGGAGAAGACCAACGCGTTCGACCTCGATCGCTTCACGGTCACCTACGATGCCGGCCACCTCAACGATACGCTGCGCACGGGCAAGCTGCAGGTCCTGCGTGAGACCGAAGGCGGCCGCGCATGGGTCGATGTGGAGGGCGCGACGCTCGACAACAACCGCGAGCAGGTCGTCGACTTCAAGGGCCTGGGCCAGACAGACGTCTTCGGCGTCCGCCTGATCGCCACGGCCGCCAACGAGGGAGCCTGCTGGCTCACCATCAACGAGGTCGAGATCAACAAGGTCGACGGTCCCGCTTCCGAGTCCGCGGCGTATTTCGGTACGGTCGCGGTTGAGAACCAGGTGAGCGCCGATTCTGGCAAGCCCTTGGGCAACGCGTCCGACGGCGAGGACGGCACCGAGGCGTGGCTCACGCATGGCGTCGGCGACCAGAAGGACGACGGCACCGAGGCCGGTGCGGCCGTCATCGTCACGTTCGACGGCGTGAAGTCCATCGATGCGATCGTCTTCAAGCAGGCCATCTCCAACAACGGCGGCGACGCCATCGATGACGGCACCGCCTACTACCAGACGGCTGACGGCCAGTGGCATGAGGCCGGTTCGATCAACAACAAGACCGCGCAGGCCATCAAGCTGGGCAAGACCGTCGAGGCCAAGGCCGTCAAGGTCGTCAACAACACCCGCAAGAACATCTGGTGGCGCGTTGCGGACCTGTACGCCACCGTTGGCGAGGAGGCTACGGCCGCCAAGACCATCTCGACCAACATGCCCCAGTACCAGGGCAACGCGATCGCGCGCGCCATCGACGGCGACGAGACCACGCAGTTCTGGAGCAGCCGCGCTACGCAGCAGGGCGATTGGGTCATGATGACCCTCGGCGGCACGGTCAAGATCGACACCGTCCGCGTTCTGCAGGGCGCGAGCGACAAGTTCTCGTCCGCTTCGGTGTACTACACCGTCGATGAGACCCCCGATGCCGAGGGCGGCGCCTGGACCAAGGCATGCGACCTCTCCGGTTCTGCCGACGAGACCAAGAACTTCGCAACCGTCGAGGCGACGGCCATCAAGCTCGTATCCAACAGCGGCACCTCCAACTGGTTCCAGCTGTACGAGCTCGAGGCCTACGAACGCTACACGTTCAGCGCCGACAGCATCTATTCCACGTTCGAGCTTCCGGATGCCGGCCTCAAGGGTCGCGTGACGACCGATGGCGCCTCCACGACCGACGCCACGGTGAAGCTGCCCGCAAGCGGCGACGTCGTCGCCGTCGACCTGGGCGGCATCCGCCGCGAGGTCACGGTTGCCGCCGGCGAGACCGCTGCCACCAAGGCGGACGCGGTCTACTCCATGAACGGTATCGAGTGGAAGCCCCTCGGTTCCGAGGCCGTGAGCGCACGCTATGTGGGCTACAGGGCCAACGCCGACGGCGCCACCGTCGCATTCGAGGGCTATGAGGCCGCATTCCTGGACTCCCTGGCGCCGAAGCTGGTCTCCAGCGACGTTCCCGGCTCCGATAGCTTCGATGTGGCGAAGGTCTTCGATGGCAACATCGGCACCAACTCCACCATCGCCGGCTACCCGAGCGAGGGCGACACGGTCGTCTTCGATCTTGGCCAGGAGCGCACCATCAACACCTTCGAGTACTTCATTCCCGAGACCAGCAAGGACTTCATCCGCAACGGCGTGATCGAGGTCGCAAGCGATCCCAACGCTGCCGATGGCCAGTGGACCCAGGTCCTCGACATCAACAGCGAGGATATCGTCGAGGACGCGTTCAACGACGACACCGCGAAGAGCGCCCCGTGGCTCACGCACTCCAGCGAGGTCCCCGGCAACATGACCGCCAAGGCGGAGAACCTCGACGCCACTGGTCGCTACCTGCGCATCCGCTTCACCGGTACCTACAGTCACCGCTGGATCTGCCTGGGCGAGCTGCGCATCAACAAGGGCGCGTACGTCTCCACCTATGCGGGCGGCGACTTCGAGAGCACCGTCGCCGAGCAGCGCGACATGCTGCCCAGCAACATGATCGACAAGAATCTCGAGAGCCAGTGGGCGCCCTCCGGCGACACCGCGGGCACCCTGACCTATCACGTCTCCACCCCGCTGAAGGCCGATGGCACCGCCTATGAGGGCGTCCGCATCATTTCTCGCGGCAACCCCAGCGGCGCGACCGTCAAGGCCGTCCTCTACACGGACGGTTCCTACAGCGCGACCGAGACCGTGACCCTCGGCACGCTCGATCAGAACTCTCAGGAGTTCCGCTTCGGCAACGTGATCGCCGCAACCCGTGCCGCCGTCAACTTCACCGCGGTGAAGGACGTCGTCATCGAGTGGCCCGCGGGCATCGCGCCCCAGATCTCCGAGATCTACCTCTTGGGCAAGGCCGCCGGTGCAAGCACCGATAGCATCGCCGCTCTGCGCGGCGCGCTCGATGCGGCCAAGAAGGCCGACACCTCCACGTGGACCGCTGACAGCAAGGCCGCGCTCGACACGGCGGTCGCCGCTGCCGAGGGGGCTTTGGCGAACGAGTCCGCGATCACGGCGGACGCCGCCGCCTCGCTGAAGGCCGGTCTGGAGAACGCCGTGGCCAACAAGGTCGTCCGCTACGCCGGAGGCGAGCTCTCCGAGCTCGTGGAGGGCGCCATCCAGGACGGCTCCGCGTACACCAAGACCACGTGGGACGCGTACAGCCAGGCTCTGGCCGCCGCGACCGAGGCCTTGAAGGATGCGGACAACATCTCCGAGACGCAGGGCGAGGAGCTCGCGGCCAACCTCAAGGCTGCTCGCGAGAACCTGGTCTTCGATGCCACCGCTGCCGATCGCGCGGCGCTGGTGCTCGAGGATGCAAAAGAGCTGAAGTGGGGCGAGGGTGACTTCACCACGACTTCCAAGGCTTCCTATGATGAGACCCTGAGCGCCCTGCAGAAGCTGGTCGATGACGGCGTGAAGGATCCCGCGCAGCTCAATGCTGCGATGGACAACCTGTTCGCCGCCCGCGACGGTCTCGTCGACGTGTCGGCGCTCCTCGCTGCCCAGGCGGAGTTCGAGGGCATTTCCGAGGGCGCGTACACGCCTGATTCCTACGCGCAGTACAAGGCCGCCTACGAGGCGTCCAAGAAGCTGCTCGAGGACGGCACCGCCGAGCAGATCGCCGAGGCTGCCCAGAACCTCGCCGACGCTCAGGCAAAGCTCGTCGCCGTCGATCTCGATGGCGTCCTGGCGGATGCGAAGAAGCTCGACGAGGATGACTACACCTCCGACAGCTGGAAGGCCCTCGACGCCGCCATCAAGGCGGCCGAGGCCGAGCATGAGGATAGCGAGAACGGCAAGCTTGCCCAGGCTATCGTCGATGCGCGCGCCCAGCTCGTGAACGTGGTCGCCCTGAAAGACGCTATCGCTCGCGCCGAAGCCATCGACACCTCGGTCTACACCGATCAGAGCGTCGCCGCGCTGAAGGACGCCGTCGCCGCAGGCAAGGCGCTCCTCAAGAGCGGCACCGCCGATGAGGTCGAGGCGGCTCGCGCCGATATCCTCGCGGAGATCGATGGCCTCACCCGTCCCTCCACGCCTGGCGATGGCGGCTCGGGTGACACCGGCAACACCGGCAACGCCGGTAACGCCGGCGGCTCCAACAAGCCCGGCAGCACCGGCAAGCCCGGTACGGGCGGAACGCTCGCCCAGACCGGCGACAACACGCTGGCCGTCGTGGGCGGCGTCGCCGCGGTCGCCGTGATCGCCATCGTCGCGGGCGTGATCGTGCGCCGCCGCAGCAGGTAAGTGCGCATCGGGACGGTTCGCATATGACCGAAAGGACCCCGGCAGCTTGACGGCTGCCGGGGTCCTTTGCGTGCCTTGCGGATATGTCGGCGTGCGGTGCCGCGTCCTTACTTGCGGCGGCGCTTCAGGCCCGCGATGAGCGCTCCGGCGCCGGCGAGCGAGGTCGCGAGGATGCCCGCCAGGGCGGCGTCGCCCGTCTTGGGCAGGTCGTCCTTGTCCTGCTTTGCGGGCTTCTCGCTCTCTTCGGGCTTCGGGTCGGGATCCTTGGACGCCTCCTGCTTGGTTCCGGGCTTGCGGGCCTCCAGGAAGGCCTCGTTCGCATCGGACAGGCGCTGGCTCATGTCCTCGATCTCGTGCTGCGTCACGCTTCCGGCCTGTGCCTTCTCGAGCATCGTCGCGGCCTCGTCGAGCGCGTCGGCGAGCGCGGAGCGGATGTCGGCGGTGACCCAGTGGGCCGAGGTGGGCACGTCCGTGCCGTCGACGCTCACCTGGGCCGAGGCGAGCGTCTCGGTCCCGGTCGCCACGAGCTTGGTGAGCTCGGCGATCTGCTCTGCGGCCGCCCCATCGAAGTAGCCGTCCGGGAGGACGTAGCCGTACGCCTTGATGCAGGGGTTGTCGGCCTCGACGCCGTTCGCTTCGGCGGCCTCGGAGACGAGCGCGAAGTCGGCCCAGGACGCCTCCCCGGTCTCCTCATCCTCGGAGAACAGGAAGCTCTCGCCCTCGTTGACCACGGCGTTCGCGTAGTAGCTGGGCAGTGCGCGCTCGGCGGTCGTCTCCGCCATCTTCTCGGCGAGCCCGTAGATCTCGTCGTGCACCTCGTCCGTGTCGACCCAGGCCATCGCCTGCTCCCACGCCGTGTCCTCGTCGAGGCCCTGGGCGATGAGCTCGTCGCGCTTGTCGTAGAGGTACTGGTCGCGGATGGCGCGGTAGTGCACGCCCACGTAGTAGTCGTAGTACCTTTGGCGCATCGCCTCGCGCCCGGCCATGCCGGTCCCCACCTCCCAGGATGCGCGGTAGATTCCGTTTTGGTCCTGTTGGGTTATCACGACGGAGAAGCGCTGCCCGCCCTCGACGATGAGCGAGTCGTCCTCGAGTTCGACGGTGTGGTAGCCGCCCCACCCGAAGTCGCGCTTGACGGTGCGGACGAGCTCGCCGTCATCGGGAAGCGCCGCATCGTCGTCGAGCAGGTACACCTCGAAGGTGACCTCCGTGCCGGGGGCGGTCGTCTCGCATCCCAGCGTGCTGATCATCTCGCCGTTCTCGTCGGCCGTGAACACGTTCGCGACGCGCACCTCCGACTCGCTCCGGACCGTCTGGATATCGCCCGACGGCATGTAGTCGTACTGGTGGTTGTAGTACCCCTCGTCTGTGCTCTCGATCGACTCGACCTTGAAGTCGAACGCCTGGGGGTCCGAGATCGTGGGGTCGTCGTAGGAGAGGTAGAAGTAGCCCGAGCCGTCCGTGCCCCAGCCGTCCGGCGTGCCGTTGGGGAACTCGCCGGTCGAGCCCCAGCTGTTCTTGACGATCCAGGCGCCGTCGCGCTGGGGACGGTGCGCTTCGTTCACCTCGCCGGTTTCGGGGTCGGGGTTGCCGAAGTTCTCGCGGGAGTAGGTGTCGTCCCAGCCGACGATGGTGACCGCGTGGTTGGCGCCCGCGTCGTAGTAGGTGTAGTGCGCCCACGTGCCGGTCTCGTTATCACCCGGGTTCATGAAGCCGGTCTCGCTGATCTGACCGGGCTGCGAGTTGTCCGCACTGAAGCCGATGCACACGGCGCGACCAGCGTAGAGCTGTTCCTTGATGGCCTCGTTGGCCGTATCGACTGCGTCCCAGTTCTCGTTGAGGGCGTAGGTGCCGGGGGAGGGGAGCTGCACGGACTCTTCGAGCTCGAGGGCCTGCTCGAAGCGCTGCTCCTCGTCGACGCTCCAGTCGTCGTCGGCGCTGTGGCAGTAGTCGATCTCGTTGCCCTCGGCGTCCTTTATGGTCTGGATGATGCCCTGCTTGCCGCGGTAGGGGACGCTCTGCTCGGTGGTGGGGCCGATGCCGGAGGAGAAGAGCGACGAGCCGTACAGCGCGAAGCCGCCCGAGTTGAGCACGTCGCTGTCGTCGAGCAGGGAGATGAGGCCCTCGCCGGCCTGCCCGTCGGCGTCATCGTTCTCGGGCAGCGCATGGTAGGTGAACCAGGCGAGCTGGCGCTCGGAGAGGTCCGTGAGGGCCTCGGGCACCTCGATGCCCTTGGCGCTGGCCTCGGACAGGATGCTCGTCTCGGATGCGGCGACCACGCCGAACGCCCAGCAGGTGCCCCACGGGTTCTGGAACTTCACGGGCGTGACGGTGTCGCCGTAGATGTCGTTGTCGCGCAGGTCGAAGGCGGCGGGCAGCGCCGCGCCGCTGCGGGCGAGCGAGGTGGGCGACGCGCTCCAGGCGAAGGGGTCGCCTCCCGAGACGATGCTCTCGACGGTGGGGACGTAGTCGGGCGAGATGCGCTGGGCGAGCGTCTCGGCCCCTGCCGCAGCCAGGGTGCCGAGGACGCCCGCGAGCAGGACGGCGGATGCGGCGGCCCATCCCATATAGCTCCCGGGCTTGCGCCCGGACGAATAGATGCTCATGGTCCCCCCCCGTTCGTCTCGCGCCGGCTCGCGCTGGAGCGGGCACGTGTGCAGCCAGATATACTTACGGTATCGCGTGCGGTGCCGATGCAGGGCGGGTATCCCACGATGGGAATGAATGATAGCGATACGGTAACGAATGCCGGGGGCACGGACGGCGACAGGCGAGGTGCCGCTGCCGGCGAATCATGGTCTTCGGGCCCCGGGCCACGTCCCCGGCCGTGCGTGCGGTATGGCGTGCGTGTTTCTGCCCTGTAACGGTTCGCTGCCGCGCTGGGCGGCTTTAAGTACTCCACTAAACTAAAGCGACTTCCGGGCATCGGCGTCGAAGGGGCGCGTGCCCGGGCACGGCCGCACGAGAGGGGAGCATCCGCAGATGACCGCCGCACCATGGGGATTCCGAGACATACTGCCCGACCAGGCGCAGGCGCGCGAGGACATCGCGCAGGCGGTGCGGGAGCATCTCAAGGGCAGCGGCTACCGACCCATCGAGACGCCGCTGCTCGAAGACCAGGCGGGCCTCT
This sequence comes from Collinsella phocaeensis, assembly GCF_900119895.1. Taxonomy (GTDB): domain Bacteria; phylum Actinomycetota; class Coriobacteriia; order Coriobacteriales; family Coriobacteriaceae; genus Collinsella; species Collinsella phocaeensis. The sequence continues at coordinate 177,516 of NZ_FQLR01000003.1, read as the reverse complement.
ATGCGGGCGGCCGTGCGGCCGACACGCCGTTTCGCCTCTTCGATGACGACGGCCGCTTTTTGGTCGTCCGCCCCGACAACACCCTGCCCATCGTTCGCATCGTGCGCGCACGCATGGCTGCGGGAGACCTTCCGCTGCGCTTGCGCTACGAGGCGCCCGTCGTGCGCGCCGCCGCGCGCGACGCCGGCGCCACGCGCCAGTTCACGCAGCTCGGCTTCGAGCTGATCGGCGTGAGCGCGCAACAAGGCGATGCGGAGGCGGTCCGTCTCGTGGCGGGCGCGCTCGCGAAGCTCGGCGTGCCCGGATGGCGGATCGTGTGCGGCAGCGTCCGTCCGTTCCGCGCCCTGCTGGAGGCATGCGGCGATGCCGAGCTCGCCGAGCGGGCGCTGGCAGACGTGCACGCCAACGACTTCGTGGACCTGGACGCGCATGCGGCCGCGGCCGACCTGCCCGAGTCCATGCGCCGCGCGATCTGCGCCCTGCCGCGCGTCGCGGGCGGCGTCGAGGCGCTCGACCGGGTCGATGCGCTGCTGGAGGAGGCGGGCGTGGACGATTCGGCCACGGCCGAGCTGCGCGCGCTGCACGCAGACGCGTGCTCGGACCCGGCGATGGGCGGCGCGCTCTCCTTCGACTTCTCGCTCATGGGGTCCTTCGATTACTACACGGGCCTCGTCTTCAAGGCGTATGCGGCCGGCGCGTCCGACCCGGTGGGTTCCGGCGGCAGGTACGACCGCGTGTTCGACGGCGCTCTCGGCGCCCGGGGCGTCCCCGCAGCGGGTTTCGCCTTCTCACTCGAGCGCCTTGAGCGCGCGCTGGGCGAGGCGGGCGGCCCCGTATCCGTCGGGGCCGAGCCGGCCTCCGCCGCGGCTGCCGCCGCATCCGCTTCCGCTTCCGCGCGGCGACCCTTGCGCATCGCGGTCCCCAAGGGGTCGCTCAAGGAGGGCACCGTGCGCGCGCTCGAGGGTGCCGGCTTCGACGCCTCGGCGTTCGTCGACGCGGGGCGCCACCTCATCGTGGGGGCGCCCGACCGCGCGGCGGCCGGCACCGCGGGCGACCTGGGGACCCTCGAGCTCGTGATCGTGCGCGCCCAGGACGCCCCCGCCTTCGTGGCCTGCGGCGGGGCCGATTGCGGCATCTGCGGCCGGGACTCGCTCATCGAGGCGGGGCTCGACGTCCTGCAGCTCGCCGACCTGGGGTTCGGCGGCTGCCGCTTCATCGAGGCGGAGCCCGCCGCGAGCGTCCGCGCGCAGCGTGCGGAGCGCTCCTACGCCCGCACCGGGGTGCTGCGCGTCGCCACGAAGTACCCGCGCATCGCCCGCGCCTGGTACGAGCGCCGGGGCGTCAACGCCGAGATCGTTTCCCTGCACGGCAACATCGAGCTCGGGCCGATCGTGGGCATGGCCGACCGCATCGTGGACATCACCGCCACGGGCACGACCTTGCGCGAGAACGATCTGGTCGTGACGGGGGAGCTGATGGAGTGCACCGCGCGGCTCTTCGTCAACCCGGGGCGCGCCCGCACCGACGCGCGCGTGCGCGAGCTCGTGCGCCGACTCATCGCAACAGGAGAGGAGTGATGGCCATGAGGACCATCTCGCTGGCGCCCGGAGAGCGCCTCGTCATCGACCAGCTCAGCCGCAAGGGCGTGCTTCCCGCCCGTATCCAGGAGGCCGCCCGCGACATCGTGGACGCGGTCCGCGCGGGCGGCGATGTCGCCCTGCGCCGCTTCTGCCGGGAATTCGACGGCGTGGACCTGGAGAGCTTCCATGTGCCCGCCGAGCGCGTCGACGCGGCGCTCGAGGCGATCGATGCCGCCTTCGTCGCCGCACTCGAGAAGGCCGTTTCCCAGATCCGCGCCTTCCACGAGCGCGAGGTCGCGCAGTCGTGGTTCACGACGCGCGAAGACGGCACGATGCTCGGCGTGAAGGTGACGCCGCTCGCCGCGGCGGGCATCTACGTGCCGGGCGGTCGCGCCCAGTACCCCTCCACGGTGCTCATGAACGCCATCCCCGCGAAGGTCGCCGGGGTGGAGCGCGTGGTGATGGTGACGCCCCCGCAGCGCGACGGCCTCATCTCCGCCGTCACGCTCGCGGCGGCCAAGGTGGCCGGTGTGGACGAGATCTACCTGGTGGGCGGCGCGCAGGCGGTCGCCGCGCTCGCCTACGGCACGGAGTCCATCCCCCGCGTCGAGAAGATCACGGGTCCGGGCAACGCCTACGTGGCGGCGGCCAAGCAGGTGGTCTCGGGCGATGTGGGCATCGACATGGTGGCCGGCCTCTCCGAGGTGTGCGTGCTGGCGGACGTCACCGCGAACCCCATGGTGGTCGCGGCCGACCTCATGGCCCAGGCCGAGCACGACCCGCTGGCGGCGTGCTACCTCGTCACCTGCGACGCGGATTTCGCGCGCGAGGTCGAGGCGGCCGTGGAGCAGCTCTGCGCGCAGAGCCCCCGTGCCGACATCACCCGCGCGTCCCTCGAGAACGAGGGCACGGTCGTGATCGCGGCGGACATGGACGCCGCCGTGGGCGCCGTGAACACGGTTGCACCGGAGCACCTCGAGCTGCACTGCGCCGATGCGCTCGGCCTTCTGGGCAAGATCCGCAACGCGGGCGCCATCTTCGTGGGTGCCTGGAGCTCCGAGCCGCTGGGCGATTACGTCGCGGGCCCCAACCACACCCTGCCGACCGGCGGCACGGCGACGTTTTCCAGCCCGCTGTCGGTCGAGGACTTCGTCAAGCGTTCCTCCGTGGTGTGCTACACGCCTGCCGGTCTTATGGCCGATGCGCCCGCGACGCAGCGCATGGCCTGCGCTGAAGGGCTGTGGGCGCACGGCCTCTCGGTGGGCCTGCGCCGTCGCTCGCTCGAGCTGGGCGAGGCGGCGGTGAGCGCCACGGGGCTTGCCGACGTGGACCTGGGGAAGATCGCGTGGCCGGTCGACGACGCGGCGACGGTCGTTGCCGGCGCCCGTCCGTGCGGGGAGGTGGGCTAGCGTGGCGCGCCTGTCCGATCGCGTACGGGCCCTCGTCCAGCCGCACCTGGCCGACATCGAGCCGTACGACCCCAGCTTCACGCCCTGCCGCATCAACCTCTCCGCGAACGAGAACACCTACCCTGTGCCCGACGGGGTACGCGAGCGGGTGGACGCCGCCCTGGCGTCCACGCCGCTCAACCGCTACCCCGACCCGATGTCGCATGCCCTGCGCGCCGAGATCGCCGCGCGGCACGGGGTCGCGCCCGCATGCGTCTGCGTGGGCAACGGCGGCGACGAGCTGCTCTACAACTACCTGCTCGCCTTCGGCGGGCGCGCGTCCCAGCTGCTCGTCTGCCCTCCGTGCTTCTCGGAGTACGAGTTTTTCGCCTCGCTCGCCCAGACGCCGGTCCGCCGCGCGGGCCGCGACCCGCGCACGTTCGAGCTGGACGAAGAGGCGGTGCTCGCATCGGCGCACTGGTCGAAGCTCACGGTGGTCACCTCGCCCAACAACCCGACGGGAGGCCTCGTCCCGCTGTCCTTCGTGGAGCGCCTGTGCCACGTGTGCCGCGGCCTGGTGATGGTGGACGAGGCCTATATCGAGTTCGCGGGCGAGGACGCCTCGGCCGCCCAGCTGCTCGACCGCCATCCCAACCTGGTCGTGCTGCGCACGCTGTCCAAGGCGTTCGGCGCCGCGGGGATCCGTTGCGGCTACGTGCTGGCGGCTCCCGATGTGATCGAGGCGTTCGCCGCGGTGCGCCAGATCTACTCGGTGAACGTGCTGAGCCAGGCGGCGGCGCTCGCGCTCGTGGAGTCCCGCGCGGAGTTCGCGCCGGTCGTGGAGCGCATCGTCGCCGAGCGGGAGCGTATGTTCGCCGCACTCTCCGCCGACCCGCGCGTGAAGGTGTGGCCCAGCCGCGCGAACTTCCTGCTCGTCCGCATGCCGATGGCGAGCCGTATCCGCGAGCGGCTGCGCGACGAGTACTCTATGCTGGTGCGTGACTTCTCCTATGCGCCCGGGCTCGAGGGGTGCCTGCGCATCACGGTCGGGACGCCGGAGGAAAACGACGAGGTCCTGGCGGCGCTGTCCGCGCTGCTGGACGAGGAGGCGTGAGAGATGACCGTGTACCGCAAGCCCGCGACCGTCGTCGCGGCGGTGGCCCCATCCGGCAAGGCGTCGACCGAGGAGGGCTCCGCGCCCGCGCGCCGCGCGCGCGTGACCCGCACGACCGGGGAGACCGACATCGCGATCGACCTGAACCTGGACGGCGCAGGTGCCTGCGACATCGAGACCGGGGTGCCCTTCTTCGACCACATGCTCAACGCGTTCGGCCGTCACGGGCTGTTCGACCTCACGGTCCGCGCCGTCGGCGACACCGAGGTCGACGCGCACCACACCGTGGAGGACACGGGCATCGTCCTGGGCCAGGCGTTCGCGCAGGCCTTGGGCGACAAGGCGGGCATCGGCCGCTTCGCCGACGCGGCGATCCCCATGGACGAGACCCTCGTCATGGCGGCGGTGGACATCTCCGGGCGCGGACAGGCCTACTGCGACCTGCCGGTTCCCACCGAGCGCGTGGGCACCTTCGACACCGAGCTCGCGGTGGAGTTCTTCTACGCGTTCGCGCGCGACGCCGGCGTGACGCTGCACGTGCGCGAGCTGGCGGGCGGCAATTCCCATCACATCATCGAGGCGGCCTTCAAGGCCGCGGGTCGCGCGATGCGCCGTGCCTGCGAGCACGATCCGCGCGTGGCGGGCGTGCCCTCCACGAAGGGCGCGCTCTAAGACAGGGCTCGGTTCCGTCCGGCGCGTTGCGTGCGACGAGGCGGGCGGGCCGGGGATGAACGAGGTGCACGCCCCCGCCCGCCGTGCGCGGGCCGGGGATGCGAGCGGAAGGGAGCGGACGTCCATGGCGGCTTCGCCCAAGATCGTCGTGATCGACTACCACAAGGGCAACCTCTCGAGCGTCGCCCGCGGGCTTGCCCGCGCGGGCGCCGCGGTCGAGGTCTCGGACGACCCCGCCGCCCTCACGCGCGCGGACGGCATCGTGCTGCCCGGCGTGGGGTCGTTTGCCGACGCCATCGCCTATATGGCGGAAAGCGGCCAGGCCGCCGCGGTCGTCGAGGCGGTCGCGGGCGGAGAGGGCACGCCCTTTCTGGGCATCTGCCTGGGGTTGCAGCTGCTGTTCGAGCGCGGAGACGAGGGCGTATCCCCGGATGCCCCGGTATCGTGCGCGCTCGACGCGCGCGGCGGCGGCCTGGGGCCGGGTGCGGCGTTCGAGGCGGACGGCTCGCGCTGGGTGCGCGGCCTCGGCGTGCTTCCGGGCAGCTGCACGCGCCTCGTCTCGTCCCGCCTGAAGGTGCCGCACGTGGGCTGGGACCAGGTGCACCTTACCGAGGCGGGCCGGGTATGCCCGCTGCTCGAGGGCTTCGCCGAGGGCGCCAACGTGTTCTTCACGCATTCCTATGCGCTCGATGGCGACGTCGAGCCCGCCGACGTCGCCGGCGTGACGCACTACGCCCGCAACTTCGCCTCGGCGGTCTGGCGCGGCAACGTGTTCGGCTGCCAGTTCCACCCCGAGAAGTCCTCCGCCCACGGGCACCTCATCCTGGAGAACTTCGTCCGCATCTGCTCGTAAGGGGAGCATGCTGCGGGACGCCTCCGCCGCGCGCCCGTCGGCGGCCTTCCGGTCCGGGCTTGCCGCCCGTCCCGCGCCTCCGGCCGTCCGGCCCGTGCGCGCCGACCTTTCGGTCCACGTCCACCGTCCGTCCAGCGGTCTGGGATGCGTTGCCGTATCGGGCCGCTCGGGTTCGCGCCCGGGCAGCGCCCCTGCGCCGCCTGCCCGTCTCTTCCTCTCTATCCGTTACGAAGGAGGTATCCCCTTGATCCTGTTTCCCGCCATCGACCTCATCGACGGCAAGGTCGTGCGCCTCGAGCGGGGCGACCGGAGCCGCATGACGGTCTACTCGGACGACCCCGTCGCCGTGGCGCGCTCGTTTGCCGACGCCGGCGCGCGCTGGGTGCACGTGGTCGACTTGTCCGCAGCGTTCGGGGAGGACGAGCCCGCCCGTGCGGCCAACCTGCGCGCCATCCGGGCGATCTGCGGCATCGAGGGCCTGTCGGTTGACGCGGGCGGCGGCGTGCGGTCGCTCGCCCGCATCGATGAGCTTGCAGCCGCCGGTGCCGCCCGCATCGCGCTCGGCACCGTGCTCGTGACCGAACCCGGGTTCGCCGAGGTGGCCGCCCGCGGCTTCGGCGAGCTGCTCGTCGCCGACATCGCCGCGCGCGAGGGCCTGGTCAAGGTCAACGGTTGGCGCGACGGGGTGCAACGCGAGGCGCTCGACCTCGTCGCCGAGCTTGCGGCGCTGGGGTTCAAGCACCTCGTGTTCACCGATATCGCCCGCGACGGCATGCAGACGGGCATCGACGTGGGCGCCTACCGCGCCATCGCCCGGACCGCCGGCTTTCCCGTTGTCGCCTCGGGCGGCATCTCGACGCTCGACGATATCCGCCGGCTCGCGGCCGCCGGCGACGGCGTCATCGAGGGCGCCATCACCGGCCGCGCGCTCTACGAGGGGTCCTTCGCGCTGGAGGACGCGCTGGCGGCGGCGGAAGGGAGGGGGTAGCCCATGCTCGCGAAACGCGTCATCCCTTGCCTGGACGTGCGCGACGGCCGCGTGGTGAAGGGCGTCAACTTCGTCGCCCTGCGCGATGCGGGCGATCCGATCGAGCTCGCGTCCGCTTACGACCGGGCCGGCGCCGACGAGGTCGTGTTCCTCGACATCACCGCCACGAGCGACAACCGGGCCACGACGATCGACATGGCCGCGCACGCAGCCGCCGAGCTCGCGATTCCCTACACCGTGGGCGGCGGGTTCCGCGATCTGGCGGGCATGCGCGCCATGGTGGCGGCGGGTGCCGACAAGGTCTCGGTGAATTCCGCCGCCGTGCGCGACCCCGAGCTCATCTCGCAGGCCGCCGGTGCGTTCGGTAGCCAGGCCGTGGTGGTGGCGATCGACGCCAAGCGCGTGGGCGAGCCGGGCGCGCCGGGCGCCGACCGCTGGGAGGTCTATCTCGCCGGCGGTCGCACGCCCACGGGCATCGACGCGGTCGCCTGGGCGGAGGAGGCGGCGCGGCGGGGCGCGGGCGAGATCCTGCTCACGAGCATGGATCGCGACGGCACCAAGGAGGGCTTCGATCTGGCGCTCACCCGCGCGGTGGCGCGCGCCGTGTCCATTCCCGTGATCGCGTCGGGCGGCGTGGGCACGCTCGAGCACTTCGCCGAGGGCGTGCTCGATGGCGAGGCCGACGCGGTGCTCGCCGCGAGCGTCTTTCACTTCGGCACCTATTCGATCCGCCAGGTCAAGGAATACATGGCGGCCCAGGGCATTCCCGTGAGATTGGATTTCGCATGAGCATCGACGAGCTTTCCTTCGACGGGCGGGGCCTCGTCCCCTGCGTGGTGCAGCAGCACGACACCGGGGAGGTGCTCATGGTGGCGTGGATGAACGCCGAGTCGTTGCGCCTCACGCTCGAGACGGGCACGACCTGGTTCTGGAGCCGCAGCCGCCAAGAGCTTTGGAACAAGGGGGCGACGAGCGGCAACATGCAGAGGCTCGTGTCGATCGCGGCCGACTGCGACGGCGACACGCTGCTCGCGCGCGTCGATTCGCCCGGGCCGGCGTGCCACACGGGCAGCCGGAGCTGCTTTTTCAACACGGTCGAGGCGTAAGGGCGGCTGCGGGCCGTCGGGATGAGGCAAGGAGATACCGCCATGGGAGTCAGAACGGAACACGTGCAGCCCGGGAATATCGGAGCGACCCTCGAGGGGCTCGCGGGGACCATTCGCGGCCGCCGCGACGCCGACCCGCAGCAGAGCTACACCGCGCGCCTGCTTGCGGGCGAGGAGGACAGCCTGCTCAAGAAGGTCGTCGAGGAGGCGGGCGAGGTCGTGATGGCCTGCAAGGACGACGATCATGAGCACATCCGCTACGAGGCGGGCGATCTGATCTACCACCTGCTCGTGGTGCTGGAGCGCTATGGGGTGGGGCTCGACGAGCTCGCCGGCGAGCTCGACGCGCGCATGCATTAAGCGGCGGGAGCTGCGCCCGTGCCAAAAGGGACGTACCCTTTTGGCACGCCGGGCGGGATCGCCGTCCGGCGGCGAAAGGTTCGCACGGGGAGTCAATCGAGCCCGATCGTCTCCCAGCTGCCGTCGGCGTGCGGTACGTCGAACGTGCGGTAGCCGCAGCTGTGGGCGTAACGCTGCGCCTCGCGGATTCCCCAGCATATGTCGACGGCGCGGTGCGCGTCCGACCCGAACGTGATGGGGACGCCGGCGCGCGCGAAACGCTCGAGCAGCCCGCGGGCGGGGTAGTAGCCGCCGACGCTCTTGCGCAGTCCGGCGGTCGAGACCTCGATGCGCCTGCCCGTGTCGCGCGCGCAGGCGGCCATCTGGTCCCAGAGGGGCTCGAGGGGCGACGTCGGCGCAAGGCCCTCATTCCTGAACCGCTCGGCGAGGTCGGGATGGGCCATCACGTCGAAGGCGAGCGGGCTTTCGCAGGCACGGCACCAGGTGTCGACGTAGGTGGCCCGCACGCCGTCGGCGCCCAGCTCGTGCCAGACGTGCATGTTCTCGGAGTAGTCGATCCAGCCGGACCCGGAGCCCGGCGCCCCCGCGGGCGCGACGGCCTCGGTTCCAGGGGTGCCTGCTGCACCGCCGCGGATACATCCGGGATCCCCGATCCAGTGCACGCTGCCCAGGCGCACGGCCGCCCCGGCGGACCAGCGGTCGACGAGCGGCTCGCACCCCGGATACCAGTCGCATTCGAAGCCGTAGACGAACTCGAGGTCGGGTGCGATATGCGCGGCGAGCTCACGCGCGGCCTCGAACGCCTCGCGATGGAGCCGCAGCTCGGACTCACGCACCTGGCATTCGCAGTCTGGATCCATGCTGGCCGGAAGCGTGAGGTGGTCGGTGGAGACGAGCACGCGGCAACCGGCCGCCGAAGCGGCGCGGACGTTCTCCTCAAAGGTGGAGGCGCCATCAGAGAAGCTCGTGTGCGTATGGCAGTCCACGATGGGCGACGCGTGCATGGGTCCTCGCATTCCGGATCTCGGTTCGTTGATTTTCCAGATTGTAGACCATCCCGAGTTGCAAAACACGAACAGACGTTCTATTATGATGGAACGCAAACGATCGAGGTCGCGCGGGGAGCGCGCCTTCCGTATGGAGGAGAGGCTATGTCCGTCCTGTTCATCGAGTACCCCAAGTGCACCACCTGCAAGAAGGCCAAGAAGTGGCTCGACGAGCACGGGGTGGATTACACCGATCGTCATATCGTGGAGGACAACCCCACCGCAGAGGAGCTCGCCAGCTGGCAGCAGCGTTCGGGGCTACCGCTGCGCCGCTTCTTCAACACGAGCGGCATGAAGTACCGCGAGCTCGGCATCAAGGCCCAGCTGGATGCCGGCATGAGCGACGAGGACGCGTTTGCGCTCCTGGCGACCGATGGCATGCTGGTGAAGCGCCCGCTGGTTGTCGGCGACGACTTCGTGCTGGTCGGGTTTCGCGAGGAGGCGTGGACCGAGGCGCTGCTCTAGGCAGCGTCTCGGGCCCGTACGGCCGCAGCGTTAGATCAGACCGATGCTCGAGAGGCGCCAGAGCACGATGCCCACGAGCGCGATGCTGGCGACGATGTCGACGATGCCCATTACGAGGCCGGCGCGCGCGACCGCGGGCCATGGGGAGTTCTGCTTGCGCGCAAAGATGGACAGCGCGATGGCCACGATGCCTGCAAGAACGCTGAGGAGCCAGCTGACGTAGCCTCCCAAGATGAGGCCGACGATGCCGAAGATGACGGACGCGACGGGCAGTCCGGGGTTTCCGTATGCGGGCGCATCCTGCGATTCGGGGACCTCGGTGCCATCGGGACCGTCATGCTCGCCGGCGGATTCGTCTCTATCGGCGGATGCAGAAGCTGCTCCGTCCGCACCTTCGGCCATGGACGGCGCGCAGTCGGCAGATGCGGATCGATCCTCGACCTCGGGGCGCTCCTCGGCGCTCGGCTCGGTCTCGTTGCAGATGTCGCGTTCGCTCATGAGGGGCTCCTGTCGCGAATTGAGGTCCGGCGGACTCGAGCCGCCGCATGTGCGTTCTCATGGCAGAATAGCAGCTTGCGCTTCGGTCATGAGGAGTGTGTATGGAAATCTGCTCGGCGGCGGTGTTTTCGGGTGCGGTGCCTGTGCTAGGGTCGCATGCGAATCATCGATGAGAGGAGGCGGCGCCCATGATCGATGCAACGAGGCTCGAGGAGTTTGCGCAAGCGGTCGCTGCGGGCACGTTGGAGCCTGCGGAGCTCGTCGCCCGTGTGCGAGCGGCGGCTATCGTGGATGCGGGGTGCGCGAGGCTCGACGGGGAGCGCGCGTTGCGTTGCGGGGCGGCCGAGGTTGTCTACGGGGCGGGGAAGACCGCCGGGCAGATCGCGGAGATTCTCCGCGCGCTCGCGGAATCCTGCCAGGAGCGCGTGCTCGTGACGCGATTGGATGAGCAGAAGGCCGCGGCGGTGCGCGCATCTGGCATCGAGTTGACATATCGCCCGGGAGCGCGCATCGCCTATACCGGCAGCCTGCCCGAGCCCGACGGCGACGGGACCATCTTGGTCCTCAGCGCGGGCACGAGCGACGCGCCCGTGGCCGAGGAGGCCTGCCAGACCGCTCGATTTCTGGGCAACCGCGTGAAGCTCGTGCAGGATGTCGGAGTCGCCGGGATACACCGTCTTCTCGCGTGCGGGGACGACATCGCCCGCGCCCGGGTCATCATCGCCGTCGCCGGGATGGAGGGCGCTCTTGCGAGCGTGGTCGCCGGCCTTGCGGCGTGCCCGGTCATCGCGGTGCCCACGAGCGTGGGCTATGGGGCGAACCTGGGCGGCGTCACGGCGCTGCTCGCCATGGTCAACAGCTGCGCGAGCGGCGTCTCCGTGGTCAATATCGACAATGGGTTCGGGGCGGCTTACCAGGCATCCCTGATCAATCATCTCGCCGGAAGGGGCGCATGCGCATGAGGGACGGCCAAGGGCGAGTTCTGTACCTGGAGTGCGCGGGCGGCGTGGCGGGCGATATGCTCGCGGGGGCCCTGCTCGATTTGGGCGACGAGTCCGACGAGCAGGCGGTGCGCGCGGCGCTGGAAAGCCTGCCGGTCGACGGGTACGAGATCGCGATCTCGCATGTATCCCGTGCGGGCATCGCGTGTTGCGATTTCGACGTGGTGTTGGACGCTGAGCACGAGAACCACGATCACGATATGGCATACCTGCACGGGCAGGGGCAAGAGGGCGCGCATGCGCACGGTCGCCATCATGCCCAGGGGCATCATGACGATCTCGCGTCTTCCCACATCCACGTGCACGCCGGCCGTGCGCACGGCCATCGCGGCATCGCAGATATCGAGCGGATGCTCCGGGGCGCGCATGCCCTGACGGATTCTGCTCGGGCGCTTGCGCTCGACGCCTTCCGCATCCTCGCCGATGCCGAGGCCTCCGCCCACGGTATCCCCGTTGATGAGGTGCATTTCCACGAGGTGGGGGCGGTCGACTCGATCGCGGACATCGTTGCCGTCTCGGTGCTCGTCGACCGGCTCGCGCCCGACTGCGTCGTCGCCGGCCCCTTGCCCGCCGGCGGCGGCACCGTGCGCTGCCAGCACGGTATCATCCCGGTTCCCGCTCCGGCCACGGTGAACATATGCGCCGCCTGCGGGCTGGAGCTGCGGCCCGGGTCGGTTGAGGGCGAGCTCACGACGCCGACGGGCGCCGCCTTGCTGGGCGCGATGCGGCCCGGCGGCAGTCTTCCCGTGCGCTACCGCGTGCGCGCGGTGGGCTGCGGAGCCGGTAAGCGCAGTTACGGCGTGCCGTCGATCCTGCGCGCGATGCTGATCGAGCCCGCTGATGCCCCGCTCGACCTGTCCCGTGAGACGGAAGCGCCCCGTGCCGTGGTGAAGCTCGAGTGCGATATCGATGACGAGACGCCCGAGGTGCTCGCCTACGCGGCGGAGCGGATCCGCGCGGCAGGTGGGCGCGAAGTGCACTGGGTTCCGGTTTTCGGCAAAAAGGGGCGCGCGTGCTTCGAGCTCCAGGTCGTATGCGATCCCGCCGACGCTGCCGCGGTCGAGGACGTCATCTTCCGGGAGACGACCACCCTGGGCATACGGAGGTGCGTCATGGAGCGCACGGTGCTTGCGCGCGAACTCGTGCGCGTCGAGACTCCATACGGCGCGGTGACGGTAAAGCGCGCCGTGCTGCCCGGAGGCGGTCTGCGCGCTACGCCGGAGTACGAGGATTGCGCCCGTTGCGCCGAGGAGTCCGGAGTCCCCTTGCGCGAGGTGGTGCGTGCGGCGCTTCGGGCCGCAGAGGCCGGGTGCTAGAATCGGGGACGCGGGCGGCTGCGCCGCCATCCATCTATGATCCTATGATCCAGGAGGCAGCATGAAGGTCCTGATCGCTTCCGATATTCACGGGTCCGCGTATTGGGCGGCTCGCCTTATAGAGGCCGTCGGGGAGGAGCGCCCCGATGCCGTGGTGCTTCTCGGCGATGTGCTCTACCACGGTCCCCGCAACGACCTCCCGCGCGACTACGCGCCCAAGCGCGTCATCCCGATGTTGAACGAGCTCGCCGCCTCGACGCGCCTGATCGCCGTCCGCGGCAACTGCGAGGCCGAGGTGGACCAGATGGTTCTCGAGTTTCCCTGCATGGCGGATAGCGCGAGCATCGTCGACGAAAACGGCCGTGAGCTCTTCTGCACGCACGGGCACGTGTTCGGCGCGGGCATGCACAACAGCGTGGACCGTGTCCCTGCCCTGAGGGCGGGTTCGGCGATCGTGTACGGGCACACGCACATCAAGGTCAACGAGGAGAGCGTCAATCATCCCGGGATCTGGCTGTTCAACCCCGGAAGCGTCTCCATCCCCAAGGACGGGTCGCACAGTTACGGGGTGTACGAGAGCGGTAAGGCGCTTGGGGAGTCGTTCCGCCATGTGGTCCTCGAAAAGGCCGCAACGGATGACTCGACGCTCGAGAGGACCTCTTCGGCTCTGCGTCATTTCACATGCGCGACGAAGGGGATGCCGGATCGCGAGCGCATGGCGCGCTACGAGAACCAATAAGTGCTTGTCGGCCCGTCCGGTTCGGTCGGTGCCCATCCGAAGGGAGCGCATGATGGCGCTAAAGATGCGCGATGTGAATGCAGGAAGCTTGTCGGAGATGCTGGGGGAGGACGCCGCGTCCGCCCGCCGCGACGAGAGCACGCTTGCGGATGCGTGCCGTGAGGTCCAAGCGCTCGTCGAGACGATCTGGCGCCTACGCCAGCCCGACGGCTGTCCTTGGGATCGCGAGCAGACGCATGCGAGCATTGCCAAGAACATGATCGAGGAGGCCTACGAGGCGGTCGACTGCATCGAGGCGGGCGACCCGGCGCACCTTCGCGAGGAGCTGGGCGACGTTCTCATGCAGGTGGTCCTGCACGCGCAGATAGCTGCCGATGCCGGCGAGTTCACCATGGCCGACGTCGCGCGCGACATCAACGAGAAGCTCATCCGTCGTCATCCCCATGTATTCGGTGAGCGCGCGGGTGCAGGCTCCGCAGACGAGGTCTTGGCGATCTGGGATACCGTGAAGCTCGCCGAGAAGGGTGCGAAGGACGCTGCGGCGGATGCCTCGGGCGCACGTCCCGAGGGGCTGCTCGACGGCGTGCCGTGTGCGCTGCCGGCGCTCATGCAGGCCCAGAAGGTGTCCCGCAAGGCCGCCGCGCTCGGATTCGAGTGGGATACCGTCGGGGCGGTATGGGACAAGGTCGCCGAGGAGCGCGCGGAGTTCGAGGCCGAGGAGCCTGGGAGCGCGGAGCGCGAGATGGAGTTCGGAGATCTGCTCTTCGCGCTGGTGAACGTCGCCCGCAAGGAGGGGATCGACGCCGAGAGCGCGCTGCGCGCGAGCACCGCCAAGTTCCGTTTCCGCTGGGCGGCCATGGAGGATGCGGCCTACGGTCGCGGCATCGCGCTCGAGGGATTGGGCACCGAGCGGCTCAACGAGCTATGGGATGAGGTCAAGCGCGCCTAGGCGACCGCCCCATCGAAACGAATCGCCCCGCACGCCACGATTGCCGGCGTGCGGGGCGATTTTGTGCATCGGACAGGTGCGGCTGTGCGGGGAGGACCGGATGTGGGCGCTGCGGCGGGCCCTGGCGAGCGCGCGGCGCGCAATCCGGTCGACGGGTCGGATGCTAGCGCTCGAACCGGATCCAGCGAAGTCCGAAGGCGGCGCCGGCGCAGGCGAGGGCGACTCCCAAGCCGGTGTAGAACACGGCGATGAAGGGCTCGGGGGCGAGGCCGAAGAAGCGGATGGAGATGCCTCCGGTCATCATGATCGCCATGATGACGAAGGAGGGAACATCGAAGAACGAGAGGAAGAACCGCCGCTCATCGCCATAAGCCTCGATGCGGTCGCTGTGCTTGGAGACGAGCTTTCCGAAGACGAAGGTCCAGAACACGACGCCGATGACGACGCTGAGGCCGATGTTGATAAGGTTGAGGTGGCCGGAGCCGTAGGCCTCAAGTCCGATGCGAACGATGTTGATGCCGGCGATCAGCCAGACGATGCCGGCGATCAGGAGCAGGGTGCGGTTGCGCACGGTGAGAAGCTGCATGGTGCACATCCTTTCTGACGGTACGGAGGACTTGCGCAGGGCTCGGGCGATCGGGCGACCCTATGCGCGGCGGGGACGAAAGACGACGAGGGCGGCGATGCCGGCGACGACGAGGCTCGCGAGCGTCGCGGGAAGGGAAGCGAGCTTGATGGCCGGGATGCCGACGAGCATGCCGATGACATAGGGAACGAGCCAGACGACCCAGACGGCGGCACTGAAGCGATGGAACGTGCGCTCGCGCTCGAGAGCGCGCTCGCTGCGGTTGCGCCCCTGCACGAAGACGACAGTGGCCCAGAGCGCATGGAAGAGCATGAGCACGATCGCAGCCAGACCGGTGACCCCATGGATGGCGGGGGCTGCCGTGGAGCTCGAGCGCGCTATCACGGTCATAAGCGTGGTGCCGGTGGTATCGCAGGCAAGGCCGAGCCAGAAGAAAGCGAGGTGGATGCCGCGCAGCCT
The DNA here is from genome assembly GCF_900119895.1 of Collinsella phocaeensis. Classification (GTDB taxonomy): domain Bacteria; phylum Actinomycetota; class Coriobacteriia; order Coriobacteriales; family Coriobacteriaceae; genus Collinsella; species Collinsella phocaeensis. The sequence goes on along the minus strand of NZ_FQLR01000003.1, from coordinate 162,396 downwards.
GCTGTCAGCGCGCTCCTTGAAGACGCCGATGGTGTAGAGGATGAGGGCCCCCGTGATGGCGAGGCTCGCGGTCATAAGCAGTGGCGACATGGTGTTATCCCTTTCGATCCCGTGTGGGTGCGTATATAATGAACATCGTTCATCTGAACGGCGTTCATAGTAGAGATGCCGTTCGCGGCGCACAAGGGCGAATCGGCATACAGCCGGAACAACCTGAACGCTCCACGCCGTGGTTCAGATGAGCGAAGGCGGGCGATTCGGCCTCGCTCGAGCCGCATGGGAGGGGAAGGCCATGGGAAGCAAGGCGTCGATCACCAAGGCGCAGATTGTTGACGTCGCATACGAGCGTGCCCGCGAGAACGGTTTGGGATCGCTGACGGTGCGTGCCGTCGCGGATGCGTGCGGCGTGGCGACGGGGACCATATACAACCATGTCGTCGATATCGCGGCGCTTCGCACGGAGGTGCTGCAGCGCTTCTGGAGCCGTGCCGTCGCAGGCGCGAAGCTCGACGAATGCGCGCGGGATGCGGGGACCGCCCTGGAGTTCTGCCGCAGGCTCTCCGAGGCGCTCGAGCAGACGCTTCGGGGGTTCCGGGATAACTGGCTGCGCGACCTGGGGGGCCTGGACGCGCGGACCAGGATGCGCGCCGCAGAGGCCGAGCGCGCGTGCTTCGAGGACCTGCGCGGCCACGTGCGCCACGCGTTCGAGCTCGACCCCAAGATCTCCGAGGACGTTCGGCGCAACGTCGATATGGGCGCGGTGGGCGATTATGCATGGGCGTCGCTGCTCGAAGGGGTCAAGTGTGGCGACGGGTCGTGCGAGACGCTCTTTTCGCTGCTCGAGCTCGCGCTGTACCGGGCTTAGCGGCAGCACGGCCGCCTCGCTCTGTCCGTGCGGCTGGCTGAGGGGCTGGTCGCGCGCCGCGCTGCGCGAAGCGCAAAGCCTGCACAACTGGCTGCGCCACGCGTGGTATAACTAAGGCCACAACAACGCGCAAACACACTCCAAACATAGCAAGGCGCATCGATGAGCACATACCGCAACAACAATTTGTCTCTCGCTTCCGCGACGACGGGCCGTGCCCCGGGTTCTTTCGGCACCTCGAGCGATGCCGGGACCCACAGGGAACCTCGCCCGACGAACTTCGCGCAGGCGGGTGCACCGCGGGGCGCCCGCCGCTCCGAGGAGCAGCCGCCGCGCCCGGAGCGCACGGCCTCTCGCGGAAGGGCCTCGCGTGGGAAGGCGAAGCGCGCGGCGCAGGGAGGCGCTTCCCGTGCATCGGTGCGCCCCAGCAGCTTCATGAAATACGCCGCGGACAACCGTCTTGTCCAGGCTATCTACGCGTTCACGACGGGTGCGACCAAGCCGTTGTTCATCTCGATCGTGGTCGTATGCCTCGCCGTCGGGTTGTATGGCCCCGTACGCGACTATTACGTAGCCTGGCGCGCGGGCGGGATCCTGGAGCAACAGGTCGATATTCGCGAGGGCTACAACGGCGGCCTCAAGTCGGAGGTCGACGCCTACCTCACCGATGAGGGCGTAGAGGATGCGGCCCGACGGGATCTCGGCCTGGTCAAAGAGGGCGAGACCCGTATCGAGGTGACAGGCACGGACGACGCTTCGGACGCGGCCGCTTCGGATGGGGTGTCCACGTCCGCTGAAGCCGATGAGGCCGAGGCCCAGGTGGCGCAGGAAGCCCCGTGGCACCTCAAGATGCTCGACGCCATCTTCGGATTCACCGGCGTGGACGGACAATCGGTGGCGTCGACAGGCGACGCCAGCTAACTGCAAAAGGAGATACCCGTGCGCATCGCGGCGATCGATTTGGGCACCGTGTCCTCCCGTCTGCTGCTGGGGGAGGTTGAGGGCGGCACCGCTCTGAACTGGCATACCACGACCCGCATCACGGATCTTGGTGAAGGCGTCGACGCGACCGGCAGGCTCTCCGCGGGGGCGATGGCGCGCGTGGCGGATGCCTGCGCCGAGTTTATCGACAGGGCGCGGGACTACGGAGCTAAAGTAGTCTCGACGACCCTTACCAGCGCGGCACGTGATGCCGAAAACGGGGAAGATTTGCTGGACGTCCTGCGCGCGCTCGGTCTCGCTCCTTGTGTGATCGCAGGAGAGACGGAGGCCCGACTGACATTTTTCGGCGTCGCGCACGATTTCGCGGGCGAGCGCATCTTGGTGGCCGATTCTGGGGGCGGATCGACCGAGCTTGCGCTGGGAGGGTACCTTCCGGGCGAGCCGTTGTCTCTTGATCGGGCGGTCTCGCTCGATTTGGGGTGCCGGCGCATCACGGAGCGGTTTCTCGCCAGCTCTCCCATTCCCGCAGACGGGGAAATCCGAGAGGCCGCGCGCTGGGCAAACGCCATGCTGGCCGCGGCGCTTGCCGATGTGCCCGCGCGCCCTGGCCGCCTCGTGGCGGTGGGCGGCACGGCGACGACGCTGGTTGCGATGGCCTGCGGCCTTGCGGTCTATGACCCCGCATACGTCCATCTGCACGCACTGACGGCCGCGGACGTGAACCGTTGCATCTCGCTGATGACGGGCAAGACCGCGGCGGAGATCGCGGAGCTTCCCGGGGTGCAGGCAAAGCGTGCCCCGGTTCTTCTCGGCGGAGCGCTCATTGTGCGTGAGCTGCTGGCAGCGGGCGGTTACAGCGAGCTCACCGTCAGTGAGAACAGCCTGTTGGCGGGCATGGCGGCGACGATCGCCGAGATCCTGGATGGCCGGATCGCCGCCGTCGGCTGGACACCGGATCTCATGAGGCTGTAGGCGCGCGGCATCCGCGGCGCCCTCTATCGAGAAAAAGCGAAGCGGGCCCCTTGCCGGGACCCGCGATTGCACATGGTAGGGGCGGTGGGACTCCGCGTGCGGCTGCGCCGCCCGCGCCCCGCTTCGGGCCCCTCGGGCCCTCGCGCGCTCCGCCGGCAAACGGCTCCGCCGTTTCCTCGGCTCCGCGCCCTCTCGGGTTCGATTCCGCGCATCAGGCCCGAAAACGAAGCGGGCCCCTAGTCGGGGCCCGCGATTTCACATGGTAGGGGTGGTGGGACTCGAACCCACAATCCTTTCGGCCGAAGATTTTAAGTCTCCTGCGTATGCCAATTCCGCCACGCCCCCGCAAGGGTTTAGTGTAGCACGCCGTGCCCGCAAGGGGGTCGGGACGGGTTCACGAGGCTAGCCGCGCACGTTCTTGAGGTGTTCGTTGCGGCGCTCCATGTCGCCGCGCATCTCGTACTGCAGGGCGAGGAGGTACTCAAGCTGTCCGCGGCGGGCGCCCTTGGCGGTTTGGAGCTCGTGTTCCATCTCGTCGATGTGGGAGGCCCGCTTGAGCAGGACGACGTCGTACAGCTGGCGGCATTCGCGCTGCTTGCCGGCGAGCTTCTTGTCATCCCAGCTCTCGATCTCGTCGAGCATCGCCTTGGCGCGCTTGGTCTTGCCCTCGCTCACGTATATGTTGAGCGCCTTGACCACAAGGTCGATGCGCTGCGCCCGGCTCGCCTTCTGCGTGAGCAGCCCGTCGAGCACGCGTCCGGCCGCCTTGGTGTCGCCTTTGACGAGATAGGCGTTGAGGCGTAGGTACTCACGGTTGTACTCGGGGAAGAGGTAGCGGACGAGCTTGGAGTCGAGCAGCTCGAACAGCTCGTCGAAGCGCTTCTGGTTGAGCAGCGTCTGCATCTGCATGAAGCGGCGCCGCTTGAGCGCGGTAATCGCGAGTGATGCGATGGCCAGGATGACGAACAGGGCGATGGTGATCTGGGTGAAAAGCTTCATGGGTTCATCGCATGCAGGTGTACGTGTGCGGCATATTGTAGGCGATGCCGGACCGCCGCTCCAGCAGTATTCCCCGTGAAGGCGCCCCGTGCATGCTACCATGGCCGAAGTACTCCACCGTGGCGAAGGGAACGCTGTGAAAAAGATCGTTGTGGCATGCGGCAGCGGCGTCGCGACCTCGATGGCGGTGGCCGAGAAGCTGTCCGCGTTTTTGGACGGGCAGGGCCTTGCGGGGGCGTACCGTATCGTGCGCTGCCCGATGTCGCGCGTGCTCTCGGAGTGCGCGGACGCCGCGATGCTCATGGCTACGACCCCGGCGCCCATCGGCGTGACGTGCGAATACGTGAGCGCCGTTTCATTCCTAACCGGCATGGGACAGAAGGATGCCGAGCGGCGCGTGCTGGCTATCATGGGTGCATGGCCAATCGTCCACAAGGAGCGGCCCGACGAATACGGGCCAGGAGAGAGGGGAGCCATCATGGCGGATACCAAGCGAGAGAGCCCGGTCGAGCTGTTCGATATGTATGTCGCCCATATCGGCATCAACGCCGAGGATCCGGCGGATGCGAACCGCATCGCCGAGCGCTTTGCGACGCTGATGGGGCTCGAGGCGCGCGATACCCCGAAATCGGTGTTCTCGGGCACGCTGGTCGAGACGATGAAGCAGAACGGCCGCGGCGCGAACGGGCACATCGGGTTCCATGTGAACGACCTCGATGCCGCTGGCGCTTGGTTCGCCGAGCGCGGTTTCGAGCTCAACGAGGAGACGCGTACGCTCAACGAGGACGGCAGCCCCCGTCTCATCTACTTCAAGGAGGAGATCGGCGGCTTCGCCATCCACCTTACGACCGACAAGTAGATTCCGGGCACCGTGTTCGTGCTTCGCTGCAAGATTTTGAAAATACCCCTTGCGGCGGCCACAAGGTTTGCTATTATTTAACAGCACGCGGGCGTGGCGGAATTGGCAGACGCGTATGGTTCAGGTCCATATGGGGGCAACCCCGTGAAGGTTCAAGTCCTTTCGCCCGCACCATAGAATGTTAAAGGCTCCAGAGATGGAGCCTTTTTCATTAAAGGGCGGTTGTGAAAACCACGATGTTGTGGGTCCGGGTTTTCAGCCCGAGGCCGTTTCCGTTTCCAGCTCGAGCGGCGCGATGGCCGGTGAGCCCCGGTCGTGCGGCTGGGAAGCGGGCTCGGGGCGGCCGAATGCGAAAATCGGGAAAGATATCGATCTAGTTGTCTCCGAGCACACTCTTTCTAAGAGGGCGGGCACCGAACCGAACCGTGTATATGCGTTCTGGCTGCTTTCTCGACCGGGTTTTTGACCAGGTCCATATTTCCGTATGGGACGCGCGGCCTTATCCGAGATTATCGGCGCCGGTTCAGCGGCTTTCGGTGCCGGGGCCATGCCGTCCGAGGTAAGGATCCGGGGCAACCGGGGTAAAGATCCAGGCTGCCCGGCACCTCCCGGCTCCGGGTACCGCCGGTGTCAATCGACTCGCATGCGCCCTCAGTGCGGAACGGGACCGCTCCGCTCGCAATGCGCTGTCCAAAAGGTGGCGTGTGCGTTCAGCCCGTGTTCGTCCGATTGCCGACAGCATGGTACGATGCCTGGGTACATTATGCGCGTGCGGCGAAGGCACCGCGTCGCCGGTCTCTCTGCAGGTCCCCCGAGAGACGTTCTGCAGGCAGGAGTCGTGATGTATGCCCCACGCGCCGTTCGCACCCGGTTGCGCAAGACCGCGCTCACGCCGCGTCTGGTCGGGCTCGTCACCTTCTCCTTTTCTTTGCTGGGCCTCGGCATGGCGAGCTATGCCGCGACGCTGCCCTCGCTGGTCGAGATCGCCGAGCGCGTCGAATCCGGCGGAAGGTTCCAGGCGGTCGCGACCGGCTGGCTCAGCGTCTCGATTGGATCGAAGGGTTCCGGTGGATCTGACGGAGACTCGTCTAAAGATGCCGGTGATGATACCAAGCAAGATGGGGACGCAGGCAAGGACGCATCGACATCGAAGAGCCCCTTGGGCGGAGCCTCCTTCAGCGGCATCAAGACCCCTGCGGGCACGATTGACGGCGACGCCGGTGACGGGGAGCCGTCTGAGGGTTCCAGCGGATCCGGCGGCGACGCTGCGTCCAGCGGTGCGTCCGGCGGCTCGAACTCGGGCGGCACGGGTAACGGTGGGATGGCGAACGGCGGAGGTTCCGGCGACGGAGCCGGCAGCGTCCCCGACGAGCCGTCTGTACCCGAAACTCCCACGGAGCCTCCTGTGACGGAGGAGAAGGAGCAGGAGGTCTACAGCGCCCTCTATGCGAAGGCGAGCCTCATCGACGGCTACGTTTCCCGCATCAACGCAGCGACCCAGTCCTTCAACAGCGATTGCCTTGCCTCTCAGGACCTGCGCCGACAGCGCTACGTCGAGGTGGACGGCCTCATGAATGCGGCGCTGGGCGAGTACCTCGCGGTGCGCGATGGCATCGACGTGCCCAACGCGTCGCGTTGCAAGGATGCGCAGGGCGACCTGATCAACATGTACCGCCTGCTCACCGAGTATTGCGCCACGCTGCGCGAGGCGTGGGGGATCAACAAGGAGCTCGCGGACCCCGCGGCGAACGTCGACGCGTTCATGGCTCCCATCCGCGCGGAAGAGGTCAACGGGGTCAACCGCCAGCTGGCGGAATTCCAACAGGTTTACGGAAGGTTTTCGCTGTGAGTGAGCTATCGGGACAACAGGCCGACGAGCCCCTGTCGGGTGACGGGGCGTCGATCGCTGCGGCCGCGGACGGCTTCCCTCGCGGTGCGCGCCTGGTGCGCCTGGAGGAATTCGAGGAGCCGTTCCGCATGGAGTCCGGTGAGCGCGCGGCGTACCGCCGCCGATTCTCCGCCCTGTTCGTGGATGACTCGACTACGTGCCGCGGCGGCCTGGGCGCCGTGACGCGCGCTTCCAACGCGATGGGGGAGACCTGTGCGCTCAAGACGCTCATCATGCCCGAGCGGGCGGAGTCCGAAGACGACGCCGCGTACGCCGCGCGCTGCGAGCTTGCGTGCGCGGCGTTCCGCGCGGAGTACGAGACCCTGTCTGGGTTCAAGGGTTTTTCCAAGCTGTTCGGCTTCGCGCAGGTCGAGGGAGCCCCTGCGATCGTCATGGAATGGGTCGAGGGCGTGACGCTCGCCAAGGCGGCGCGCGTGCTTGCCGTCGACGAGGACGGAAGGCTGTCCCCGCTTGTCGCCGCGCGCCTCGGCCGCGACCTGTTCGGCCTGCTCACCCGTCTCGAACTCGTAGGCGAGGGGGTTCGTCCATCGCGATATCTCGCCATCGAACATCTTGGTGCGCACCAACCACCTGTCCGTCGCCGAGCAGGCGGACGAGGGCACGTTCGACCTCTGTCTGATCGACTTCGGTTCCTCGGTGAGCCTCGATCCGCCGACGGCATCGGGCTATACCGCGCGCTGCGCCATGATGCGCTGCGCGACCGCGGATTACGCCCCGCCGGAGATGCTGACCGTCGACCTGCCCGACCTGACGGAGCTGAGGAAATCCGCGAAGATCGACGTCTACGCCGCGGCGAGCGTCATCTTCGGGCTCGCGGGCGGAAGCGCCCCGTATGACCTGGGTGCGCACGCCGACGCGTCCCCGTACCGCATCAAGACGGACGGGGACGCCGCGGCCGCTCGTCATGGCGCATGAGGCTGCGGTCGATGTGCGCGAGGTCACGGCGTCCGAGCCGGAGGTCGCCGCGGTTGCGGACGGAGCGCTGCTGGACATGAGGGACGAGCATGATGTCGCCGACTTGTGCCGCGCCCTCGTTCGCGTTGATGCGCAGCTCGCGGACATCTTGCGCGAAGGCCTGGCTCCGTCCCAGCGGGACCGCTCCACGGCGGAGCTCCTGCGCAACCGGTTGTCGTCGTTTTGCGCCCAGTACGGGCAGAATGCGCTGCACGCCCTGCGCGGCGAGCCGCTCATCCCGTGCGCGGACGGTGCGGACGGCTGGCTGCCCGTTGCCCCGAGGGTCGTGAACCGTCTGGTGGCGTGGTCGGGCTTGCCCTCTCCGCTGTGGCGCTGCTCGCCGTCTGCGGCTTGACGGGCCTTCTGCTCGACGGCGCGACCGCGACGCTGCGGGTGGGTCCGTTTGCCGTCGAGGCCGAGCTCACGATGGGTTGGATCGCGTGCATCCTCGCGCTGCCGGCAGCGTCCGGTCTGGCGGCGCGCGCTCTGGGACGCGACGCGCGCAGCCGCTTCGCGTGCGGGACGGCCGCACTGGTCCTGGTCGCCGCGGCCCTGCTCGCCGTAGCGGCGAACGTGGAGTTCGCAGGCGAGAGCGGCAGGTTGCCCTTGATGTCCGCGGTGTTTTTCGCCGCGGCGGCAGGATGGTGCCCGCTGGTGCTCGAGCTCGCAACGCTTTCGGATCCCGGTGCGGCATCACGGCTGCAGCCGGAGCTTCCCGAGGCGGCCCAATATGTTGTCGGCGGCGCGCCCGCGCCCGCCGTCGAATCGATGCAAGGTGAGGTGTCCGATGCAGCTGATGCGCTCTAGCGAGTTGACTCCGTGCGGCGCGCTCTTCGACGTGCTCAAGCGCTATGGGGGCGTCAGCCACAAAGAACTCGCCGCCATGATCTTGTCCGAGCGCCCGCTCCTCGATGGGCGCAGCCCGGCGAGTCGCGCGTCCGACCGCACCTGGGTGTCGCGATCCATCGTCCATGCTCCGGTGAGTGCGGTGCAGGAGGGCTATTTCAGGGATTACGGGGTCGCGGCGCGGCGGATCGTCGACCGCCTGCACGCCTTCCGGGCCGGTACCTCTTCGTACTCCGATATCCTCCGCATGGTCTGCGGGGAGCCGGGAGAGACGATGGTCCAGGCGCTCGAGCGATGCCAGGGCGATATCCGCCTGTACCGCAACGCGCTCGAGCGCATGCGGCATGGCGAGGGCTACACCGCCGGCGAGCGAGCCGAGACGGCCATGGTGCTGTTCGTTGCGGCGGGATGCTCGGCGAGCGTCACCAAGGCGGTCGATTACACCACGAGCTACATCCGCTCCGTCATGGGGGGAAGGCTGGGCACGCCTACGTCGTGCCCGGTTCCGCTCACCGTTGCCCACGAGGATGTCGAGGTGGCGCTGCCCTGCGCCATGGGCTTCGTCCGCGTGGAGGACGGGCGCATCTCGAGCGGTCCCCACTGGGTGTCGTCTGACAGCCAGGGTGCCGAGGTCGGAGCCCTGGTCACGGGGCCCATGGATATCACGGACGTGGCGGGTGACGTCTCGGCGCGGCACGCGCGCGTGTGGTACGAGCGGGGAGGATCGTCGGACGGTTCCGGCTCCGGCCGCTGGCTGCTGTCCGACCTCGACTCGAGCAACGGGACCGTCGTGATCGACGGCGGCACCGGAGCACCCGTGCGCCTGGAAGGCGATGCGGCTGTCGAGATCCATCCCGGCGACGAGGTCATCTTAGGTTCCAGCACCACGTTCATCTTGGTGGAGGGCGCTGCCGGCGTAGCCCGTTAACTTGAGGCGATATCGCCGGGGACGAGCGGATGCGATGCACGGCGACGCCCGGCCTGCCGCTGTTCTGGGCGGCAGGCCGGGCGTTTCTTGCAACCGTGGCTAACGTTTTCCGCGATCCCGCGATCCCGCGACCTGCTTACTTCAGGCGGTCGACGAAGAAATCCGCCATGCTGGAGAACAGCTCCTTGGCTTCAGCTTCCAGGTCGAGCGACGCGAGCCCCGCCTTCGCGCGCTCGGTGAGGTCATGCGCGTAGGTGCGCGCGAAGTCGAGTGAACCGGTGGCCTCGAAGATCGCGACGGCGCGGTCGAGATCCTCCCGTTCAGACGAGCCTGAGGTGAGGATCTTGAGCAGCTCGGCGCGCTGCGCTTCGGCGGCCGTCTCGAGCGCGTGCACGGCGATGAGGGTGCGCTTACCCTCGGTGATGTCGGTGCGGAAGTCCTTCTCGGTCGGGTCGCCGAGAAGGTTGAGCAGGTCGTCTTGGATCTGGAACGCAAGACCGGTGTCCATGCCGAACGCCCTCAGGCCCTCGATCTGCGTCTCGTCGCCGCCGCCGATGATGGCGCCGCAGGCCAAAGGGATCGCTCCGCTGTAGTAGGCGGTCTTGCGCGAGGCCATGGCGAGGTAGTCCGCGACGCCGATGTCGAAGCGCCCGTCGCGGACCCAGCCCAGGTCGAGCGCCTGGCCCTCGATGGTGCGGACGGTCATGTCGGACAGCTCGCCCAGGACGCGGAGCTTCACGGCGTCGTCGAGCGCGGGGTCGCGCAGGACGCTCGAGAACACGAGCGTCAGGTCGAGGTCGCCGCAGTTGATCGCGAGCCCTTCGCCTTCGGTGATGTGCAGGCAGGGCTTGCCGCGGCGCAGCTGGCCGTTGTCGGCGATGTCGTCGTGGATGAGCGCGGCGCTCTGGAAGTGCTCGATGGCGGCGGCGGCGGAGCGGGCGTGCTCCATGGAACCGCCCACGGCACGGCAGGCGAGCATGCAGATGAGCGGGCGATGGCGCTTGCCCGCGTTGTCGGAGTAGCGCTTGAGCGGAGCGTAGAGGTAGGTCTCGACGTCGGCGTTATCGGTCTGGTCGCAGAAGAACGAACCCAGGTAGGCGTCGAGATCGCCGGCGTGCTCGCGCAGAAACGTTGCGAAAAGGCCGTCCATGCTACTCGGCGGTGGCGAAGCCGTCGGGGTTCTTGGACTGCCAGTTCCAGGAGTCGCGGCACATATCCTCGATATCGAACTCGGCCTTCCAGCCCATCTCGCGCTCGGCCTTGGAGGCGTCGCCGTACACGGCCGCCACGTCGCCACCGCGGCGCGGGCAGATCTTGTAGGGCAGGTCGCGGCCGCACGCCGCGGAGAACGCGCGCACGACCTCGAGCACCGAGGTCCCCTGGCCGGTGCCGAGGTTGAACACCTCAACGCCCTCGCGGCCGTTCATCCAGTCGAGCGCGGAGACGTGGCCGCGCGCGAGGTCGACGACGTGGATGTAGTCGCGCACGCCGGTGCCGTCGGGGGTGTCGTAGTCGTCACCGAAGACCTGGACGGCTTCGAGCTTGCCCACTGCCACCTGCGCGACGTAGGGGACGAGGTTGTTGGGGATGCCCTTGGGGTCCTCGCCGATGAGGCCGCTCTTGTGGGCGCCGATGGGGTTGAAGTAGCGGAGCAGGACGACGTTCCACTCGGGGTCGGCGGTGTGGAGGTCGGTGAGCATCTCCTCGATCATCCACTTGGTCCAGCCGTAGGGGTTGGTGGCGGGCTTCTTGGGGTCGCACTCGCGCACCGGCAGGTGGTCCGGGTCGCCGTATACCGTGGCGGAGCTGGAGAAGATGATGGACTTGCAGCCGTGCTGGCGCATGACGTCGACGAGGACCAGCGTGCTCTCGATGTTGTTGTGGTAGTACTCGATGGGCTTCTGCACGGATTCGCCGACGGCCTTGAAGCCGGCGAAGTGGATGACGCGGTCGATCGCGTGAGCGTCGAAGATGCGGTTCAGGGCCTCGCGGTCGAGCACGTTCGCCTCGTAGAAGGTGAGGTTGGCCGCGGCGTCGTCACCGACGATGGTCTTGATGCGGTCGATGGCGATCTCGCTGGAGTTGGAGAGGTCGTCCACGATGACGACCTGGTAGTTGCGCTCGAGGAGCTCGACGACGGTGTGGGAGCCGATGAAGCCGGCACCGCCCGTGACGAGGACGCAGGTATCCTGGGGTGCGAGTTTGCTGGACATTGAGTCTCCTTTCGGCGCGCGGGGATGGTGCGCGCATGTCGAAAGGAAGTATAGCCTACGGGACATGCGGGCCTGGCTCCAGGGCCCCGCGGGCAACGGGTGTCAACAAAGCCCGCACAATGGAGGGGGATTGGCGGATCGGATGAGATCGGGATGCGTTCGGCTCGCGCCGCTCGGCGACGGCAACCGGGGGCGCGCCATGCCCTTGCCGCGAGAGTGGGGGGGGTGGGGTAGCGGTCGCCTACCGGCGCGCTCGCGTCGGAGAAGGCCCCCGTCCGCGCAGCCGACGCTTGGCGTGCCCTACCCTTCCAGGTTGATGCCCTTGGCCCAGCCCCAGCGCGGCGTGGACGTGAGGCCGTAGTAGGCGATCCACGAGTCCACGCTGATGCTGCGGATGTAGCCGATGTTGTCCATGACCGTGTTGTCGCCGACGTAGATGCCTACATGACCGTAGATACGGCCCGCAGAGGTGTGGGGGTGCGACGGCACGGCGATGATCATGCCCACTTTGAGGTTGGCCTTGTTGGAGCTCGTGCAGTAGTTGGCGTACATGTCGTCTGCGTTGCCCGGAACGCTGCCGAACCCGGCGCGCTCGAAGACGTCGGCCACCCACCAGGCGCAGAGGCCCACGCCAGGGGAGGGAGTGGTCTTGGCCACCTGGACGATACGCTGCTGCGCGGTGCCGGCGGCGATGGAGTCCTGGCCGCTGCCGGGGATGTAGGTGGCGCCGCCGCTGGAGGCCTGCTTGCGCGCCTCCTCCTCGGCTTGGGCGGCGGCGAGGATCTCGGCGTCGCGTTTGGATATGAGCTGCTGGACTTCGGAATTGAGGCCGTCGAGCAGTGTCTGGACCTCGTCCTTTTTCGCCTTCATGTTGGAAAGCTGCTCGGTCTGGTCGCTCTTGAGCGCCTCGAGCTCGCTCTTCTGCTGCTCGAGTTCGGCTTTCTGCGCTTCGAGCTCGTCCTGGATTGCATGGATGTCCGCGATGGCGGACTTGTCCCGCGCGTTGACCTTCTCGATGTAGTAGACGTTCGAGATGAGCTCATCGAACGACGCGGACGAGAGCAGCAACGAGAGCGCGGAGTTGCCGCCGGATTTGTAGCTGGTGCTGACGCGATCGGCGAGCACCTCCTGCTTGGATTCGAGCTTCTCGAGGTTCTCGTCGATCTGGGCCTGGGTGTCATCGATGTCGCCCTGGACGTTCTCGATGGCTCCCATGGTCTCGTCGAGTTGACGGGAAAGGGCCTCGAACTCCGCGGAGAGGGCATCAAGCTCGCTTTGCGCCTGATTGAACTGTGCCTGAGCATTGGCGAGGGCGTCGGTGGTCTCCTTGCTCGCTTCTGCGGCGCGGGCCAGGCGGGGCGATCCCAGGAGGGTCACGGCGCCGGCGATGCCGATGAGGGCCTTGAGCGCGTCGCGGCGCGAAACGGCGGCCGGGCGGCGGGCGCCCGCGTCGCCGGAGGTATCGGTGGAAGTGACAAGCTGTGACATATGGGCTCCAGTTAGTGTGTATATATGTCCTGCAACGTCGAGTATCAAGGATACCGTAGATTGGCCGTCCTCGCCCGTCGGCTACCGCGCTCCATATTTTGACGAAGGGGATGAGTTCGTATTTCCAAGACCCGCGGCCATGGGGATGGGCGAGGGTCGCGCGCGGCGCGACCGCGGTATCGCTCGCGCGCGGCAACCGCGCCGCGCCCGGTGCCGAAGCCGGACAACGCGCGCCGGAGCCAGCCGGCTCGAATGCGGCGCAGAGACGTCTCCCGCTCGTGCCAACGGGTCCGATTGGGCGCTTTTGGGCCGACGCAGAGCGCCGGGCGGCGTGAAAGTGGGTTATAAAAACGCGCACAAGGCCGAAAGTGGCACAGAATGACGCCGAGTCGGTACTAGAATGGGTTAAAAATATAAGCACATCCAGCCGTTTTTGAGGATGATGGAGCGTGCTGGGCGCTCGTCGTACGACAAATGTTGTTTAACGTGCAGGGAAGCAATGCATGCCTATAAATACAAACCTATCATTATACCGACTCGACGTCATTTCGTGCCACCTTCACGCTCATGCATATATAAGAAACCCACTAATTGACGTCTGCAAGCCCGATCGTAGCGAGATGACCGCGTGAACGTGCGGGGCACATCGTTTCCCATGGGTGCATCGGCCCCCTCGCGGCGGCGGGGGGGGGGTGCGCCTCCGCACCATGCGGTTCCCTAGAGCTGGTCCCGATGGGGGACGGCCGTCGCACGAGAGGGGTGCACCCCGCGCCACGCGGTTCCCTAGAGCAGGATGCGCACCGCGGCCAAGGCGATAAGGTAGCCGATGCAGCAGAGTCCCAGCACGCCGTCGAGGCGCGGGTCAAAGTGCATGGCGTGCAGATGGGTGCGTCCCTCACCGCCCGTATAGCAGCGGGCGTCCATCGCGCGACCGAGGGTGTCGGCGTGGCGCACGGCTGCGGCGAACAGCGGAACGGCGACGGGCAGGCAAGCGCGGGCGCGGGCCAGCGCGCTCTTGCGCTCGAGGTCGGCCCCGCGAGCGGTCTGGGCGGCGATGATCGTCGCCGCGTCGCGCTGCAGCGTGGGCACGAACCGTAGGGCAATGGTGAAGATGAGGGCAGCCTGGCTTACGGGAACCCCGATGCGCTCGAGCGGAGACATGAGGCGCGCGGCGGCGTCGGCGAGCTCGACGTGCGTGGTGCAGGCGAGCAGCAGACCACCTGCGCAGACCAGAAGCAGGAAGCGGGCAGTGTAAAGTGCGGCGGCCGTGATGCCGTCGGTATGGATGCTCAGAGGTCCGAGAGCGAAGACGAGATCCCCGGTCTGCACGAGAAAGAGGTTCACGAGCGAGGTGATCAGCAGGAAGAGCGCGATGGGCTTGAGGCTGCCGGCGAGATGGCGCCACGGCACGCGCGCGCAGGTCGCCGCGGCGGCGATCGGCGCCGCGGCGAGAGCGAGCGAGGCGAAATCGGTTACGAACAGGCAGCTCGCCATGTAGGCGAGGGCGACGACGAGCTTGGCGCGCGGATCCGCGCGATGGAGCGGCGAGTTCCCGTTGAGGTATTGCCCGATGCTAGCGCGCAAGGCCATAGCCGATCACCTCCTCGACAAGCTCGTCAAGAGTGATCGGGTCGCGTGGCAGTGGCGTGCCGAGCCGCGCGAGCTCGCGCGCGAACGCAAGCGGCTTCGGGGTCCCGAGCGCGTCGAGCGCCTTTTGGCTGCCGGTGGATTCGAAGCCCGTTGCGCGCGCGCCCGCGAACACGCCTCGCGGGCACCCGCGAGCGACGATGCTGCCGCCCTCAAGCACGATCATATGGTCGGCAAGCTCGGCGGCGTCGTCCATGTCGTGCGTGATCATCAAGATGGCCTTGCCGTCCGCGCGCAGGCGCAGCAGCAAGCTGCGCATGTGGGCACGTCCGGCGGGATCGAGCCCTGCCATGGGCTCATCGAGGATGAGCACGGGCTGGTCCATAGCGAGCACGCCCGCAAGCGCCACGAGCCGTTGCTGACCACCGGACAGGGCGAACGGGGAGCGGCGCAGCAGCGCATCATCCGCTGCGATGCCGCAGCGCTCGAGCGAAGCTCGGACGAGCGCGTCGATGGATGCAGGGTCGGCGCCGAGGTTGCGCGGCCCAAAAGCAACGTCGTCGAAGACGGTTTCGGCGAAAAGCTGATGCTCGGGAAGCTGCGCCGCATATCCGACCGATCTTCGCAGGTCCCTGCGGTGCGCAAGGTCAGCGGTGTCGATGCCCGCGACGACAACGCGGCCAGAGCGGGGGAGCTTGAGCGCGCAGGCGAGTTCGGCGGTGGTGGATTTGCCGGATCCGGTGCGTCCGACCAGCGCGGTGATGTGACCGAAGGCAATCTCGGCGGAAAGGTCGCTGACGGCGAGGGGCTCCGACGGCAACGCCTGGGTGCGGTGGCGCGCCTGCGGGAAGATCCGCCTGCGCGCTGTCGCGGCATCGCCGTAGGAGAACGAGACGTTGTGGAACGTGAGTGCGGGAGCCGGCGTATCGTCGGCGTTCGTATCGTCGGGTGCCGTGCCGGTCGTAAAGAGCCTGCCGGCTGCGGGGGAGCTGGCGGGCGCATCGTCGCCGGCCCGGCGGACGTTCAGGAGTTCGGCCACGCGGTGCGCCAGGGCGCGCGCGTCGAGGGCGCACGATGGGCAGATATCGAGCCCGCCCGCGCGCAGGGTTCGGGCGAGTCTCAGGGCAAAGGGGGGCTCGAGCCCCAGGTCCTGCAGCTCGCCGACGCGCGAGAACACCTCCTTCGGCGTCCCCTCGCATACGATGGCGCCGTGCTCCAACACGACGACGCGGTCGGCGGCGAGCGCGTCGTCCATGAAATGCGTGACGTGGACGATGGCGATGCCGCGCTTGCGAAGATCGTCGATGCAGGCCATGACGTCGGATCGACCTGCGGGGTCCAGCATGGCGCAGGGCTCATCGAGGAGCAGCGCTCGCGGTCGCATCGCCAGGGCTCCCGCGATCGCCACGCGCTGGCGCTGTCCGCCCGAGAGGTCGGCGGGGTCGCGGCGCGCCTCTGCGGCCATGCCCACGGCTGCAAGGGCCTCGGCGACGCGTTCCGCGATCTGCGCCCGGGGGACGCCGAGGTTCTCGGGCCCGAAGGCGACATCGTCCTCGACGACGCTCGTGACCATCTGGTCCTCGGGATTCTGCAGAACGAGCGCGACGTCGCGACGCGCGGCGCGCGCGGAGGGCCCGCCGTGCGAGATGTCGCTGCCCGCGATCCGGACGCAGCCGGCATCGGGGGCGATCAGGCCGTTCATGAGTTGGAGTAGCGTGGATTTACCCGACCCGTTGCCGCCGAGCACGCAGAGCCGCTCGCCGGGCATGATGCGCAGGCCCACGCGCTCAAGCGCGGGACGGTCGGCGCCGGGATAGGAGTAGGAGGCATCGGCGACCTCGATGAGGGGCGTGTCCGCGTCGCCCTGCCGTCCATCCGGGCCGGGGGCGAATGGACGGCGCCGTTCGATGCCGTGCGGGGTTTCGGCGCCCGTTCGGTTGGGGCCGGCCTGAGTTGTGTGGGGGCGATTGATGTCGTGCATGGCGGGACCGGGTCCGTTGCGGCGAATGGGGTCCTAGCGTGCCGAGCGGGCGGCGGCCTGCGGCGCGCCCGCGTCCACGACGCGCAGGCAGGGGGCGAGGAACACCTGGCCCGCGGCGACGTTGATGGCCATCTTCAGCGCGTTGAAGGGGAGCAGCACGGGGATGATCATCGCGGCGACGTCGGCGACGCTTACGGCCGTGTACAACGGCGTGACCACGAGATTCATCGCGCAGGCGATCGCGATGGAGAGCACGGCGCCCATGGCCATGCCGGCGATCGAGGCGGCGCGCGTGCGCCGCGCGCGGTAGGCGAGCGCGGAGGGAATCACGAGGGCGCAGGTTGAGAGGATGCCCATGGGCGCCCCGATGGGGTCGAGCAGGATGCGCGGAAGCCAGCTGATGACGGCGACGGCGCAGCCGAGCTTGGGTCCGAAGGCCATACCCGCGATCAGGCAGATGATGCCGGAGGGGTCGTACATGAGCCAGGGTGCCGCGGGGAAGATGGGGATCTGGATGAAGCTCGCCATGAGGGAAGCCGCCGTGAAGAGGGCGGTGAGGGCGATGCGCTTGCTGTCGATACGGTTGTGCATAGGGGTAACCTCGCGTTTCTCTCATCCGGACTGTACCGTCGGCTCCGGATTCTCACCGGATCAGCCGCTTGCGCGGGTCGCGGGCTCGCGATGGCTCCGCCATCGATCACCGCCGGTAGGGAATTTCACCCAACCATGAAACATACAGCTCGACTATACACCCGCGGCCGCCCGCGCAACAAGGACGCGCGGCGATTCGTAACATGTGACCAAATCTGCAACATACTTCGTTCGCCCCGCCGCTCGGTCCACGGCATGTGGGGCATAGGGGCGGGAAGCCGATGGCCCGCAGGCGCCGTCAGCACCCGCGGGTGCCGTGATGGCTCTTGCACGTGTCGGCAGCCCCCGGTCCGCCGTCTCCTCTCCCGCCTCCACCGACGCGGCCTGCCGTTAAGCGCGTTTCGGCCTGCGCGGCCCACTCCGCCCCCGTCTCTGCAGGCAGGGTGCCTTCCGCTTCCGTTCCCGTCGGCGCGGCTGACCCCGCTCAGGTCTCTGCCGATTCTGCCCGCCTGAATCCCGCTTCCTCTTGCGCCGTTCGTTCCAAATCGCGAAATTGGGAGAATTCCTCCCGATCGCAAAGAGGGGCGTGTCGGCGGCGTCCGTGCGGGCGTCTGGGGTATAGTCAACGCGAATCTACACGCTATGTATGTAAGGCGGTGCCCTATGCACGAGTTCGACAGCTTCGACCCCAGCCTCCTTTCCGCCCTGGCCATGGCGGCGGGCGAGGACAACGTGGTGATGAGCGAGCCCATGCGGGCGCATACCACCTTCAAGATCGGCGGCCCGGCCGATGTCCTCGTGACCCCCGAGACCCCCGAGGCGCTCGTGCGCGTGCTCGACGTCTGCGCGATGGGCCCGGTTCCCGTCCTGGTGGTGGGCAACGGCAGTGACCTGCTCGTGGGTGACCGCGGCGTGCGCGGCGTCGTCGTCCTGCTGCGCGAGAACCTCGCCGCCATCGAGGTCGAGGGGTCTCGCGTGCGCGCTCAGGCGGGCGCGCTGCTCCGCGATGTCGCCATCGCCGCGGCCGACGCCGGCCTTTCCGGCATGGAGCCGCTTTGGGGGATCCCGGCCACGGTCGGCGGCGCGTGCTTCATGAACGCGGGGGCGTACGGCGGCTCGACCTCCGACGTCCTCGAGTCCATCGAGGCTTACGTTCCCGGCCCCGAGCTGCCCGACGGGTCGCGCGCTTCGGGACGCGTCCGGACCTTCTCGCGCGAAGAGCTGTCCATGGGATACCGCAAAAGCCGCGTCCACGATGATGGCTTGATCGTCCTTTCCGCAACGTTCTCGCTGGTCCCGGACGCGCCCGAGCAGATCCGTTCGGCGATGGACGATTTCCAGCGCCGGCGTGAGGAGAAGCAGCCGCTCGAGATGCCGAGCGCGGGCTCGACGTTCAAGCGCCCGGAAGGGTATTTCGCCGGGAAGCTCATCATGGATGCCGGCCTGCGCGGCGCGCGGGTCGGCGGTGCCCAGGTGTCGGAGAAGCACTGTGGCTTCGTGGTCAACGCCGACGGCGCGACGGCTGCGGACGTCAACGGCCTCATCGAGCATATCCAGGCCGAGGTCAAGCAGCAGTTCGGCGTCGATTTGGAGACGGAGGTCCGCCGCGTCGGCGAGTTCTAGGAGCCCGCGCGGCGAGTTGCGGCACCTGCCCGCTTGCCGCGCGGGTGCATGGCGGGCGTGGAAGACGATCGCTCCCCGGGCACGTGGCCGCTCGGGGAGCGATCGCGTTTCGAGCCGCCGGGACCATGCCGGGGCGCAGGCGCCCCGGCGCATGGCGGCTGCGGGCGATCCCGTCTCACGCGGGCGCGGTGGGACATGAGCGCCGCGCCCGCTTTTGGGCCTCGGGCGGCGGTGCGCGCCGCGCACACCCATGCTGCGCCCCTTCCGACGAACAGCTCGGAATCTCCATGGAGTTCAATTCAAACTGTGCTAGACTGCCAAAAATTGAACTTTGAACCCTTTGAGCAGGGATAGTAGTTCAATATCTTACAGAAATTGAACTTATGGAGGTGGAGCGCCATGGCCGACGATACCTTTGCGGGGCGACTCGCAGATGCGATGGCAGATGCCGGCTTCAAGCAGGCCGATGTCATCCGGGTTGCGGGCGAGCTGGGGGGAAGGCTCGGAAAGAGCCAGGTCAGCCAGTATGTGAGCGGCAAGACCCTGCCTCGTGCCGATGTGATGGCGTTGCTCGCCCGCGTTCTCGACGTGCGCGAGCGCTGGCTCGCGGCTGGCGAGGGCTCGATGCACGATGCGTGCGATGAAGGGCTTGGCCGCCGGGGCGCGCCTGCTTCCGGGCGGCCCCGTCCCCCTGAGGAGCGAGCTGCGAGGCGGCCTGCCGCCGCCATTCCCCCGACGCCCGCGACCGATGGCGCCGAAATCGTCCGCAACGTCTGCGAAACGCAAAGGAGCGTCCCCATGCGCGAGTTCAAGAAGTCTTCCAAGCTCGATAACGTCCTCTACGATGTCCGCGGCCCCGTCGTCGACGAGGCCAACCGCATGGAGGAGGACGGCGCCCGCATCCTCAAGCTCAACATCGGCAATCCTGCGCCCTTCGGCTTCCGCGCGCCCGACGAGGTCGTCTTCGACATGCGCCAGCAGCTCACGGAGTGCGAGGGCTACTCGGATTCCCGCGGGCTCTTCGCCGCCCGCAAGGCGATCATGCAGTACGCCCAGCTGCGGAACATCCCCGGTGTGGACATGAAGCACATCTACACCGGCAACGGCGTGTCCGAGCTCATCCAGCTCGCCATGCACGCGCTTATCGAGGACGGCGACGAGATCCTCATCCCCAGCCCGGACTATCCGCTGTGGACCGCGTGCGTCACGCTTGCGGGCGGCAACCCCGTCCACTATCTCTGCGACGAGCAAAACGAGTGGAACCCCGACCTGGAGGACATGGAGAAGAAGATCACGAGCCGCACCAAGGCGCTTGTCATCATCAACCCCAACAACCCCACGGGCGCGGTCTACAGCAAGGAGATCTTGGAGGGCGTCGCCGAGATCGCCCGTAGGCACCAGCTCATGATCTTCTCCGACGAGATCTATGACCGTCTCATCATGGACGACTACGAGCACATCTCTATCGCGAGCCTCGCGCCCGACCTGCCGTGCGTCACGTTCTCGGGCCTGTCCAAGAGCCACATGATCTGCGGCTACCGCGTGGGCTGGATGATCCTGTCCGGCAACAAGCGCTGCATGCGCGATTTCATCTTGGGCATCAACATGCTGTCCAACATGCGCCTGTGCTCCAACGTGCCCGCGCAGTCCATCGTGCAGACGGCGCTGGGCGGCTACCAGAGCGTCAACGAGTACATTCGTCCCGGCGGCCGCGTGTACGAGCAACGCAACTACGTGTACGAGGCGCTCAACGCCATCGATGGCATCACCGCCGTCAAGCCCAAGGCGGCGTTCTACATCTTCCCCAAGATGGACGTCAAGAAGTTCAACATCACCGATGACGAGCAGTTCGCGCTCGACCTGCTGCACGAGAAGAAGATCCTCATCACGCGCGGCGGCGGCTTCAACTGGGGCGAACCCGATCACTTCCGGATCGTGTACCTGCCGCGCATGGGCGTGCTCAAGGAGTCGATGGAGGACCTGGCCGATTTCTTCGCCCATTACCGCCAGCACTAGGCCGGACCTCCCGAGCGGCTTCTCCGGGCGCCGAGCCTCGACTACCAATCGGCTGGTCATGGCTTGAGGTCCGTGCCGTCTTCTTGCGGGGCGGCCTGCAGCCTCGGAGGGGGTCTTGAGGATGCCTCCGCTGGGACGGCCGCACCCGGAATGGAATCCGGGCTGCCCCGAGCGTTCTGCCAGGAGTTGACGGGGATGCCCGGCCCGCCTGGGGGGGGGCTCGAGTCCGGCCGCGAGCGTCCTTTCGAGGTCTGCTGGGACATCGGGGGCCGCAATCGCGGCCGATATCGGGTCTCGACGCCCCGCTCCGTCGCGCTTTTCGTCGACCCTCGTTGGCGCACGTTTTATGGAGGCATGGTTTCTGCACGTCGTCGGGGATATCCGACCCTAAACTTACTGTCCGGCCGGAAGGCCCGATTTTGTGAGATGCGGCGCGTGAACGTGTGAGGGCGCCGCCGAAAGAGCGCCGCGGGCGCAGGAGGAACGCATGTTTGAGAACAGCGAGATCGAAGAGACCATGACCGAGACCGAGACCATCGAGAACGTAGCCGAGACCGAGGTCGCTACCGAGGCCGCCGAGGCCGTTGAGGCGAGCGAGACCGCCGTCTCCGCCGAGACCGAAGCAGAGAAGAAGGGCGAGGCCCCCGTGGACCTCGACGACCAGCTGTTCGACAAGGTGAACCGCGCTGCCCGCCTGCTGCGCAACCGCCGTGCCCAGCTCGCTAAGGAGGCCGAGGCCGAGGCCGAGCGCACCGCTATCCTGATCCGCGCGCTCAAGCTCCTCGAGCTCAAGCCCAAGATGGAGCAGAAGGAGATGTCCGATCTCATGGGCATGCGTCTCCGTGAGCTCAACGAGATCCTGAAGGAAGCCGAGAAGAACGACATCGTCGGCCGTATCGAGCCCGAGGACGAGGACATGCGCAAGGTCGTTGTCTTCGCGAGCGAGAACGCCGTCGAGATGGCGGAGGCTCAGGGCAACAAGCGCAAGAAGCTCGTCGCCCAGCTTTCCGCTGAGACCGCCCAGCAGCTCCTCGATGAGCTCGATCAGGTCATCGAGCCGCTCGTCGCCCTTGGCCTCGACGAGGATCGCGGCCCGCGCGGCGGCCGTGACGAGCGCGGCGGCCGTGGTGGCTTCGACCGCGGCGGCGACCGTGGTGGCCGTGGCGGCTTCGACCGTGGTGGTCGTGGCGGCTTCGACCGCGGCGGCGACCGCGGCGGCCGCGGCGGGCGTGGCGGCTTCGACCGCGGCGGCGACCGCGGCGGTCGTGGCGGCTTCGACCGCGGCGGCGACCGCAGCCACGGCTCCTATGGCGCTCCGCGCTCCGGTTTCGGTGGCCGTGGCGGCGACCGTGACCGTCGTGGCGGTTTCGACCGCGGCGGCGACCGCGGCGGCCGTGGTGGCTTCAGCGGAAATCGCAACCGCTACTAATTCACTTACCATCACCTCGGCTTAGCGCGTCGTCTCGTATCAGGTGAATCGGTTCAGGGCCCGGAGCATGCTCCGGGCCCTGTTTTGTTCTACGTCGCCCTTTGCGGACGAGGCGAATTCCTGGGGAAGACGGTCGAATGCGCAAATCTGAGCTTGAGGTTACGCAATTCGTTTGGCTTTGACGGCATAGAAACCGTTCATTTTGTGGGTAGTGGTCAAAACAATCGAATATCGCGCCGCTCATCATATAGTCATGTGCATGTGATAAACAGAAAGATAATACGACTCCGATATAAGCGACGAATGTCTATCAAGATGCTGTTCATCTTGATAGGTGGGCTCCTTGAGCTGATCTGGATGAGCGGCATAGAGTGTTGTTCGGCGCGAAATCAGTGTAAAATGACCAGACCTTGCCACGCGAATCTGAATCGAGACGCTATGAGGCTTTGCATCTGCGACACATCTGCTTTGGAGCTCCTGCGCTCGAGCGGACGTCTGCTTCCCGAGCTGCTCGAACGTCCGCGTACGGGTAGCCTTGCCGATTGCGGTTTGACGCCTCTGCCGTTTTTCGACGACGTCTTGCTCCATTCTGGCGTGAAGCGGAGGCCCGTGCATGTGATGCTGGCGAACGATGCGGGCGGCCGACATCGAGGCGATGTCGTCGTGCATCGGAGGTCGGGGCGGAATCCCCGCCGGTCCTTCATCGTGGTGAATGACGACCTGCTCGTCACAGGACCGGAATTCCTGTTCTGCGACCTTGCCGCCCGTGAAGACTTCGATGTGATCGACCTTGCTGTACTCGGTTACGAGCTGTGCGGAACCTACATCCTGGACGATTCATGGGACGGCCTGACCAATACAGCCGAGAGCATGACGTCGGTTGCAAAGATCGGGCGCATGATTGAAGGTCGGGCCGGCTGCGCTGGTGTAAGCAGGGCGCGCGAAGCCCTGTCTCTTGTACGGGATGGGTCAAACTCCCCGATGGAAACGGTGCTGTGTGCGTTCCTCACGTTTCCCAGGCGGCTGGGCGGATACGGTTTCGGGCCCGTGTCGCTCAATCATCGCGTACTCACCGCGGATGGCCAGCGTTATGTCGATATCGCATTTCCCGAAGTTGGCGTAGGTCTTGAGTACAAAGGTCGCGCATTCCATGCTGTCGAGCAGGCCGGTCGGGACGACCGTCGTCAGAATAAGATTGTTGGGACCGGAATGACGATCATGAACGTATGGTACGAAGATGTTGCTCAGGATCACCTGTTCCAGCAACTGATTTCAGATCTCGTGCGCGCGATGGGCATACGGCTCAGGATTCGCAGCGCTTCGTTTGCGGCGCGCCAGAATCTACTCCGCGCAAGGCTTATTCGATCGATTGGGCGGCTGGGGGATGGCTGAGAGCCGGCGAGGCGGAGGACCGTTGCCGTCGGTTTCCACCAAGGCCGAGCCCTCGTCCGTGTAGACCGGGTGCGATCGGGGTCGTTTGTACACTATCGAGAATGATCAAGGCTGCTCGACGAGTCGCGGCGGACGCGGTGGTAAGCATGGGATCGCTGCGCATCGGCGGTCAACCAGTCTGGTTGACCGATCTGGAGTGCTCGACGCGCGAGGCTCCTCTCATCTTTGAGGCTGAGACCGGGGGTCTTCGCTGCAGGAGGGGACATGGGAAGACTGCAGGCAAGACAAGAACGGGAGGCCTGCATGATGCAGACCTCCCGTTTTGCAAAGCCTAGAGGAAGAAGGCGCAAGTTCGGCTTAGCCGAAGTAGCGCTTCAGCAGGCCGGCGAACGCCTTGCCGTGACGAGCCTCGTCGCGAGCCATCTCGTGCACGGTGTCGTGGATGGCGTCCAGGCCAGCGGCCTTGGCGCGCTTGGCGAGGTCGAACTTGCCGGCGGTGGCGCCGTTTTCGGCCTCGACGCGCATCTCGAGGTTCTTCTTGGTGGAGGTGGTCACGACCTCACCCAGGAGCTCTGCGAACTTGGAAGCATGCTCGGCCTCCTCGTACGCGGCCTTCTCCCAGTACAGGCCGATCTCGGGGTAGCCCTCGCGATGGGCAACGCGAGCCATGGCCAGGTACATACCGACCTCGGAGCACTCGCCCTCGAAGTTGGCGCGCAGATCGGCGATGATGTCCTCGGTCACGCCCTCCTCGTGAGCGACGCCCACGATGTGCTCGGCGGCCCAGCTCATCTCGCCCTCGACGACCTTGGTGAAGCGGTCACCAGAGACGCCGCACTGGGGGCACTTGAAATCGGCGGGCAGCTCCTCGCCGTCGAACTCCTCAACGTAACCGCAAACGGGGCAAACGAACTTCATGTTGATCCTCCGATCATATGGCATTTGGCGCGTAGCACTTCTGAGGATGCGTCCGCGTCGTGACACCCTCATTATGCTCAAATGAAAGCGACGAAGCAGCATATTGAGAACGATTCCTAAAAGTTCAAATATCCTTCACAGTAAGTAAGATCTAGGTAACTTCTCGAGGAAAACCATCTCCCGGAGCTTGCCTGGGGCGCCGGGGCGTCCGTGCGGGATGGGGGAGGTTGACGGCTCGCGACCCCATCGGGTCCGAATCTGCGGCGCGCGGCAGCAAAAAGCCCGGGGTCCGCAAGGGGATGCCCGGGCTTGAACGGTCGATGGTGCCCCCAACGGGATTCGAACCCGTGATATCCACCTTGAAAGGGTGGCGTCCTTGGCCGCTAGACGATGGGGACAGCGCGTGAAAGTATAGCAGATAACCAGCGTCCCCCTCCCTCACTCGTCGTCTTGGATGAAAAAAAGCTCGAGATGCCCCTCGCGACTATCGCGCGTCGCATCTTTGTAGGCTCGCGGGCATGGTCGGATCCGTGCGATTCCCGCGCCATTCCGTACGCCGTGGCGGCATGCGGCCGCCGATGGAGCCTCAGCCGCCGGCTCCTGTGGAGCATCGATAGGAGGTGGCGTTGGCTCGGTGCGTCCACAGGGCCACGGAACGCGCCGCCCGATGGCTCCGTGTCGCTTTCGTGCAGCGGGAATCATCCTGCTAAAATTCAGAGCGTATATGTAGTTCAAACGCACGACTCGAAGGAGCTACCAGTGGGTAACCACTTCCGTAAGCCCGGAGACGAGCAGGCAGCGCCCCAGGCGCCCCAGGCGTCCGCGCCGGATGCCGTCGCTCCGGACATCGAGGGACAGACACCCTCGCAGACGGGCGCTTTCGCTCCCGCTCCCCAGCATGCACACGATCCCTTTGCCTATACGCCTGCGGATGAGTTCGCATCCGCGCCCGCGAAGGCATCGCCCGCACCTGGTGCGGATCCGATCGCGGCCCCGTCCGAGACCGCGTCGGTCCCCGCCGCCGCGGTCCCCTCTCCGCTTTCGAGCATTCCGTCTCCCGCCGAGCCGTCGACCACCGGCGTCTTCATGACGCATGCGGGCCCTGCGGTTCCCTCGACGGATGCATCCGAGCAGCGCCAGGTTCAGGCGGTCGAGAGCGCGCTGCAGAATCCCGACTTCACCTCGGTGTTCGCCCCGGTGGGCGAATCCCGGGCGAAGATGGCGCGTGAGGCCGGCGTCGAGCCCGTCATCCTGATGGAGCATCTCACCAAGGTCTATGCCGCCCAGCCGAACAAGCCGGCGCTCGACGACGTGAGCCTGGAGATCTATCCGGGCGAGTTCGTCTTCCTCGTCGGTCATTCCGGATCCGGCAAGACCACGCTTCTCTCCACCATGGTTCGCGACGTCAAGCCGACGTCCGGCCGCGTGCTCGTCGCGGGCCAGGACCTCATGCGCATCAAGAATCGCAAGGTCCCGTTCCTGCGCCGTCAGATCGGCACCGTGTTCCAGGACTTCAAGCTGCTTCCCAACAAGACAGCGTACGAGAACGTCGCCTTCGCCCTGGAGTGCATCGGCAAGCCCCGCGCGGTCATTCGCTCGCAGGTTCCCGAGGTGCTGCGCCTGGTCGGTCTCGCCGATCAGATGGACTCCATGCCGGATCAGCTTTCCGGTGGCGAGCAGCAGCGCGTCGCCGTGGCGCGCGCGATGGTCAATCGTCCGCCGCTGCTCATCTGCGACGAGCCCACGGGCAATCTCGACCCCGCCATTTCGCTCGGCATCATGAAGCTGCTCGAGCGCATCAACCGCACCGGCACCACGGTCATCGTGGCGACGCACGACCGCGAGATGGTCGACTCCATGCATCGCCGCGTCATCGCGCTCGAGGCCGGTCACGTCATTCGCGACCAGGAGAGGGGAGGCTACGGACTGTATGGCACCCACTAACTTCGGCTATTCCCTCCGCGAGGCGGGCAGCCACTTCTTCCGCAATCTGGGCACCTCGCTCGGCGCCGTCATCACCATCTTTCTGTCGCTGTTCATCATCGGTTTGTTCATCGTGGGTTCCGCGATGGTCAACTCGCTGATCGGTACCGTCGAGCAGCAGGTCACCATCCAGGCGTTCATCGCTGACGACGCATCCGACGAGGCCATCGAAGCCTTCCAGGAGAAGCTCGAGGGCTGGGACAACGTCAAGAGCGTCGCCTTCAAGACGAAAGACGATGCCCTTAAGGACTACAAGGACAACATCTCGAACAACGCCGACGCCACGCTTGCCGCCCTCGATGGCGAGAATCCGCTCCCGCGCTCGTTCGTGATCGAGATGGACGAGCCCTCCCAGGTCGAGAGCACGGCCGCCAAGATCAAGAGCGATGCCGACTTCCGCGAAATCGTCGACGACGCCAACGTCAACGAGGACAACGTCGACGCCGATGTCGAGGCGGGCGTCCTGTACGGTCAGAAGGAGGTCGCGCGCCTCTTCGAGTTCACCTCGTACGTGCGCATCGGTGCCGTGGTGCTCGTCGCCCTGCTCACCTTCATCGCTTTCATCTTCATCAACAACACCATCCGACTCTCCATCACCGCGCGCCGTCGCGAGATCGCCATCATGCGCCTGGTGGGCGCTTCGAACGGCTTCATTCGCGGACCCTTCATCACGGAGGGCGTCATCCAGGCGTTCCTGGGTGCCCTGCTTTCCATCGGCGCGCTGGAGCTCATCCGCAACTTCGGCATGCCCGCGCTTTCCAACGCCATGAGCCTGTTCACGTTCGCCATCCCGCTGAACATGTACCTGGCGACGTATGGCGCGCTGATTCTCATCGGCGTCGTCATCGGCCTGTTCGGTTCCGCCATCGCGATGCGTCGCTACCTCAAGGTGTAGACGCCGCGCGGATACGCCGGCGCGAGTGCGAAGCATTCGTATGCAAGAGGGCTGCCCTTCGGGTGGCCCTCTTTTCATATGGGGCATCCGGCGCTTGCGCTGGAAGCGCTCGCTGCGGGGCGCGCGGAACGCCGCGTCCTTTCCATCGGCCGCGCCGCGACGACGGGTGCGCCCGCCGCGGCGCGGCCGTCGTCGCAAGATGGCCTAGATGCGGAGGATGCGAGCGCCAAGCCGCTCGGCGTCCCGCGGGTTGTGCGTCGAGAGCACGATTGCGCGATCGCCTCGGTGACGGTCGAGGAAGGTGAGCGCGAGGTCGCGAGCCCCTTCGTCCAGGCCGGTAAACGGCTCATCGAGAAGCGTGAGCTGCGCGGGCGCGGCAAGCGCGCGGGCGAGTTCGAGGCGACGTCGTTGGCCGCCCGAGAGCATGTCCGCCGGCCGGCCGGCGACCTCGGCAAGCCCGAGCTCGGCGAGCAACGCGCACGCGTCCGAACCTGGGGCGACGAGGAGTATGTTGTCCAGGCAGCTCAGCTGATCGATGAGGCGGGCGTCCTGGAAGACGGCGGATAGGTTCGTCTCGGCAGCGAGTTGGACCACGCCGGAACGGGGCTCGCATTGGCGCGCGATAGTGGAGAGCAGCGTCGTCTTGCCTGCTCCGGACGGACCCATCAGGACCAAGGTCTCACCGCCCCGCACGGTGAAGGTGAAGGGGCCCGCGGCGGCGAGGTCGTCGTGGCCGACGACGAGCTCGGAGGTGGAGAGGATGGCCGCGCGCTCGCTGGCGGCGGGAGACGCGGTCAGGCTGCGGCGGCTGCGCGCGAGGCGGACGGCCAGGCTTCCCGCGGCGGGCCATGTCGCGTCGAGCAGCATGAGCGCGACGCGCTCGAGCAGCCAGGCGACGGCGATGACGGTGACGGTCCATGCGAAGAGGTCGGCAGTCTCGAGCAGGAGCTTCGCTTGGTAGATGCGCTCACCGATGGAACCCGTGGGGGTTCCGATCAGCTCGGCGGCGACACCGGCCTTCCAGCTCATGGACAGCGCCGTCTCACTCGCGGCGCGCAGGTAGGGAAGCACATGGGGCCAGACGACGGCGAGCGCACGTCGCGCGCCCCGCATGCCGAACACGTCGGCAAGCTCCCGCATGCGGGGATCGACCGAGTCCAGGGCACCCAGCATGGGGAAATAGATCGCCGGAAGCACCATCAGGAACACGGCGGCCGTGCTGGCGTTGCGCGACCCGATCCAGATGAGCAGGATGACGACGATGCATGCGATGGGCGTGCCCTTTATGGCCGCCATGGCGGGACGCAGAAGGAGGCGGACCGCGTGAAGGCGGTGAGCGGCCAAGGCGCAGGCGCTTGCGGCGAGGTAGCCGAGCACCGTCCCCGCGACGATGTGCATCGCGGAGAAGGCGACATGGGACCAGAAGGAGCCGGTGGGCACGAGGTGCGCCAGGGCGGCGGCGGTGTCGAGCGGGCCGGCCAGGATGAACGAGCTGCCGACCAGCATGCTCACACCTTGCCATACGGCGAGCCAGAACACGACGGACCCGATGCGCGCGAGGGCGCTCGATCCGGAGGACGGGGCTTCGGTCGTCGTTCTGTTGAGCACGGCTATCACAAGATCCTTATGCTAGGCGTCGAGATCGAGGTAGAAGTCCTCGCCGGGGAGGGCGCCGCCCACGGAGGAGGGATCGGCATCGGACAGCACCTGCAGGTAGCCGGAGAGGGCGGCCGCCATGTCATCCCCAGTGATGCAGACGAGGTGGCATCCGGGGATCGCTTTGGCGGCGATCGGCTCGGCGTCGACGATGCCCGCCTCGACGACGAGCGGGGCCGCCGCGGACGGATCGTCGTTCACGGCGTCCACGGAGGCGTTCTGGGCCTTGAGGAACTCCTCGACGGCCTCGGGGTGCTCGTCGGCGAACGCGGCGCGAACGACGGTGGCGCCGGTCACCATGCGGCTGCCGTCCTCCGAGTAGGCGGACCAGACGTCGGTGAGGTCGATGGGTGCCGAGAGTGCGGGGTTCTTGACGAGCGCGGCGGTCACGAAGGGCTGCGGGAGGATGCCCACGGCGGAGGCGTCGGCGGCGAGCACGCTCACGACCTCGGCCGCCTCGCTTTTGAACTCGAGCGTGACGGTGTCGGCGATGCCTGCGGCGGCAAGCAGGTAGTTCATGGCGTACTCGGGCGTGGTGCCCTTGCCGGTGAGGTACACGGTGCGGTTCGCGAGCTGCTCGAAATCGGTGAGGGAGGCATCGCCGGTCACGACGGAGAGAACGCCGAGCGTGTTGATGTCGAGGCAGCGCACCCCTCCTTCGGTCTTGTTGTAGAGGACCGATGCGGCGTTTGCGGGGATGAGTGAGATGTCCAGGTCGCCCTTGATCATGGAGGGGAGGATCTCGTCGGCGGAGGTGGCGACGGTGAAGGTGTAGCCGTTCTCAAACGCGTCGGCGTCCTTCGCGCGGTCCATGAAGGAGACGAGTCCGATGGAGGTCGGCCCTTTGAGCGATGCGACCCGCACCTCGGTTGCGCTGGCATGGGAGGGCGCCGAGCCTGCAGGTGCGGAGCCGGCCTCGGCATGGCCCCCGCAGCCCGCGAGCGCGGAGGCGCCCGCCACGGCGGCGAGTCCCGCGGCGAGGACGCCGCGTCGGGAAATGACGGTGTAATCGGTTGATGCGTGCTTCATGAGGACTCCCGTTCGCGTTGTAGGTATATCGATTGTGAACGATACACCCGCACGGCGGCGCGGGCGCAACACGTCGAATCTTTTTACTGTTCTTGGTTCGTCGCAAGCGCTCGTGTCGCCCGGGGGCCATTAGAATGGAGGTGCACATACCTGCCGAGAGGGGACAGAAACCATGAGCAATACCATGCGCGGCGTCTACACCAACGTGACGAAGATCCGCCGGACCGTGTTCGAGGAGGTCGCTCGCCTCGCTTACGAATGCCAGGAGGAGGACTACTCCTGGGTCGACGAGCTGCCATACCAGATCATCCAGGGCGACGTCGCCTCCTATCGCGAGAGCGTCTTTTTGGAGCGCGCCATCGTGGGCGAGCGCATCCGCCTGGCGATGGGCCTTCCGCTGCAGGGCGTCGATAAGCCCGCGAAGCTTTCGGAGGGCGTCGCCGAGGCCGCGAAGCCGGAGACGTATTACGAGCCGCCGCTCATCAACGTCATCAACTTCGCCTGCAACGCATGCGAGGACAACGTCTACCGCGTGAGCGACGCTTGCCAGGGCTGTCTTGCCCATCCCTGCCGCGAGATCTGCCCCAAGGGCGCCATCTCCTTCGAGGGCGGCCGCGCCGTCATCGACCAGTCCAAGTGCATCAAGTGCGGTCGCTGCGCCAACGTGTGCCCGTACTCCGCAATCCACCATCACACGCGCCCTTGCGCCGAGGCCTGCGGCATGAAGGCCATCGGCTCCGACGACCAGGGCCGCGCGAAGATCGACTACGACAAGTGCGTATCCTGCGGCCAGTGCCTCGTGAACTGCCCGTTCGGCGCCATCGCCGACAAGAGCCAGATCTTCCAGGTGATCAAGTCGATTCGCGAGGGGGACGAGGTCATCGCCGAGGTCGCCCCGGCTTTCGTCGGCCAGTTCGGCGGCAAGGGCAACGTCGACAAGCTGCGCCAGGCGTTCAAGGAGCTCGGTTTCACCGGCATGGAGGAAGTCGCGCTGGGCGCCGACCTCTGCGCCGTCCAGGAGGCGGAGGACTTCCTCGAGGAGGTTCCGGCGAAGATGCCGTTCATGGGAACCTCGTGCTGCCCCGCCTGGTCGGTCATGGCCAAGAAGGAGTTCCCGGAGCATGCCGAGAACATCTCCATGGCCCTCACGCCCATGACGCTCACCGCCCGCCTCATCCGCAAGCAGCATCCCAAGGCGAAGATCGTGTTCGTCGGGCCGTGCGCCGCGAAGAAGCTTGAGGCGATGCGCCGCAGCGTGAAGTCCGAGGTCGATTTCGTCCTCACCTTCGAGGAGATGGCGGGCATGATGGCCGCCAAGGACATCGACTACACCCAGCTTGCCGGTGAGGGCTCGAGCGACTTCGACGTGGCGAGCGCCGACGGCCGCGGCTTCGCCGTTTCGGGCGGCGTGGCGAACGCCGTCGTCAACGCGATCCATCGCGACCATCCCGATATGGAGGTCAAGGTCGCCAGCGCGGAGGGCCTGAACGAGTGCCGCAAGATGATGAAGGCGGCCGTGAAGGGCAAGTACGACGGTTACCTGCTCGAGGGCATGGCGTGCCCCGGCGGTTGCGTGGCCGGTGCGGGCACCCTTCAGGGCATCACCAAGACCGCGGGCGCGGTCAAGGTGTACGCCAAGAAGGCTCCCATCGAGACGGCGCCGGAAAACTCGTATTGCAGTCTGATCCACGAGCTCGAGCGCGATGCGGACGGCAAGCGCGACACGAGCGATGCGGTGGCCGAGTCCTTCGAGGCGCTGAAGCCCGCAGAGGAGTAGGCGGTAGCCGCTCGGCGCTTCGAAGCGGACCGAACTTGACGGGGCCGGATGCTCGTTAGAGGGCATCCGGCCCCGTTTCGCGTGCAGGGCCACGGGGTTCGCGGCGGGGCGCCGCGGCGTTTCGAGCGGGCCGCGACAGGGCGCTTGCGGTGTGTGCGACGTGCTGCTTTGCCGGATGCTCACGCGACGATAGGGCGCGATGCCGTTCGTCGCGGCGCCGCGGTCCCGCTTGCGCATGGCGCCCGCTGTATCGCCTGAGGCTAGATGGTGAACTCCGCGTACGCTGTCGCGGGGTCGTCCGGGTCTTTGGTGTCGGCGCCGGCCGAGAGCGCTCCCTCGTCGCGCAAGAGCTTGGAGATATCGAGGTCGGGGTTTTGGCAAGCGATGTCGAGCAGTTCGATGAAATCGCGGATCACCTCGCGCGGCGTGAGATGCGTGTCGGCGCCGACGCGACCGAATTCGATCTGCAGGAACGCCGCAAGGTCCTCTTCGGTGACGGTCGACGTGTAGCCGAAGTAGCCGGCATGGATCTGCCCGAGCTTCTCGATGAGCACGAGCAGCTCCTCATGGGTCAAGGGATGCAGGCGGATGATGGGAGCGAGCATGTCGCGCATGTCCTCGCGTGCGAAACGCCCCTGCGTGAGACGGCTTCGTAGCGCCTCGTAGCTGAAGACGCCGCGCCTGCGGTCCTCGATGGAGGTCGGCGTCCCTCCCATGATGATGCCGAGATGCCGCGCCTTCCCTTGAAGGGTGTCGTTGTACATGGTGAGAATCTTCTCGTAGTTGTACTGGCGCGTGATCGCGTTGGGGATCTTGTACAGGTTCACGAGCTCGTCGATCAGCACGAGCAGTCCCCGATAGCCCGCGCCGGTGAGGAACGCGGCGAACAGCTTGATGTAGTCGTACCAGCTGTCATCGTCGATGATCGTCGAGGTGCCCAGGTCGGCGCGCGCCTCGGTCTTCGTCCGGTATTCGCCGCGCAGCCAGCGGAGCGCGCACGACGCCCGCTCGCCATCGCCCTCGATCGAGGCGGTGCGGTAGGTCATCAGCATGCGCGCGAAGTCGAACCCGTGAACAAGCTCTTCAAGGTGCGCGATGGAGGCCCGTGCGGAGGCCTCGTCCCCGGCAGGCGCGGAGGCGACCCAGCGGTCCAGGATGAGGCCGAGCGCGCCTCCCTCGGGTCTCGTTTTGGTGGAGAGGTTGCGGATGAGCTCCCGATACGTGGCAAGGCCCTGCCCTTGGCCGCCTTGGAGGCGACGCTCGGGAGAGAGGTCGGCGTCGGCGACGACGAACCCCTCGCCCATGGCGTGGGTCCGGATCGTCTGCAGCAGGAAGCTCTTGCCCGCGCCGTAGCGGCCGACGAGGAAGCGGAAGCTCGCCCCGCCCTCGGAGATGAGGTCGAGGTCGGTGAGCAACGCACGGATCTCGACCTCGCGCCCGACCGTGATGTAGGGCAGGCCGATGCGCGGCACGACGCCGCCCTTGAGTGAGTTGAGGATGACCGCGGCCACGCGCTTGGGGACGCGCGGGCCGGAGGTGACGGCGGTGTCAGGCATGGGCGAGCAGCTCCTCTATATCTTCTCGGTAATCTTCCACGATATGCGGGCCGTTAGCGTCGAACTCGACGGCGGTATCCCCGAGGGCGTCGAACAGCGCCTCGTTGACGGCGTCGGCGAGCAGGTCGACCGTGGTTCCGGCCTCGCGGGCGGATTCGGCGACGCGCTCCGGGTCTCCTTTGAGCAGGGCGCGGAGGAACGAGGCCTGCGGGCCGTCGAGGCCGTGCGGCGTGGGGCCGTGCGGGTGATTCCCGGCGGGTGCAAGGGACGCCGGCGCATCGGTCGCGCGCCCCGCCGCATCGGCGTCGTCGCGTGCCGTTGCGGCGGGGCGCGACTTCGTCCTGCCGGCGGGAAGCGGTGCGGGGCCGTCGGGCGCGAACGGGCCGTCTGCGCCCTCCGCCGCGGTGGGCTCGGTTTGCGTGCGGTCGGGATCCGTTGCCGCCTCGTGTCCGGCCGCGTCTCCATCGGAGGAGACGCCAGCGCGGTCGGCCGCGTCGAGCATGGACCCCGCGCCCTCGCGTTCCTCATCGACGAGCAGCGCCTCGCGCGTCTCCTCCGCGGTCCGCCGGATGCCGGCGAGGCGGCTGAGGTCGATGGCGATGCGGCGGGGCGCATGCGCCTCGTGCCACGAGGTCCAGGCCGCAGCCTCGGCGTCGATGATGGCCGCTAGGTACTTGGGGACCTTCTCCTCCTTGAGCGGATGGCCGAATCCGACGGCGGCGCGCAGCCTTCCGTCGACCGCGCGCAGCACGCTGCCGAGCTTGGAGCTGCGCCCGACCGCCCCGTGCACGCGCTCGCAGGTCCAAAGGCCGTTGCGGCATCGGTAGCGGTGGACTGGATCGAGTTCGTATACGCTGTCGGGGTGGGGCAGCGGATCGAAGAAGACGGCGGATGCGAAGATCGTGTAGGGAAGCTCGGCGCTCGAACCGAACAAGCGCTCGATCACGTCCGATGCGCGGGACCGGGCATAGTGGTCGGCAAGACGGAGCCAGACCGACCCTGCGACGTGGGCGACGGCCTCGGGTTGTTCGCGGTAGAGCTTCCCGGAGCAGATTCGATAGCTCGAGAGCTCGTCGAGGGCCGCGATGAGCGCGGATTCGAGGTCTTGCTGGGCGGGCAGGGGCAGGCCCTTGGGGGCTTTGCGCCCAAGGGCGCGGGCGGCATGTGCCCGAGCGTCGAGCGCCGTGGCGGTGGCGCGGCGGAGCTCGACGAGCGCCCGGTCGTGCCGCAGGGTGCGGGTGTTGCCCAAAAGATCGGCCGGGAGGGCGTGGTATACGGCGAAGTCTTGCATCCAGACGCTGCCGAGTCGAAGGATCGCGCGGTCGTGGGCGCTGAAGGCATCGCAGAACCTCTGCATGAGGCGCAGCCCGTCGGCCGGGTCCTCGTAGCCGACGCCTGCGATGAGCTCGTACAGGTAGAGATATGCGAACGAGGTGGGCGCAGGCGGAACGTCACCGGATCGCACGCGTGCCCTCCAGGTGAAGTACCCGCGCAGCTGCCGGTCGTTCAACGAGCCGTATGTCGGGAAATAGGCGACGAAATCGCCCCGATAGGGGCAGTCATCCTCGAAATCGGCCATGAACTCCGCCTGCCGCACGAAGAGCTCCGCCTCGGTGAGCCATCTGCCGGCCCGCCCGCCTGCGCCCTCCTGCCAGCGCGAGATGGCGCGCATCTCGCGGTAGCGTTCGGGGAGGTAGCTCGACATCTGGCGTCCCGTCTTGAGGATGGGCTCGCTGCCGAAGACCGTGTCGGAGAAGTGCGAGCTGCGCTTGAGGCGCTCGTCGTTCATGATCTGGTCGATGATGCCCTGGATGTCCGCCATGCCGCCCTCCTCTCCCCGCGGTCGCAGCCTCCATCGTACCACACAATACAAACATGCGTTCGTATTTTCCGTCCGCGACCGGAGGCTCGACGCTTTACCGGCACGGGACGGGCGGAATCAGCGGAGCATGCGGTCCCGCACCAGGTACTCGGCTCTGGAGATGCCGATGGGTGCGGCCAGCACGCCGCGCTCGGTCTCGAATCCAAAGAGCGGGGCTGCCTCGTCGAGCGAGATGCCGCAGCGCACGGCGCCGATGAGCCCGTCGATGGCGACGCTCGCGCGCTCGCGCAGCCTTCCCATGCGCGGCCTGCCCGCCGCGGGAAGGGCGAGGCGGCCGCCGCCGAGGGCGACCCCGCCCATCCACGTGCCGCGCCCGCCGCCGAGTGACGCGCCGAGCGTCTCGAGGGCGATCGCGGCGTCGTCGGGGCGATGGCGCTCGCTGGCCACGAGGCCCCATACGCGGGCGTCGGCGCCCAGCTCGCCGCGCCGTCCCAGGAGCGTGAGCGCTGCCGCCGTATCGGACAGGGCGGTATCGGGGTCGCTCGCGATCACGACGAGGCGCTCCAGGGGCCGCGTCTCCGCAGGCCGCGCGCTCGTCGTCTGCCCGGCCTCCTCCGTGCGCTCGATCCGCTCGGCGGCGAGCCGCGGAGCCGGATGGGGGAGCTGGCGCCGCGAGAGCTCCTCGTAGGCGGCAAGCGCCTGCGCGAAGTCCTCGGACAGCCTGCGCGCGGCGTCGCCGCCCGCCGCATCGAACGCGGCGTAAGCCACGACGCGCTGTTCGCCGGAGTCTTGCCCGAACGTCGAGTCGGTCATGCGCCAAGCCTTCCTCTCCTGCATGCATGCACCCTGCGTACAGCAGCTTACACCAGGGCTCGGACACCGAGGCCTCGGCGTGGGGCCCGTCATGTGGGCGCCTCGCATCGGGACCGGTGGCTAAGGCGGCTCCGCGTCGCGCCGCCGTTCCGCTTGTGCGCCGGCCCCGGGTTTCGCCTGCGTTACAGAGCGCCTGGCGCCCGTGCGCCTGCGGTATGCTGCTTGCGACGAACAGCGGCGGAAGCGGGGGACACGACATGCCAAAACTACTCAACACGGCGCTGGGCTCGCTTCGGCCCTCCGGCATCAGGCGCATCAACGCCCTTGCTGCGCAGCGCCCGGGATGCATCGCGCTCGCCCTGGGGGAGCCGGATTTCGGGACTCCGGCCCCGATCGTCGACGCCGCGGCCCTATCGCTCGCCTCGGGTGCCACCCACTATCCTCCGAATGCCGGCACGCCGGAGCTGCGGCGCGCCCTGGCGCGCTACATGGCCGCTTCGGGCCTGGCGTACGAGCCGGATGAGGTCGTCGTGACCTGCGGGGCCACCGAGGCGCTGGCCGCCACCTTCGCCGCGCTGCTGAATCCGGGCGACGAGGTCGCGATCCTCACTCCGGCGTTCGGCCTGTACGAGTCGCTCGCGCTCATGAACCATGCGGTCCCGGTCCCGGTCGACACCGAGCCCCATGGGTTCCAAATCGACGAGGCGGCCCTGCGGCGGCGCATCTCGCCTGCGACGAAGGCGATCGTGCTGTGCTCGCCGGGCAACCCGACGGGATGCGTGCTGTCGACGGGGTCCCTGGACGCGATCGCCCGCCTCGCCTCCGAGACGGGGATCTACGTGGTGTGCGACGACGTGTACAACCGGCTCGTGTACACAGGGGGCTACGCGCGCTTCGCGGCGCTCCACGGCGAGCTGCGCGACCGCATCGTCGTGGTCGACAGCTTCTCCAAGCCGTGGGCGATGACGGGGTGGCGCTTGGGATGGGTCGCCGCGTGCGCCGACGTCGCGTCGGAGATCGCCAAGGCCCACCAGTTCACGGTCTCCTCCGTCCCCGCGTTCGAGATGCCTGCGGCTGAGTGTGCGCTGACGTGCGACCCCGCCCCGATGCTCGAGGCGTACCGGGCGCGCCGCGAGCGTGTGATGGCGGCCCTTCGAGACATGGGGCTTCCGCTCGTCGAGCCCGCGGGGGCGTTCTACGCGTTTCCGAACGTCGGCCGCTTCGGCCTGCCTTCCGATGCCTTCTGCGAGCGCGCCATCGAGGAGGCGGGCGTCGCGCTGGTCCCTGGGACGTGTTTCGGATGCGAAGGGTATGTGCGCTTGTCGTATTGCGTGGCCGATGAGGATCTCGACGAGGGCCTGCGCCGCCTCGCGTCGTTCGTCGCGCGGCTGTCCGACAAGGACGCCTGAGGACCTTCGGTCCGGCTCCGAGCGCAGCGGGGGCGGGATCCGTTCGGTTCGTGGCTGCGACCGAGGGGCGTGGCGCACGTCGCGCCCGCGCGTGCGGCGGATGGGCGACGCGCCCCGGATGGGCCCTTAGCTCCGCTTCGATCGTTTGAGCCCTCGGGGCACCTCGCGGTATGTGCGCAAAACGTGGGGGAGAATGCTGCTTGCTTGACTGGTATTGATCCAACGGGCATACTGGCGAAGGTTCAAGCACGAATCCGCTGCCGGAGACAGCAGGCGCTGCGGGCGTTAAGCCCAAGGCTTAATGGGGAAACCCGCCCGCCGAGGTGGTCGAGCAGATATGTCTTCTCGCCCCCGTCGCTCTTCGCAGCGCGGGGGCTTTTCTTTTCAGGCATGCCCCCGTCACTCTTGCAGGGGAGCCGTGCCCGGGAAGAAACACAAGGAGGTGTATTTCATGCCACAGCAGTACAAGATCGACAAGGTCGCAGAGATCGAGTCTCGCGTCGAGGCCAACGCCGGTGTGTTCGTTGTCAACTACAACGGTCTTACCGTCAAGCAGGCCGAGGAGCTGCGTCATCAGCTTCGCGAGGCCGGTGCCGAGATGAAGGTGTACAAGAACAACCTCGTCCGCATCGCTCTGAAGAACCAGGATCAGCCGGAGATCGACGACATCCTCGTCGGTCCCGTCGCCTACGTGTTCTACGAGAACGAGCCCGTGGAGGCCGCTAAGGCCCTCAAGGAGTTCGCCAAGAAGTCCAAGGGTGTTCTCGAGATCAAGGGCGGTATCTCCGACGGTCAGGCGGTTTCCGCCGAGGAGGTCAACGCTATCGCCGAGCTGCCCACCAAGGATCAGCTTCTCGGCCAGATCGCCGGCCTCATCAACGGCTTCGCCCGCGACATCGCTGTTTGCGTCAATGGCGTTTCCAGCGGTCTTGCTCGTACGGTCCAGCAGATCTCCGAGCAGAAGGCTGCCTAGCAGCCGCTCGCGGCGCCCGTCGCCGCATCCCCGGTGCATCCGCACCTTTCATTCATGTGATCTCCCTGCCGTACGGTAGGGAAACCGAAAGGACTTAGAAATGGCTAAGCTTACCAACGATGAGATCATCGAGGCCCTGAAGGAAATGACCCTGCTCGAGGCTTCCGAGCTCGTCAAGGCCATCGAGGAGACCTTCGGCGTCTCCGCCGCCGCTCCCGCCGCCGTCGTCGCCGGCCCTGCTGCCGCTGCCGAGGAGGCCGAGGAGAAGACCGAGTTTGACGTCGTGCTCGAGGGCTTCGGCGACAACAAGATCCAGGTCATCAAGGTTGTCCGTGAGCTCACCTCCCTTGGCCTGAAGGAGGCCAAGGAGGTCGTCGAGGGCGCTCCCAAGGCCGTCCTCGAGGGCGTCAAGAAGGAGGACGCCGAGGCCGCCAAGGAGAAGCTCGAGGCTGCCGGCGCTGCCGTCACCATCAAGTAGTTCTCCGCAGGCGCATCGCCTGCAGGCTGCTCGCATCTTCGCATGTGCGCAAGGCGGGGCCCTTCGTGGGTCCCGCCTTTTTTTCGTGCCGCGATTCCGGACGCGCTTCGATTGATGCGCCGACGCAGGGTCTGGGCGGACGCGGTGTTCGCAATTGCGCAGTTCCCACGCATATTGGCTGCTGACGGCCCATTTTGCGCACGTTTGCCGTAAAGTTTTGCCCGTATGTTTGGCGCCGTGTCTGGGCGTCGTCATGTAGTTCGGCCACAGCGCCGCAACGCCGAAAGGATCCTCACCCATGAAGGCCATCATCCCCGCAGCCGGTCTGGGCACCCGCTTCCTGCCCTCCACGAAGTGCACCCCTAAAGAGATGCTCCCCGTCCTCGACAAGCCCGTCATCCAGTACGTCGTCGAAGAGGCCCTCGAGCCCGCCGAGGTCGACGAGGCCATCATCGTGACTTCCCCCGGCAAGCCCGAGCTGCTTTCCTACTTCCAGCCCGACCGCTCCCTCGAGCGCCTACTGCGCGAGCGCGGCAAGTCCGCCTACGCCGACGCGGTGGCCGCGGCCGGCGACATGCCGGTTGACTTCCGCTACCAGTACGAGCCGCGCGGCCTGGGCCATGCGATCCGCTCCGCCGCCGACGCCGCGGCCGGCGAGAGCTTCCTCGTCCTGCTGGGCGACTACGTCGTCCCGGCCCGTGACATCTGCACGAAGATGCTCGAGGTCTCCCGCGCCCACGCCGGCGCGTCCGTGATCGCGGTCGCCCCGTGCGCGCCCGAGGACGTCTCCCGCTACGGCGTCATCGCCGGCGAGCGCGTGGGGTCCCTGTGCGGCAGCGAGTCCGCCGCCGACGAGGAGCCGGGCGCCGTGTGGCGAGTCTCCGGCCTGGTCGAGAAGCCTTCCGCCGAGGAGGCGCCCTCCAACCTTTACATCGTGGGCCGCTACCTGCTCTCCCCGCTGGTCATGGATCTGCTGGCCGACCAGGAGCCCGGTAAGGGTGGCGAGGTCCAGCTGACCGACGCCATGGCGCGCAGCCTCGAGCGCGAGGCCATGTACGCCGTCGTCATCGATCCGCTCGAGGGCTTCGACACCGGTACGCCCTCCGGCTGGATGGCCACAAACGCCCTCATGGCCGCCGCCGACCCGCGCTTCGCGGCTGACTTCTGGGCCGCCATCGACGAGCGCGGCGGGCTCAAGCGCGGCTAGCGTATCCTTCCGCGCGAGAGCGCGCGGATTGAATCACAGATTATGGGGTCCGCACGGTTCTTTCGAGCCGTGCGGACCCCATTGCTTTTGCTGGCTGATTGTTGTGTTTGCTCCCGAGTGCGACGGCCTGTATCACCCAAAGAGCTTTTCCTTGATGCGCCTTCCAGTCGGGGTGGCGGCCAGGTCTGTCTGTGCGGTTTCCCGAAGACATGAGGGCACGGGCGAGGTGACGACGCAAGACTTGCGGGTGCGCTGGGGGGTGACCACGTCAACGCGAGCAGCTTATGAGGCAGCACGATGCGGCGGGTTGCGCGACCTCGGCGAGCGAGGGGCGTAACAGCACGCGGGGAAGACCAACGAGGGTGTATAGGATCCCGTTAACAGAACATCATTCGAGCACGTCTTCTTTTGATGCGATCGCGAGGACAGACAGATGCCCGCCTGATTGAATTGCTGCATAATGTCGGTTTTGTAGAATGATATGCACCGACTAGCATATAAAAGCTCCCCAGGACGGACAAAACCCCAGATAACCCTTTGATGAATCTGACCGTTTCGCGCACTGTGCGAAACGAGGCCAACATATCCGTCATTTTGCAGCAAGTCCATCCTATGCAAAGGTGAGATGAGCCGGAGGAACGTGGTTTAAGTCCCCGGACCGCATCAAGGCGGCTGCGGAGGACGGGCTCGGGCCGCTCGTCCCCGGCCTCGCTTTCGCGGATTCTGCGAGCGGTGCTATTCAGGCCGATTCGCGGTGCTTGCCCCCCTGCGTTCCGTCGGTGCCGCTAGGGGCGGTCTGACGCCTCCAGGCGCCGCATCTCACTACGGTCTCGCGTGCGAAACCGTGGCTGTCCAACTTGCCGCACCTGAACGATCTGGTTGACGCCCCGTCATCTGGGAATACAGGGCGCCTGCGTGCATGCTTGGAAAGACAAAAAAATCCCCGGTCGGGCAAGCCGGCCGGGGATGGATGCGCCTGGGCGATCGGGTCGCGGCTAGCGAACCTGGGCCACGTAGGCGACGTTCGTGGAGGTCGCCTTGCCGTCGAGCTGGACGGACATGCGGGGATCGCCGGCGGTGGCGACGGTGAGGTCGCCCTCCTGCACGAAGCCGAGCCCCTTGGCGGTCTCGATGGACTTCATGATGGTGCCGTTGACGGTGCCCTGGGTGATAGCGGCAAGGTGCGGCTCCACGCCCCAGTACATGATCATCTGCTGGACGGCCCAGTCGTGGCGGGAGAACGCCAGGATGGGCATCTTGGGACGGAAGTGGGAGATCAGGCGCGCGGTGCGGCCGGTGGTGGTGGGGACGGTGATGCACTTGGCGCCCACCGTGGCGGCCATGTTCACCGCGGACATGCCCACGACGTTGTTGATGACGCGCGTGCCGTGCGCGTTCTCGGGCATCTTGAGGGGGGCGTGCTCGGGAAGGTACTTCTCGGTCTCGGCGGCGATGCTGGCCTGCATCTTCACGGCCTCGACGGGGTACTTGCCGGCAGCGGTCTCACCGGAGAGCATGACGGCGTCGGTGCCGTCGTAGATGGCGTTG
The DNA here is from genome assembly GCF_900119895.1 of Collinsella phocaeensis. GTDB lineage: Bacteria > Actinomycetota > Coriobacteriia > Coriobacteriales > Coriobacteriaceae > Collinsella > Collinsella phocaeensis. Next base: position 120,738 of record NZ_FQLR01000003.1, on the reverse strand, counting down.
GCGACGTCGGCCACCTCGGCGCGCGTCGGGCGCGGGTTGTGCTGCATGGAGTCGAGCATCTGGGTCGCGGTGATGACGGGCTTGTAGGCCGCGTTGCACTTGGCGATGATCTCCTTCTGGACATGCGGGACGAGCTCCGGGGCGATCTCGATGCCCAGGTCGCCGCGGGCGACCATGATGCCGTCGGAGGCCTCGAGGATCTCGTCGAACTTCTCGACGCCGAGGGCGCACTCGATCTTGGGGAAGATCGAGACGTGCTCGCCGCCGTTGAGGCGGCACAGGTCGCGGATCTCGTCGACGGCCTTGCCGTTGCGGATGAAGGATGCGGCGATGTAGTCGATGTTCTGGGTGAGGCCGAACAGGATGTCGGCGCGGTCGCGCTCGGTGACGGCGGGCAGCGAGATGTCGACGTTGGGGATGTTGACGCCCTTGCGCTCGCCGATGACGCCGTTGTTCATGACGACGCAGTGCATGTCCTGGCCATCGATGGACTCGACCTTGAGGCCGACGAGGCCGTCGTCGATCAGGATGATGGAGCCGGCCTCGGCCTCGGACGGAAGGTCGAGGTAGTCGAGGGAGATGTGCGAGGCGTTGCCGAGCCAGTCCTCAGAGGTGGGTTGGGCGGTGACGACGATCTTGTCGCCGGCGTTCACAGTGACCTTCTGATGGCCCTCGAGCAGGCCGGTGCGGACCTCGGGGCCCTTGGTGTCGAGCAGGATGCCGACGGGGCGGCCGAGCTCGCGGGCGATGCGGCGGACGCGCTCGATGCGACCCTGGTGCTCCTCATAGGAGCCGTGCGAGAAGTTGAAGCGGGCGACGTTCATACCCGCCTCGATCATCTCGCGGATCGTCTCGTCGTTGTCGCAGGCGGGACCCATGGTGCATACGATCTTAGTGCGCTTGTACATTCAGACCTCCATCTGTTGTTTAAGGCACGGACGAACAGGGTGGTAAAACGAATTACTGCTGGGATTATAGTGCAAACTCAAACGGGGTGCGGCGTGAATCCGCGCACGCGTGCGCTCCGTATGGGCGCCCGCATCTCGGATGAGCGTTCACATACAACCATGATAGGGAAGCGGCGCCGCGTTGTGGAGTATCCGTTTCAGAGCGCCCTGTTTCCACAGCATTACCGCGCGCCGAAATAAGAGCGTTGACGAATGGTTTCGAACGGGGTCCGTTCACGGCCGCTGCGAATGGGGTCAGGGGTCGGGATGTCCCGCTCGTCGCGAGATTCGCGCCGCTTGCAGTAAAACGTTGGCATGACGAACCGTCATGGATGATTCTGAAGAAATTGGCCAATACCGGGAAAACCCCACGTCGAGTTGGGTACGATATACCATCGTGACAAGCCCTTGCCCCAAGGTGGGAATTATAATCGGGTGTCAGACTGTTGGAATGGGGTGCGGGGCACCGCATCTCAAGGGGAGATACTCCAGAAGGGATTTGTCTATGGAAAAGGAGTACCTGGCTTCGGTCGAGGACGTGCTCGATGCGCAGTCCTCGAACGCCGAGGCGGGATTGTCGGCAGCTGAGGCCGCTGCGCGTCTCGCCAGCGTGGGTCCCAACAAGCTCGAGGAAGAAGAGAAGACTCCCATGTGGAAGCGCTTCTTCGAGCAGATGGCCGACCCCATGGTCATCATGCTGCTCGTCGCGGCCGCCATCTCGGTCATCACCGGCTTCATCCAGGGCGAGCCCGAGTGGGCCGATGCCGCCATCATCCTGTCCGTCGTCATCCTGAACTCGGTGCTCGGCGTGGTCCAGGAGGCCAAGTCCGAGCAGGCGCTCGAGGCGCTGCAGGAGATGAGCGCCGCCCAGTCCAAGGTCATCCGCGACGGTAAGCTCGTGCAGCTGCCCAGCTCCGAGCTGGTTCCCGGCGACGTCGTCCTGCTCGAGGCGGGGGACTCGGTCCCGGCGGACTGCCGCGTGATCGAGAGTGCCTCCATGAAGATCGAGGAGGCCGCCCTCACCGGCGAGTCCGTCCCCGTGGAGAAGCACGCCGAGCAGATCACGCTTGCCGCCGATGCGGACGACGTGCCGCTGGGCGACCGCAAGAACATGTGCTACATGGGTTCCACCGTCGTGTACGGCCGCGGCCGCGCCGTCGTGGTGGGCACCGGCATGAAGACCGAGATGGGCAAGATCGCCACGGCGCTCACCAACGCCAAGAAGGAGCTCACCCCGCTCCAGATGAAGCTCAACGAGCTCTCCGGCATCCTCACCAAGCTCGTCCTCGCCATCTGCGTGATCATCTTCGCCGTCGACATCTTCCGCCACTTCGGCGAGCTGGGCTCCAACCCGGCCATGCTGCTCGACACCTTCATGGTCGCTGTGTCCCTGGCTGTCGCCGCCATCCCCGAGGGCCTCGTCGCCGTCGTCACGATCGTGCTGTCCATGGGCGTCACCAAGATGTCCAAGCGCCAGGCCATCATCCGCAAGATGACCGCCGTCGAGACCCTCGGCTGCACCCAGATCATCTGCTCCGACAAGACCGGCACCCTCACCCAGAACAAGATGACCGTCGTCAAGCACGAGCTCGCCGCCTCCGAGGAGAAGTTCCTCGCCGGCATGGCGCTGTGCTGCGACGCCAAGTGGGATGAGGAGAAGGGCGAGGCTGTCGGCGAGCCCACCGAGTGCGCCCTGGTCAACGATGCAGCCAAGGCTGGCATGCAGGGGCTCGACGTCGAGCACCCGCGCGTGGGCGAGGCCCCGTTCGATTCCGGCCGCAAGATGATGTCCGTCGTGGTCAAGGACGTCAATGGCGATTTCGAGCAGTTCACCAAGGGCGCTCCCGACGTCGTCATCGGCCTGTGCACTCACGTGTTCGAGGGCGATAAGATCGTCCCCATGACCGATGAGCGCCGCAACGAGATCCTGACCGCCAACAAGGCCATGGCCGACCAGGCCCTGCGCGTCTTGGCTCTTGCCAACCGTACCTATGACGTCGCCCCCACCGATTTTAGCCCCGAGGCCCTCGAGCACGACCTGGTGTTCTGCGGCCTGTCCGGCATGATCGACCCGGTCCGCCCCGAGGTCACCGCTGCTATCGCGGAGGCCAAGGAGGCCGGTATTCGCGCCGTCATGATCACCGGCGACCACATCGATACCGCCGTGGCAATCGCCAAGGACCTGGGCATCGTTTCCGACGCCTCCCAGGCAATCACCGGTGCCCAGCTCGACAAGATTTCCGACGAGGAGTTCAAGACCCGCGTCAAGGACATCTCCGTCTACGCCCGCGTCCAGCCCGAGCACAAGGCCCGCATCGTCGACGCCTGGAAGAACCTGGGCAACATCGTCGCCATGACCGGCGACGGCGTCAACGACGCCCCGTCCATCAAGCGCGCCGACATCGGCGTGGGCATGGGTATCACCGGCACCGACGTCACCAAGAACGTCGCCGACATGGTCCTCGCGGACGACAACTTCGCCACCATCATCAACGCGGTGGAGGAAGGCCGTCGTATCTACGACAACATCCGCAAGGTCATCCAGTTCCTGCTGTCCGCCAACATCGCCGAGGTCCTCTCGGTGTTCGTGGCGACGCTGATCGGCTTCACCATCTTCCAGCCGGTCCAGCTGCTGTGGATCAACCTCATCACCGACTCCCTGCCCGCGCTCGCGCTCGGCATGGAGGAGGCCGAGGGCGACGTCATGAAGCGCAAGCCCCGTAACGCCTCCGACGGCGTCTTCGCCGGCGGCATGGGCCTCGACATCGCGTTCCAGGGCGTCATCATCACCCTGCTGGTGCTCGCGTCCTTCTTCGCCGGCGTGTACTTCGACATGGGCTACATCGACATCGCCGACATGATCGCCGGCACCGCCGATGCCGAGGGCGTCACCATGGCCTTCATCACCCTGTCCATGGTCGAGATCTTCCACTCCTTCAACATGCGCAGCCGCCGCGCCTCCATCTTCTCCATGAAGACGCAGAACAAGTGGCTGTGGGGCGCCGCCGCTCTCGCCCTGGCGCTGACCGTCGTGCCGGTCGAGGTCGACTTCCTGGCTGAGGTCTTCGGCTTCATGCCGCTGCCGGTCCACGCGCTGCTGACCGCTCTGGGCTTGGCGTTCCTGATCATCCCGATCATGGAGGTTTACAAGGCCATCATGCGCAAGGTCGAGAAGGACGCGTAGGCGTTCGCATCGACAGGGCCGCAACGGTCTTTCGAGAGGGGCACGGTGCATCCGTGCCCCTCTCTTTATGCGTGTCGATGGCATGCGGCACGTAAGCGTTTGGCGACGAGTGCACGTTCGGGCTGCGGACGGGTCTTCGTGTTGAGGACGAAAGGCGCGCACCGAAGGTCCGTGCGCCCATAGAAAATGTAAAAGCATGGCTTGCGGGACGGTTAGGTACCAGATTGAGGTACCTAACCGTCCCGCAAGCCATGCTTTTTGAGAGGGCAGCTCTGAAGGCCCGCCGAGCGTCTGTGCCCAGCCTTCAGCGAGACGAGATGTATCGCTTCTTGTAGCTTTTTGTGTATCGCATGCGGGGCGCACGATCCATGGGGTGAGCGACCGGGGTCCCGATGAGCCCGTGCTGCAAGATGGACAGAACAGCTAACGTACGGCGCCCACTCGTGCTTCGCAACTATCACTTCCTAATACGAAAGTAAATGACGGTCGAAATGCTCCGGATATTCTAAGGAGTGATGCGTAGATGGCGGTCCATATCGTCGAAGAGGCACATCGGTGCCTGGGGTGCAAGCGGCCTCGATGCGTGGAGGGCTGCCCGATCTCCACGAACATCCCCGAGGTGATCCGGCTCTTCAAGCAAGGGGATATGGAGACGGCCGGAAAGATGCTGTTCGACAGCAACCCGCTTTCGCTGGTCTGCTCGCTCGTGTGCTGCCATGAAAAGCAGTGCGAGGGGCACTGCGTGCGCGGTATCAAGGATGTGCCGGTGCACTTCAGCAGCATCGAGTCGTTCGTGTCCGACCTCTACCTCGATCGCATGGCGATCGAGTGCAGGCCGTCGAACGGACACCGCGCGGCGGTGATCGGCGGCGGTCCCGCAGGAATAGCCGTGGCAACCGTGCTGGCTCGCGAGGGATTCGCGGTCATGATCTTCGATTCCAAGGATAAGCTCGGCGGCGTCATGCGCCACGGCATCCCCGAGTTCCGCCTGCCTCGGACGGTCCTCGACCGCATCGCCCGCCGGCTTGCGGAGATGGGCGTGAAGTTCCGCGCAAGCACCACGATCGGCGGCGCCCTCGAGATCGGGGACCTGATGCGGGACGGCTACGAGGCGATCTTCGTGGGGACGGGCGTCTGGCGCCCGCGCACGCTCGGCATGCGCGGGGAGCCCCTTGCGAACGTGCACTTCGCGATGGACCATCTGGGGAATCCCGACGCATTCGAGCTGGGGGAGACGGTCGCGGTGGTCGGCGTGGGCAACACCGCCATGGATGTCGCGCGGACGGCGCTCCGCCACGGAGCGCGGCGCGTGCGGCTCTACGCCCGGACGCGCGAGGTGCACGCGAGCACCGAGGAGCTCGATTACGCTCGGCTCGAAGGTGCGGAGATCGTCTACGGGCATCGCATAGTCGAGCTGACGGACGCGGCCCCCCTGTTCGAGGTGACGGAGTACGACGAGGCGGGGGCCGTGCTGGGGACGAGTCCGGAGCCCGTGCTCGCGCCGGCCGACTCGACGGTCATCGCCATCAGCCAGGGCCCGAAGAACAAGCTCGCGCTCACGACGCCGGGCCTCGAATGCGCTGAGGACGGGCTTTTGATGGTCGATGAGCGCGGCATGACGACGGTTGACGGGGTGTTTGCAGCGGGCGATGCGGTCACCGGGTCGAACACGGTCGTCCATGCTGTGGCGGCGGCCAAGGAGACCGCCCGCGCGATGGCCGACTACATGCTGGGCACGGCGGTCGAGGCGGGCGCTTAGAGCGCACCGGCGCTTTCCTTGCGCTACACTGGGCTTCGTCTGATCAGAGAGGGGTCCGCATGGGAAAGGCCAAGGCAAAGGGCAAGACGAAGCAGAGGGTGCGTCGCCGCCGCGAGGTCGCCGCCGCGCGCGACGTCTCAGAGCTTGCCCGCGACCTGCCGTGCCTGGACACCCTGAAGGATGTCCCGTCGTTTGCGGACCTCAAGTCCGATGACCGCCAGCGCGCCGCGTTTCGCTCGTATGTCGAGGAGGCGGCCGCTTCCGACCCCGTCTCGGCGGAGGAGCTTTGCATGGGGTTCGTGGTGCGCCTGGATCGAGGCTTCCCCCTGGTGGCAACCGAGGGCGCGACGTTTCGCGCGGAGCACGCGGTGACCTTCGCGAAGACGCGCGGTGAGGAGGAGCGCCTGCTGCCGGCCGTGGGCGACGCCGTGGCGGTCCGCGTGCCGGACGGCCACGACATGGGGGTCATCGAGTGCGTGCTACCGCGACGGACCTCGTTTGCGCGCTGGCGCGGGAAGAACCGCGGCGAGCGCCAGGTCCTCGCGGCGAACGTCGATACGATCTTCATCGTGCAGCCACTCGGCGCCGACCGTTCCGATGCGCCGATGATCGACCGTATCGCCCGCTCGCTCGTGCTCGTGAACGATTGCGGGGCCGAACCCGTCGTCGTGTTCACCAAGTCCGATCGCGTGGGCTCGACGGAGGTCGAGCGTTTGCGCGGCGAGGTGGCGCGCGTTGTGGGGGAAGGCGTCCGTATCATCGCGACGTCCGCGGCGACCGGCTCCGGCTTGGACGAGGTGCGCGCGAGCATTCCCGCCGGGTCCTGCGCGATGATCCTGGGGGAATCCGGGGCCGGCAAGTCGACGCTGCTCAACGCGCTGCTGGGCCACGAGGCGCTCGAGACCGGCGGCGTGCGCGAGCGCGACGACATGGGCCGCCACACGACGGTGGCGCGCGTCATGGTGGCGCTGCCTGCGCCCTGCGGGGTGGTCGCCGATGCACCGGGATTGAGGAGCCTGCCGCTCGTCGGCCACGAACGAGGGCTCGCCCAGACGTTCCCCGCGATCGTCGAGGCGTCCCGGTCCTGCCGGTTCCGCGATTGCACCCACACGCATGAGCCGGGTTGCGCGCTGCGCGAGGCCGTGACGGACGGCTCGGTGGACGAGGCCGCCCTCGACGCGTTCCTGGCGCTGGCGAACGAGATGCGCGTGAGCGCGCAAAGCCTCGACCCGGACGTGCAGCTGTAGCGTCTCGGGCCTACGGGCGCGCCAAAGGGGACAGGTCCGTGCCAAAGGGGACGTACCCTTTTGGCACGGCGCGCTTCAGGATTTTGCCGCATCCCCTCAAGCGAAAGACCCGCTTTGCATCGCGATGCATCCGTGTGGCCCTGACGATATTTAGAACCGATTCTGGATCCTGTCGATTACCTCGACTGGCCTGAACCTGTGGTTAGGCCAATTGCCGTCGAATCGGCTTGCAGATAGAAAACGTGTCCGCATGTCAAAGAGTTTGCAGGGCTGCATGCTGTAGGCCGCGTTTGATAAACGAGATTTGCATCGATGCGTGCTAAAGTGCTGCCTCTTCTGGCGCGCAGAGACGAATGACACATGTGCGCCCCTAGATGTTTGAGCAAGACGGGTGCCGCGGGCGATCTTCGAGGTCGGGCCGCGGCACCCGTTTTGCATCACATGCGGATCCATGTTAATCGCGCCATATGACGACGTGTCAGTAGAGCTCTCTGTTAACTGCTTCGAGCGAAGTTACCTCCTTTACGGGGGCATCGGCATCTTGTCTGTGCGCGTTTTCACCGTCGGGCGCTTTTGCGAATGCCGCCGCAATGAGCCCAGCGAGTTGTCGTGAACCGTTCGGCGAGTCGATGCAACCGTTCGCGGCGTAGCATACAACCACAAAACATCTAGGACGTAATAGACGTATATTACGTTACAGATAAAACGTGAGCAGCCGAGGCTGCCCACGCGGGGACGGCGAGCAGTTGAGGAGGTGAACAGGTTGGACAAACGGATTGTGATTGCCACGCATGGCGAGTTTTCCAAGGGCATCAAGACATCGCTCAACATGATTTTCGGCGATGCGGTGCCCGTGGAATATGTGACGGCGTACGTGGATCCGTCGATGGATTACTCCGAGGAGTTCAAGAGGATCGTCGCTGAACACGATTATGAGAACTCCGAGCTGGTCGTTATGACGGACGTTCTCGGTGGCTCGGTGAACAACGAGTTCATGGGCCTGCTGGACACGTACAGCTTTCACTTGGTGACTGGCCTCAATCTCGCTCTTCTAATCGAGGTCGCTGCATGCCCGGCTGAGAGCCTGGCGGCAGAGCTTCCCCGCATCGTGGAGCGCGCCAAGGAGCACATCGTCCTTTGCACCGATTTGGCGAACGGTGCGGCGCAGGACGAAGCGGAAGAGTTTTAAGCAAACGAAAGGAGCCGGAAAGTGATCGAGCTCGTACGTATCGACCATCGCTTGCTGCATGGTCAGGTCGCCTTCTCGTGGACGAAGACGATCGGCGCGGACTGCATTCTGGTCGCCGACGACGATGCCGCCACGAACAGCCTCAAGATGACGACGCTGCGTCTGGCAAAGCCCCAGGGCGTGAAGCTCGTCATCAAGACGATCGACGACAGCATCAAGGCGCTCAACAGCGGTGTCACCGATAAATACAAGCTGTTCATCGTCACCGGCAGCGTTGCCGATGCCAAGCGTATCTGCGATGCATGCCCGCAGATCGAGAGCGTCAACCTTGGCGGCATCAAGAACCGCGAAGGGTCCCGTCAGGTCGCTCAGGCGATTTTCCTGCTTCCCGAGGAAGAGGAAATGCTGCACGAGCTGGCCGGACGCGGAATCGAACTCGAGATTCGTCAGGTTCCCACCGAGAAGAAGGAACTGTACCGATAAGCGACGCGAGGGCGTCATAACAGGAAGAGGGTATTCATTATGTTACAGCCGATGCATGAGCTTTTGCAGGAGGCCAAGAAGGGCGGATACGGCATTCCCGCCCCCAACGTGTACAGCCGTTTCACCATGGAAGCGTGCCTTCAGGCGGCCGCAGAGCTCAATTCGCCAGTTATCCTGGGAGTTCCCGGCGTGTTCGGCATCGAGGAGATGGGTGAGCTCGCTCGCTTCTACGAGCGCCGCTTCCCGCAGGTTCCCTTTGCGCTGAACCTCGATCACGGTGGTCCTTTTGAGCATATTATCCGTGCCGTCCGTTCCGGCTTCTCCTCGGTCATGGTCGATCGCTCCACGCTGCCGTACGAGCAGAACGTCGAGGAGTCCTGCGAAGTCGTCAAGATCGCGCATGCTGTGGGCATGTCCGTCGAGGCCGAGCTTGGGCATGTGGGTCAGGGCAACGAGTACGCCGAGACCCGTGATGCCGGTCTCACCCATCCCGAGGAGGCCGCGGCGTTCGTCGAGGCCACCGGCGTGGATTGCCTGGCGGTCGCCGTGGGCACCAGCCATGGCGCCTACAAGGGGACTCCGCACCTGGAGTTCGACCTGCTCAAGACCATCGCCGAGAGCGTCGACGTCCCGCTGGTCCTGCATGGCGGCTCCGGCACCGGCGACGATCTCATCGCACATGCCATCGAGTGCGGCATCCAGAAGGTGAACCTCTGGACCGATCTCTCGCAGGCCTCCAACATGGCCGTCAAGGACCAGATCGAGGCCGATTACGCGCCGGACGTCGACCCGGACAAGAAGAAGATCAGCTCCTGGCAGTACGACCTCTTCGGTGCCGAGGCCTACAAGAGCGCGCTCATGCACTACATGAACGTGTTCGGCTGCGTCGACAAGGCCTAGGGGCTCGATTCCCATGCGCATGCTCCCGACCAACCAGATTTGGCGCTACTGGAGCTTCGAGGAGTTCCTCGAGGACGTGAGCGCTCTGGGGGTGCGCGATGTCGACCTGTGGCTGTGCAACAACCACGTGAACATCGACGCCCACGGGGCGTACAACGCCGATGAGGTTGCGCGGGGCATGCGCCGGCACGGGCTGCGTGCCGTGACGCTCACGCCCGAGCAGGGCAATCCGAAAGCCTACAACGTGGCGTCTCAAGACGGGGAGATCCGGCGTCTCACGCTTTGCTACTACCGGCAGATCGTGCGCCTGGCGGCAACGCTCGGGGCGGAGCGCATCTCGCTCAACGCGGGCTGGTTTCCCTTCGATGCCGATCGGGATCGCGCGTGGGACGCCATGGTCTCCATGCTCGGCAAGATTTGCCGCGCGGCGGCGGAAGAGGGATTGACCGTCGCCTTGGAAACCCTGGTGGACAAGCCGTACCGCCTGGTCACGAGCTTGGAATCACTGGGTGCCGCGCTTTCGGATGTGGGCGAGCCGAATCTTGGCGCAACCATCGACACGGGTACCGTCGTCCGCAACGGCGAGGACATCGACGCGTACCTGTCCCGTTTCGGTAGCGAGTTGGGGTACGTGCACCTCACGAACCTCAACCGCGACATATTCGCCCATCTGGCCTGGGGGGACCGGCTGGGCGGTCTGGACCCGCAAGACCTGTTGCGCCGGTTTGCATGCGCCGGCTACACGGGGGACGCGGCGCTGGAAATGACCAAGCCCTCATATTTCGAAAGGCCGCGGGACGTGCTCTCGCGCGCACTGACAACCTTGAGAGGATGTGAATGTTGATGCTGATTCAAGCTCTGCTTGCCGGCCTCGTGGTCGGAATCTCGAAGATGGATTACTTCTTCGGCTACAACATGCTCAATCGACCGATCGTCGAAGGCGCCCTCATGGGCCTTGTCCTAGGCGATCCCGTGACGGGTACGATCATCGGAGCCACGCTGGAGATCGTCTTTTTGGGTTCGTTCCCCGTCGGGGCGGCCGTCTCGCCCGATGGCGGTACCGCTGCGGGCGTTTCGACTGCGTTCGCCATCATCACCGGCGCCGGCGCGGCCGTGGGTACCGCGTTCGCCGTGCCGCTGGCGCTCCTGGGCGGCTTCGCGTTCGTGCTCTGCAAGTTCATCAACAACGCTTTCGCCGAGGCCATGAAGGCGCAGCTCGCGAAGGATAACGACAAGGCCGCCCGTGCGCTCTTCTGGGCCGGCAGCTGGATCGGAACTTTCGGCCTGTACTTCCTCATCGGCTTTCTGGGCGTCTTCTTCGGCAGCTCCGCGCTCGAGGCGGCCGTCGCCGCCATCCCCACGCAGGTCATCAACGGCCTCGCTTCCGGCGGCAACCTGCTTCCCGCCGTGGGCTTCGCGCTCCTGCTCACGATGATCATGGACAAGAAGCTTGCCCCCTGGTTCTTCATCGGCTTCATTCTTGCTGCCTACCTGCAGCTCCCCGTCATCGCGGTAACGCTTCTGGCGACCTTCGCCGTCGCGCTCATCATCTTTGCCCGCGATGAGAAGACTTCTGCCGCTTCGACTGTGGATATGGGTGATGACAATGAGTTCTAACGAGACCACGACCGGCAAGCTCACCGATGCCGACCTTCGTCAGATCTACGGCCGCTATGTCCACCTCAACGGCATGAACGATTATCCCGGCCAGATGCACGCGGGCTTCACCTACGCGATGATCCCCGCCCTCAAGAAGATCTACGCCGACAACAAGGAGAAACGCGTCGAGGCCTATACCCGCCACATGAGCGAGTACTTCAACGTGACCCCGTACGTGGGCGGCCTGCCGCTCGGCGTCGTCCTCGCCATGGAGGAGCAGAACGCCCAGGATCCCGACTTCGACACCTCGACCATCACGGGCATCAAGACCGCCCTCATGGGACCGCTCTCCGCCATCGGCGACACGGTGTTCCATGCCACGCTGCGCGTCATCGCCACCGCCGTGGTCATCTCCATGGCGTCCGCGGGCAACATCGCCGGCCCCATCCTGTTCATGCTGATCTTCAACATCCCCCAGCTTATCACCCGCTGGGTGACCCTCAAGAGCGGCTACCGGATGGGCACCAAGCTGCTCGAGCAGGCGGAGTCCTCCGGCATCATGGAGAAGATCTCCTATGCCGCCTCCGTGATCGGACTCGCCGCCATCGGCGCCATGACCGCGTTCAACGTGAACCTCACGACCGCGCTCACCATTCCCAACGCCGCCGGTGGCGACCCCACTATGGTTCAGGCTCTCTTCGACACCGTTTGCCCCAAGATCCTGCCGCTCTGCCTGGTCCTTTTGTGCTACTGGCTGATCGGCAAGAAGAAGGTCAACGTCGTTCCGCTGCTGCTCGGTCTGCTGATCGTGGGCGTCGCCCTCAGCATGCTCGGCATTATCGCCTAAGGTTTGCGAGGAGGATCGGACTATGGATACGAATCGTTCGGAGAAGCGGGTCGCGATCCTCGGTGCGGGAAAGATCGGAAGAGGGGTCGTGGGACTCCTCTTCTCCCGCGCGGGATACCGCCTGTACCTGTATGACATGTACATGGAGGGCATGAGGCAGCTTGAGGCACAGGGCTACTACGAAGCGCGCGTGACCGACGGCCACGACGTCGACGAGCGCTACCGCATCGATGGCTTCTCTATCGTTGACAGCTCGGAAGACGACGAGATCGTCGAGCTGCTCCAGGACGTCGACATCGCGGCGTGCTGTGTGTACGAGGGGGCGTTTGCGAGCATCGCCCATGTCGTCGCCCGGGCCATCGAGGCTCGCGTGGCGAGTGGCTGCGAGCGCGACCTCAACGTGCTTTTGTGCGTGAACGCTCTCGGCGCGCCGGCCAAGGTGTCGGACCTTATCCTCTCAGAGCTCGGCGAGGCCGGTGCCGCGTACTTCGATGCCCATGTGGGCGTGTGCCAGGTCATGGTGCTCGCCGCTGGCATCCCCAGCGAGGCGGGAGCGAACCCGTGGCAGGTCGTGGTATCGGCGAATCCCGGTCTCGAGATCGACGCCGATGCCTGGAAGGGGGAGCGGCTTGCGGTTGACGGCGTCGTGTACGCGGCCGGCGCGCAAGGGCTCATCTACCGCAAGGTCTACTGCGGCAACATGCGCCACGCGATGGCCGGCTTCATGGGCCGCATGGCGGGCCTCGAGTACATCTGCGACTGCCATCGCGACCCGTGGATTCGCGCGAACATCGTGGGTGCCTTCGAGGAGGCACACGCGGCGGTACTGCAGGAGTACGACTACGACGCCGACGAGGACGCCGAGTGGGTGGACTTCATCACGGCAAAGCTCGACGCCGACGTTCGCGACCCGGTGGAGCGCGTCATCGCGAAGATGGACGAGAAGCTCTCCCGCGAGAACCGTTTCGTCGGGCCGGCGCTCATGTGCCTGGACCACGGAATCGTGCCGTTTTACCTGGCGCGCGGTATCGCATACGGTCTCGCGTGCCTTGCACGCGAGCGCGATGTGGAGCTCGAAGACGCCGCCGTCTGCGCATTCGCCAAAGAGGTGTGCGGCCTTACCGATGACGACTGGATTCTGCTCGATCTCGTTGTCAAGCAGTATGCAGATATAGCACGTAGATAAACCTTTTGGATTGGAATGAGGAACCTATGAAAGCAAAGACAGCCGTCCTGACGGCAGTTGAGCAGGCCGAGGTCATCGATCGCGAGCTTCCCGAGCTCGGCGACCACGACGTGCTCGTCAAGGTGGATGCGAACAACATCTGCACTTCCGAGTACGGAGCCTTCAACGGGGCCCGCAAGCGCCCGCTTCCCCTGACGTTCGGTCACGAGTGGGCCGGAACCGTCATGGAGGTCGGCGCCCAGGTCGAGAGCGTGAAGGTGGGCGATTACGTTGCGAGCGGCTACCAGTACGACCCGTATTCCGAGCCCAGCCGCGAGGGCCGCACGAGTGAGTGCACCAAGCTCCAGAGCGCTGACCATCCCAACCCGGACGGGTATTTTGGCAACGCCGGCTGCGCGAACTACGCGGTCGCCAAGGAGGTCGCCTGCTACAAGATCGACGAGGGCATCGATCCTTCCGTGGCGGCCCTGCTGGAGCCTCTGGGCACCTGCTGCGCCGGCTTCCGCCGCTTCGGCGTAAGCTATGGCGATACCGTCGTGGTTATCGGCGCTGGCACCATGGGCATCTTGAACGCACTTGTTGCCAAGGCGCATGGTTGCCGCGTGCTCATCACTGAGATGATGCCCAAGAAGCTTGAGGCGGCCCGCCGCCTGGGCCTCGAGGCCATCGACGTCTCCGCCTGCGACCCGGTCGAGAAGGTCAAGGAGCTCACCGGCGGCAAGGGCGCCGACGGCGTCATCATCGCGGTGGGTGCCTCCGGCGCATACGCCCAGGCGCTCGAGATGGCCAAGGAGAAGCGCGCCCATCTGCTTATCTTCGCGGCGGGCTACCCTGCGCCCACGTGGAGTCTCGACCCCAACACCATCCACTATCGCCGTATGGTCATCGTGGGTAGCTACGGCGCCGACGCCCAGGATTTCCGCGAGGCGGCGGCCATGATCAACATGGGCGTGGCCGATTTCTCCGAGCTTGTTGAGGAGAAGCTCCCGCTCTCTCAGATTCAGCATGCGTTCGAGCGCGCGTGCGAGCCCGGTATGTTCCGTATCAGCGTCCAGTGCCAGGAGGCGTAATCGATTATGCGTTACAAGACTATGAAGAAATCCGGCCAGAAGGTTTCCGAGATCACGGTCGGTACATGGGCCATTGGCGGCAAGAACAGCATGGGGGGCGGTTACGGCGAGATCGATGACGACCAGTCCGTTGAGGCGATTCGTGCCATGATCGCAGGCGGTGTGAACCTTATCGATACCGCCCCTATTTACGGCGAGGGCCACTCCGAGGAAGTTGTTGGCCGAGCGGTCGAGGGAATCCGAGATCAGGTGCTCATTGCCACGAAGTACGGTTCCTACATTGAGGATGGCAAGGGCGTCCACTGCAGCCGTCCCGATTCGGTGCTGCGCGAGTTTGACGACTCTCTGCGTCGTCTGGGCACCGATTACGTAGATATGTATCTCATGCATTGGCCGGACGACCTGGGTACGCCCATCGAGGACACCATGGCGTGCGTCAATAAGCTTAAAGAGCAGGGATCCGTAAAGATGCTCGGACTGTGCAACTCCGATCGTGCCCTCATCGAGCGTGCCTCCGCTGTGGCGGACCTCGACATCGTCCAGCTTCCTTTTTCCATGGTGAATCAGTCGGCTATCGCTGATCTCAAGTGGTGCGAGGAGCATGACATCGATGTCATGACCTGGGGCTCGCTCGGCGCCGGCATTCTCACCGGATCTGTCCGCGAAAAGCCCGTTTTCGACGAGAAGGACTTCCGCGCGACCTTCTATCCCTTCTATCGCGAGCCGATGTTCTCCAAGATTCAGGAGTTCCTGAAGACTATGGACGCGCTCAGCGAGAAGTATGGGAAGCCCCTTGCACAGATTGCTATTAATTGGAGCACGCAGAAGAGTTTCGTGACCACGGCACTCACCGGCGTTCGCAAGGTCGAAGAGGCGGTTGAGAACTGCGCCGCCTTCGACTGGCAGCTTTCCGATGAAGATATCGCGACGCTTGATGCGGAGCTTGAGCGACTGGAGATCACCGAGGCGGTGGCGTAAGGACGCTTCCGTTCGCCGTTGCGGTGGGGTGCCGTATGGCTGCGGCTGTGCGGCACCTTTTCTTATGTGACGCAATGTATGAGGTTATAGACCAAATAATGTCACGTGCGGGCATGCCATCGACCATCCCAGCGGCGTACTGTGTGATGGGGAAACGAGTGGTAGACTCCCAGATAAGGGATATCGGGGGGGGGGCGTCTCAAAAAGCTCTTGCCGCCCTATCGTGCTTTCGTTTTGGCCTGTTGTTCGAGGGTGGATGTGAGACTGATGGAAACCCCTTTGTACCAGCGGATATACGATGATATCAAGCGCTCCGTCGACGAGGGGGAGTATGCGCCGGGAAGCAAGATCCCCACGGAGGTCGAACTTGCGGAGCGATACTCGGTCAGCCGTATCACGGTCCGTCGCGCTATCGAGGATCTGAGCACCGCCGGCATACTGATTAAGCGACGTGGGTTGGGGACCTTCGTGTGCGCACCGCGCATGCGTCGCAAGTTGTTACAGGGGGGCCTTCCCGAAAGTTTCACCCATATTTGCGAGAAGAGCGGGCGCGTCCCCGGTGCCAAGTTGATTGATCGTGAGATCGTGGTTCCGCGTTCAGATGAGAAGGAGTTTTTCGGGCTGGGCGAGGACGACCTGGTTCTGCACATCCAGCGCGTCCGCACTGCTGACGGGCAGCCAGTGTTTGAGGAGAACATGTATCTGCCTTATTCCTCCAACAAGGAGCTCGCGACGCTTGAGCTGGGAGAGGAATCGATCTACGGGCTTATGGACGGCCTATATGGAAGGCGGCCGGTCAAGAACGCGCGCGTGCTCGTGGAGTCCGTGGGGGCATCGAGCACGCGGGCGATGCGCTTGCAGATCTCGGCGGGAGAGCCGATGCTCTACATAACGACCTACGCGCTCGACCAAAACGATGAACCCATCTATATCGGTCGTCAGTATTTCATAGGGTCGCGCTACATGCTGGACTTGTAGGCGGTGCATCCGTCAAGCGATGTCTTTGGGGCTGCTGATCTGATTAACGGGCGCCGTTCGAAAGCTCGCTTCTGGCTAGGGCGTGATAGATGGGATGCCGTTTTTTGTGCTGCCGGCTTGTATTCGCGCTCTGCCAAGCGTGCTTTTCGGTTGTGCTGGCGTTTTACTTGCTGCCTGAGCGCACCTGTCTTGTAATGCGGTTTGACCTGCGCGAGCGCCCATGCTGTGCGGGTGGCTGGGCTCGTGCTCCTGGGATCGGGGTGTTTCCCATGGTGTGGCATGGGGCATCTTGGCGGAGATTGCAGCTTTCGCTGGGGAAAGCGCCCTCTCATGTCGGGCGGTTGCCGATGCGCCGGGATTGAGGAGCTTGCCGCTCGTCGGCCATGAACGAGGGCGGGCGTGCCAAAGGGGACGTACCCTTTTGGCACGGCGCGCCCGCTTCATGTTGAGGCGAAGCAACCTCCCACCACCCATATCGAGCGCGCGGGCGCTGCGGTTCGTCCAGATGGGCGGGCGGCAGCGCCCGTTTCGCTTTGCACGCGAAGGCGCGTGGCGCTGCGATGTATCTTGCGCTGCTCAAACAAAGCCGTTTGCCAGGTGAAAGCGGTTTGTTGGATGGGCGATCAGGTTCTTTTTTCGATATGCGGACGCTTCCGATTCCCGCACACAATGAAGTCGAGCCCATCGGCCGGATGGCCGGTGCGATGGGCCTGCGCGACAGACGGGGGGCGGTATGGAGCGAAAGAAGAGGCTACTGGTCAGCATGGCTGCCGGCATCGCTGCAATGCTCATCTCCATGGGAAGCGTCTCATCTGTGCGCGCAGAGGTCGAGCGAGAGCAGCAGGAGGTGCTCGCGCGGTACGGCGGCGACCTGGTGTCGGTATGCGTGGCGACGCGGGAGCTGGAGCCTGGTGACAGCTTGGGCGAAGCCGACGTGGCGGTTGAGGAGTGGGTCGCGAGTCTGCTCCCGTCCGATGCAACACGCGACCTCGATGAGGTCATAGGGAAGCCGGTGACGTCGCGCGTGCCGAAAGGCGCCGTCCTGTGTCCCGCTTACTTCCAGGCAGACGACGGCTCCGTCGCGGTCCCAGCGGGAAAGGTCGCGGTGTCGGTGCCGGTTGATTCGCAGCACGCGGTCGGCGGAGCGTTGGAGCGCGGGGAGCGCGTTGACGTCTACGTCTCGCGTGACGCTGTCGCCGATCGGCTTTGCGCCGCCTCCGTGCTCGACACGAGCATGCTGGCTGAACGGTCATCGGAGCTGACGTGGGCGACCTTGGCGGTCGATCCCGCGTCGGTGAAGGAGGTGCTCGTTGCGACGAGTGCGGGCACGGTGACGATCGTCGTGCCCGGAGCCGCCGCGCCGCCGGAAGGCGCCGAGGGGTCCGAGCATGATGTCGGGGCAGAGGGAAGCGCACGAGATGGGGAAGGTGCATGATGGGTTCGATATGGCTGGCGTGGTGCGGAAGCGACGACATGGCCTCCGTTCGCCGGGAGATCTGCGGTCGGGATGCGGGGTCGCAGCTGGTTCGGTGCGATGGGCCGGATGTCATGCTCGCGATGCGCGACCTGCTGTCACCCGACGCGGGCGGGGTCGCAATATGCCCGCATGGCGCGACGGAGGAGGCCGAGGACCTTATCGGCGCGTTCGCTCAGCACGGGGGAGCCGCGTCGATCGTCGCGATGGTGGATGAGCTTGATGCCGGCGTGGCCGCCCGTATGTTCTACGCCGGGGCGACGGAGGTCGTGCAGGCACCGCGTGCACGGGAGCCGCCCCATATCGTGGGCGCGGAAGAGGGTCGGTCTTCGCGGGCGTCCCGTGCGCGATCCGTGGCCGCGCGGGGAGACCAAGGGGTGCCCCCTTGGCCCCGCCGGCCGGGTGCCGCCGGGCCGACGGTGGGAGACGTGATCCCGATGCGCGCCGTCCTGGGCGCCGGCGCCGAGCGCGACAAGGCCGCCGAGCGCGACAAGGCCGCCGAGGTCCTCAGCTCTCGTTCGGATGACGGGGCGGGGTGCGCGGATGCCGCCGGGACCGCGGTCCCGGTCGCGCCGAAGCGAACGGAAACCGTGCTCGAGGTGCTGGCATCTTCCGAGCCCGCGGCAGCGAGAGCGGGGCAGGTTCGCGATGGCGCCGATGCGCCCGATGGGGGCGCGGGCCGGCATGAGGCGGATCCTCCTGCTCCCGAGGGCAGGCGAGCGCCGCTCGTGACCCTGATTTCCGGTAGGGGCGGGGTCGGCAAGACGACGATCGCGGCCTCGATGGCGTGGATGGCTGCCCATATGGGCCTTAAGGCGGCACTGATCGACCTGGACCTGATGTTTGGAAACCTGCATGACCTGATGGGTATCGAGGAGGCGGTGGACCTTTGCGGCATCACGGGGGCTCACGATAGCTCCTTCGCGGGCGCTCAGTCCGTCGAGGCGACGGCCATGCGCGTGGCCCCCGGGTTGACGCTGTGGGGGCCCTGCAAGGAGCCCGAGAAGGCCGAGCTCGTCTCTTCCGCTACGGAGGACCTGATAGAGGCCCTGCGTACCGAGGCGGACGTGGTCTTTGTCGACACCTCGGTGTTCTGGGGCGATGCGGCGGCATCGGCGGTGTCTCGCTGCGACCGGTGCCTCGTCGTGGGCACGGGCGGCGCTTCGGGCGAGGCGTCCGCCCAGCGGGCGGTGGGGCTCGCGGCGCGCATCGGCGTGCCCAAGACTCGGATGACGTGTGTGTTCAACAGGTTCGGTGCCCGGGGTTGCGGGGAGGAGCGCGCCTTGCGCTTCGAGATGGCGGTGTCGCTGCGGTCCAGGGTGCGCATCTCCGACGGGGGAGAGCCGACGGCCGAGCTGCTCGAGTTCGGGCGCTTGGGGGACGCCCTGGTCGCACCGGGCGCGTTCGGGAAAAGCGTCAAGTCGTTCGCGTGCACCCTGTTGAGAGAGCTGGGGTGCCCGATCCAGGGATGGGATGCGGGGCACGGTTCGGCGGGAGAGCAAGAGGCGGAAAGGCCGAGGCTCCGTTTGCCGTGGAAGCGAGAGGGGGCGATGGCGCGATGAGCGTATGGGAGCGCGTGCGCCGGGCGCAGGGGTTCGAAGGCGACGCTGCCCGTCAGGGCGATCGTCGCGTTCGGTCCGTGAAGGCGGTCGTGAAGCGAGAGATGCTGGAGCGCGTGGGCATGGAGGAGGTGGCCCGAATCGTCGGGGCGCCCGATGCGGCGCATGCGCGCGAGGAGCTGCGTGGCGCGGTGGAGGCCGTGGTGAACACGAGATGCCCTTCGGGGATGTCCGAGCCGGAGCGCGAGCGCGTCGCGCGCGAGGTGCTCGACGACGTGGTGGGCCTCGGCCCGCTCCAGGGCTTGCTCGATGACGAGAGCGTGAGCGAGATCATGGTGAACGGATACGGCTCGGTGTTCTACGAGCGAGGGGGCGTCCTCCATTCGGTCCCGGGCGTATTCGAGAGCGAGGAGCAGGTCCGTATCATCATCGATCGCATCATCTCGCCGCTTGGACGCCGCGTGGACGAGCGGAGCCCGATCGTGAACGCTCGCTTGCCGAGCGGGTACCGCGTCAACGCCGTGATTCCCCCGATCGCCATAGACGGCGCGACGCTCACCATACGAAAGTTCTCGGACCGCATCTGCTCGCTCGCCCAGCTGGTCCAGATGGGGTCGATTCCCGACTGGTACGCCCGGATGTTGTCCTGCGCCGTCGCGCTCCGCCAAGATCTCGCCGTGGCGGGCGGCACCGGTTCGGGAAAGACCACCTTGCTCAACGCGCTTTCCTGCGAGATCGATACGGGCGAGAGGATCGTGACCATAGAGGATTCCGCGGAGCTCAAGTTCTCCCGGCATCCGCATGTGGTGCGCCTGGAGGCGCGCGAGGCCTCGATAGAGGGGACGGGGGCGGTGACGATTCGCGACCTGGTGACGAATGCGCTTCGCATGAGGCCCGATCGCATCGTGGTGGGTGAGGTTCGAGGGGCGGAGTGCGTCGATATGCTGCAGGCCATGAACACGGGGCACGACGGCTCGCTGACCACCCTGCACGCGGGGAGTGCGCGCGAGACCGTGGTGCGCCTCGCCTTGCTCGCCCGCTACGGGATCGACCTTCCGAGCGAGTTGATCGAGGAGCAGATAGCCATGGCGCTCGACGGCATCGTGATGTCCGTGCGTCGACCCGACGGCAGGAGATTCGTCTCCTCGTTCACCGGGGTCTCCCGCGGAGCGGACGGCGGAGTCGAGCTCGCGGAGTACGTCTCGTTCGATCCGGACAGCGAGACGTGGAGCCTCGTGTGCGAGCCGCCGTTCATCGAGGAGGGGCTCCGTTCCGGAGCTTTGACCGAAGGGGAGGTGGAAGGGTGGAGGTCGTTGTGCCCGGAGCCGTTGGGATCCTTGTCGCGCTGTGCGTAGAGGGATTGACCGGGGACTCTCAGCGTCGCGATGGCACGGTGGGCGATACGGTCTCGGGCGCTTTCGGAATGGTACGGAGCCGGTTGCGCGAGGTTGGCGGCGTGGCAAGAAGGGCGCTTGCGGACAGTGCGGCCTCGTCGCTGGCGCATGCCGTGGCGGATGAGGCGTTGCGCGTGTGCGGGAGACGGGGGTCCGCTCGCGGTGTGTCCGGAGACGATGAGGCCCTGGGCGTCACGTTGCTCTCCTGCGCCGTCTCAGGATGCGTGGGCTGCGTCGCGTTCGGCATCCTCGCGGCGCCCGCGTGCGCACCCGTTCCGGTGTTCGCCTTGCTTGCGAGAAGAAGGCGTCGCCTGCGCCGTGAGGCGCTGGCGCTCGAGGAGGGGATGCCGGAGGCCTTCGGTGCGCTCGCCATCTCCTTGGGATCGGGTCATTCCCTGCCCCAGGCCATGCGGTTCGTGGGAGAGCGCTCGCGCGAACCCGTGCGCACGGAGTTCATGCGCGTCTCCCTGGCGACCGCGTGCGGTGTCCCGGCGGTTCGCGCCCTCGACGAGATGCTCGGGCGCCTGAGGGCGCCCGCGCTCGATCTGGTCGTCTTGGCGCTCAAGATATCGAAGCGCACGGGGGCGCCGTTGGATGAGATGCTCGCCGAGGCGGCATCGATGGTCGATGACCGCCTCGATTTACGTCGTCGCCTGGACGTCAAGACGTCGCAGGCCCGCATGTCGGCGCGGATGGTCGCCGCCATGCCCCTGGCCATGGTCGCGGTGCTGTCGGTCATCTCGGGGGACTTTCGCCGGGGTCTTGCCACGCCGGCGGGGGCGTCGGCGGTCGCGGTCGCCGCCGTGTTGGATGGGGTCGCCTGGCTTTCAATCAAGCGCATCATGCGCGTGGGTCTGGAGGGATGATGCGGAGTGGATGGGTTGCGGGGCGCGATGCTCGCAGGGGTGCTTGCGGCCTGCGGCGCGTGGGGCGCTGCAGGTGAGGGAATGGAGGGGCTGCGCGATCCGTTTCGCCGCTTGGCGGCGTCGGGGATGCGGGTCGTCGCCCTCATGCGCGCCGCGGATGCTCGACGGGCTTCGCGCCGACAGGAAGGCGCGTCGGTCTTCGAGGTGTGCGAGATGGTCGATGCGGTGCGGCTCGGCCTGCTGGCGGGGCTCTCGTTCGATGCGGCGCTGGCGCTGTACTGCGAGCACCGGGAGGGCGCGCTCGCGCGCGCGGCGGCCGCGGCGAGGATGAGATGGCAGATGGGGGTATGCACGCGGGAAGAGGGGCTGATGCGCATGGCGGACGAGGTCGGCGTCCGTCAGCTCGAGGCCTTCGCCTCCGCCGTCGGGCAGGCGCATGAGCTGGGGGCGCCTCTGGCAGAGACGCTGGCGCGGCAGGCGCGGGAGCTCCGCTGCGCCCATCGGGCCTCGGTTGAGCGCGCGATCGAGCGGGCGCCGGTGAAGATGCTCGTTCCGACAGGGACGCTCATATTGCCCGCGCTGCTTATTTCGATAGTGGGTCCGCTGCTCGCTTCGGGCGGCATGGTGTGAAGGAGGAACTGATGGATATGAGGGTGACGCGGAGCGGTGGGGCGTGCGGCTCCAAGGGCTCGGATTTTTGGGGCGTGTTGCGGGATGAGCGCGCCCAGGGGACGACCGAGTACGCCATCCTGGTGGGCGTTCTGGTGGTGATCGCGATCATCGCGATCGTGGCCTTCAGGGATCGCGTGGGCGAGCTGTGGGATTCGATCAGCAGCGCAATCAATAGCCTGTAGGTGCGCACGGTGGCTCGAAGAAGGGGCTGGGGCGCAGTCCTTGCGATCGCGGGCATCGCCTGTCTGGCGCTTTTCGCCCCTTCATGTTGTGGGAAGCGGTCGGATGGTGCCGCGGACGCATCGGATGGCGCGCCGGCCGGGGGTTCGCTGCCGCGTCAAGAGTCCGGGGAGGTCGCGGATTCCGGCCCTGGTAGGTTTTTGGACGATCTGTCCGCTGCGGCAACCGCCTCGTCGGCGGTGTTGTGGGAGCAGGATGACGACGTCGCCTCTGCGGCCGGTGGAGTACTTGAGGCGTACGCCGACGAGAGGGGATGTCAGCTGGTCCTGAGTGGATACCTCGGCATATCGGATGGGGCATGGGGTGCGATCGTCCAGGGTGAGACATGGGTGGACACGGTGTATGTGACCAAGGATGGCGATGCCGCCCTCGTGCGCGTCGTGCGCACGAGGGCGAAGGAAGGCAGTGCCGGTTAGGGGATGGAATGGATGGGCGCGGAAAAGGCGGCGGCCGCCTGGGGCGTGGTGCCCAGGCGACAGTGGAGTATGCGTTGGTCACATCGGCGGTCGTGGCGATCGTCGTCGGCCTCGCCGCGATATGGCGGGCTGGCGAGAGGGGCGTCTTTCAAGATCTTGTCTCTCAGGCGGCGTCGCATGCGCTCGACGCCCTTGGCACGCTCGACATCGCCCTGTTCTGAGATACGCTTCGCAAATCGCGCCCAGGCAACGGTGGAGGCGGCGTTTCTGCTCCCGACGTTCCTTGCGCTCGTGGCGCTTGCGGTGCAGCCGGTGTGCGTGCTGTACACGAGGTCCGTGATGGAGTCGGCGGCTTCCCAGACGGCGCGCCTGATGACGACGTGGGGCGAAGAGGATCTCGATGCGTGCCGCGCGTTCGCGCTGCGTCGCCTCGGGGCCGTTCCGGACGTATCGATATTTCACGAGGGCGGTCCGCTGGCATGGGATATAGAGCTTGCTCCGGCCTCGTCTGGAGGATCGGTGCGTGTTCGGATCGAAGGACGGCTTCGCCTGCTGCCGGTGATCGGTGTTTTCGCGTCGGCGATGGGGGAAGCGGATGGGACGGGCGGCATGAGCCTGGTGAGCGAGGTGGCATATGATGCGAGGCCAGCATGGGTCGAGGGGGTTTACGAATCGTGGATCGAGCGCTGGGGTTGAGCGGTCCGCCTGGATGCGCCTCGGGATCGATCTGTTCCTGGAGCGCGGGGCGTACACGACGGTGGCGTCCGCCGTGGCCATGCTCGTCACCCTGACGCTCGTTTTCTCCTCGGCGACGGCGGTGTGGAGCATGTCGCGCGCGGGAGACGTCCAGACGGTGGCCGATTCCGCCGCCCTTGCAGGTGCCAACGTGGTCTCGTCGTACTGCACCGCGGCGACGGTGGTCGACGCAGCAGTTGCCAGCTTGGGGTTCGCGGGAATGGCTGCGGCTGCGACGGGCTTGGTCGGAACGCTCGTGCCCGGTGCGCGCGCGGCCGCCGGCAAAGCGCTGGACGTGGGCATGAGGATGATCGACGCGCGCAACGAGCTCGCCGCCTCGGCGTCGCGGGGTCTCAGCGAACTCGAGGAGGCGCTGCCCTATCTGGTAGGAGCGAACGCGTCGCTCCTCTGCCGGGAACGGGACGGGGAATCCGTTGCATACACGGGCGTCGCCCTGGCGGTCCCAAGCGAAAGCGCGTCGAGCTTTCCGGCGCTGGAGGGAGATGAAATCGATACGAGCGAGCTCGAGGAGGCTTCAGATCGGCTCGATGAGGCCGCCGGGGAGCTGGAGTGCGCCGCCGAGCACACAGCCTCGGCGCGCGAGCGGGCGTGGAAGGCGGATTGCGGGCAGGAGCCGAGCATGCGCGAGCGCGCCGCCTCGCTCTCCGGGCTGTCGGATGCGGAGAACCCGGGGTATGCTTCAAGTATCACCTGGCCGCTCGATGCGGGGCTCAAACGTGCGCGGGCTTACTACCGCTGGCGCTCCCAGCATGACAAGCCCGAGGGCTCGGGAGTCGAAGCGAAGGCGGACTCCGCTTCGCGCCGTGCCTTCTACAGCTATGCATATCGACAATTGCGGGGTGCCCGAGTCGAAGACGGGGATACGGGTGTCGTGGTGGACGTCCCCCTCCTGCCGAGAAACGAGGAGGAAGTGCGGCGCACGGAGCTCTATACGGAGCGGATTTGGCCCGCCACGCACGAGGGCATCGGCACGGTTCTCCATTTCGGTCCCGATTGCCCCGGGGCGACCGGGCCGTCTGCCGGATCCCTTGCGCTGTCGAGCGTGGGCGCCGATGCGGTTGAATGCCCGGTCTGCCATTTCACCGTGAGCGATGTGGGAAAGACGCCGGCGGCCTCAACCTCTATCGCCAACGGGTTCGAACATCATCTGCGTGCGTACACCGAGGCGCTGCGCGATTATGCGGCATGTCGCAATGAAGAACTGGAGATGGAGGGCAGGGCGAAGGGCGAGGCCGGGAGCGCGGCGGACGCGTTCCAGGATGCGTTGGGGCGGCTCGCGGCCCGTAGGCCAAAGATCGCGCCTCCGGGGCGATACGGCTGCGTCTCGCTCGTTATCGGCGGAGAGGCGTCTTCGCCTGCTGGCCTTGATACCGATCTGTCCGGATCGGTCGACCTGGATCGACGCGGAGCCGTCTCCGCGGCCGCGCTTGCTCCCGACCCCGCGACGCGTGAATCCAACGTGCTCTCGTCGTTTTTCTCGCGTCTCCAGGGTCGCGTGGGATCGGAGGGGCTTGCCGGTCTTGCGGGCGGCGTCATGGAGCTTTGGGGCGACCTGCTCGTCGCGTACGGAGATATGGGCGAGGCGCTTTCGGCGAAGGTGGACGAGCTGACGGGGCGCCTGGGCGCCCTCGGTGCCGGTCCGATCGCGAGGTGGTTGCGCGACCGGCTGGGAGACATCGTGGGGACGCTCGGGCTCGGGCCCGTGGACCTCACCTTGCTCAAGCCGGTGCTCGTGGATTCGTCCAACGTGATCGCGCGTTCAGACTTCTCGGGCCTGGCGGACATCAAGGCGAGGCTTCGAGAGCTGCCCGTGGGAAGCACGGACCCGGGGGCGCTGCTCGAAGCGGTGGGCTATGAGGTGGGACGGCGCCTCGATGAGACGGAGTTCACTATCGCCGAGCTGCCGCTTCCCTTTGGCGGTTCGATTCCTTTGACGATTAGGCTGCGCGACGTCGCGGCGTCGCGGGAAGGGGCTGGATGATGATGGAACGGTATTCGATCGGCAGGGATGCCCAGGCGACGGTGGAGATGGCAGTCGTGTGCCCCGTTCTGATCGTTCTCGCCCTCATCTCCTATAACGTGATGCGGTTTACCGCTCTGGTGGCGCGCTTCGACCGGGTTGCCCCGGATATCGTCTTGGCGCATGGGGTTGCTCCGGAGGGAGATGACGCCTCCGATGCGTCGGGAGTCATCGCCTCGCATCTTTCGGAGGCAATGGGCGCGGGGGTGGAGGTGGAGGTCGAGCTTGCGACGGGGGATTCGGCGGGAGGCGCCGCGCCGGTGCTCGTCGGTGCGGTCGATTCTTATCGGTGCCGGATGGTCTATCGCCCGTGGCCCAGTGACTTTACCGTGGCGGGCGTTCGCCTGGGTGCTCCTCTCGAGCTCGTGCACGAGCGCGAGACGCCGCTCGACCCATGGCGCCCGGGGGCGGTCGTATGACCTTCTGTCCCGACGAGTGCGAGGGGTGCCGGCGGGCTGTGTGCGCCTTGGGCTGGGGGGATGCGGAGCCGGAGCGCGCGACGGGCTTTCTGCGCCGTTTGGCCGGCCTGGCGGTCGGCCTGCGCGAATGCGGGCAGGTCCTGGCGTTTCCATCCTGTACCTCGGTCCATACGTGTACGATGCGCCGTCCGATCGACGTCGCCTTCATAGCGCGTGACGGGCGCGTCATCGCCCGACACGACGGAGTCGGTCCCGGTCGCGTGCTTGCCTGCCCGGGGGCGGCATGCGCGCTGGAACGCGTGGCCGGCGCGCCTGCGGCGCCCGACGGGCCGCTGCGGAGCGCGCGCTCGCTCCCCGGCGAGGGGCTTGGCCGCGTCGGGGAGCGAGGCGGGGATGGGAGGCTTTGATGGATCGGCTGGCCTGGATGGGGACGGGCTGGCGTGAGGCGGGCTTCGGGATAGGCTCGGATTCCAAAAAAGTTCCCCATTCTCAGTTGACCGCCAATTCTTATTTGCTATAGTAATCAAGCCGTCGTTCGCGACAGGCCTTGTGGCTAGATAGCTCAGTTGGTAGAGCAGAGGACTGAAAATCCTCGTGTCGGGGGTTCGACTCCCTCTCTAGCCACCATATGTATGATTGAGAGCGCTCGACGTCGTTTCGTTGGGCGCTCTTTTCGTATATCGGCGTTTGAAAGGGGACCTCGAATGTCAGAGCGTTTGCGTGGCGTTAACCTTTCCGGTTGGTTCATCCCTGAATCGTGGGTCACCCCGTCGCTGTATGCGGCGACGGGCGCTTCCGATGCGACGGAGCTTCAGCAGGCCCTGGGCGCCTCCGAGTACACCGAGCGCCTGCGCCAGCATTACGAGACCTTCATCGGCGAGTTCGATTTCGAGCGCATGGCGGCGATCGGGTTCAATGCGGTCCGCCTTCCCGTCCCCTGGTACGTCTTCGGCTCCCAAAACGACAGCTGCGCCCATATTCCCGCCATCGACTACGTTGACCGTGCGTTCGAGTGGGCTTCCAAATACGACATGCGCGTGCTGCTCGACCTCGCGACCGTCCCTGGCGGTCAGGGGGATTCCAACGACAGGTCCGATGCGTCCGATGTCGTCGCGGATTGGCACTCCTCGACCACGGGCCGCGCCGTCGCGCTCGAGGTGCTCGAGCGTCTCGCCTCCCGCTACGGGGACCAGCCTGCCCTGTACGGCATCGAGCTCTTGGATTCTCCCGTAATGAGCGTCAGGAAGGGGCTCTTCTCAAAGACCGATGGGATCCCCAGTCACTATCTGCGCAATTATTACCGCGATGCGTACGCGCTTGTGCGGAAGCACATGTCGGCGGACAAGGCTGTCGTCTTCTCGGCCTCTGGCTATCCGGATATGTGGCGCCGCTTCATGAGCGCGTCGAAGTACGAGAACGTGATGATGGATATCCATCTGTACCACTATCGAGATGACCGGGCGGTGGATATCACGTCCCCGAAGGGCATCTCCCAGGCGGTCAAGCGCAACCGGGAGGCCATCAAGGAGGCGCGCGCGTGCGGGTTCCCCGTGCTGGTGGGCGAGTGGTCCGCGGCTGCGCTCATGTCGAGCGCGAGCGTGACCCCCGAGGGCCGTTCGGCATACGAGCGCGTCTTCACCTCGAGCGAGCTTGCGAGCTTCGAGGATGCCGAGGGCTGGTTCTTCCAGACCTGGAAAACCGAGAAGCGCATCCCCGCATGGGATGCCCGCGTCGCGCTCGGCACCCTCGAGCGCGCCATGCTGGACTAGCCGTGGGTGCTATGGAGCCGCAGGAAGGGCGCCTGTTCGTCGTCGGGACCCCTATCGGCAACCTGGACGACTTGAGCCCCCGCGCCGCCGCCGCCTTCGAGGTCGCGGATGCCGTCTGCTGCGAGGATACGCGCGTCACCTCCAAGCTTCTGGCCCATCTTGGTCTGTCGCGGTCGCTCGTGCGCTGCGACGAGAACGTTATCGCGGCGCGCGCCCCGCAGCTCGTGGATCGCATGCTTGCCGGTGAGGTCTTGGCATACGCGTCCGATGCCGGCATGCCCGGCGTCTCGGATCCCGGGCAGGTCCTGGTTGACGCGGCCCGTTCGGCCGGCGTGCCCGTCGAGGTGATCCCCGGGCCCACCGCCTGCATCACCGCACTGGTGGCGACTGGTATCTCCTGCGAGCACTTCTTTTTCGAGGGCTTTCTGCCGCGCAAGCACGGCGAGCGCGTGCGTCGCCTGCGTCGGCTCGCCGCCATTCCCGGTGCGCTGCTCTTCTACGAGAGCCCGCATCGCGCGGAGGATTCGCTGGCCGCGATCGCCGAGGTATTTCCGGAGCGCGATGCCGCGCTCTGTCGCGAGCTCACCAAGCTTCACGAGGAGGTGCTGCGCGCCTCGTCGCCCGAACTCCTGCAGATAGTCCGCGAGCGCGGCGAGATGCGCGGCGAGATGGTGCTCGTGGTGGCGCCGCCGAGCGAAGCCGAGCTGGAGCGCCATGAGGCGGCGCTGGCTGCGGGCGGTGCTGCGAATGCAGATGTGAACCCCGACGACCTGCTTGCCGCGGATATCGCCGAGGCCCTTGCGGCCGGGGAGTCCGCCAACGCGATCGCCAAGCGCCTCTCCCAGAAGTACTCGCGCAAGAAGCGCGACGTGTACGCCTTGGTGCTCGAGGCGCAGGGCGCATCCGCGTGAGGTGCTGACGGGTCCGCGAGGGCTTTCCCTGCGGAGGCGCCTTTGTTCTTGAGTTTCAACGGCTGTATGCCGGGGATGGGGTATTCCACGGCCGACGGGGCGCTTCATGCCATAGGGTGCGACGCTGCTGCCGGGCTATACGTTCACACGCTTGCCCGACCGGACCAAATGACTCATCTGATCCGCGCAACAAACGCGCCCTCCCTGCTAGAATGGAGAATTGCATGAATACCAAGAAGGAAGGAAGCCGCGCGTCATGAGCTCGAAGCCGTCCTATTACATCACCACCCCCATCTACTACGTGAACGCCGACCCGCACCTGGGCACCGCGTACTCCACGATCATCGCCGACGTTCAGGCGCGCTACCGTCGCGCTGCCGGCTACAACGTCAAGTTCCTCACCGGCATGGACGAGCACGGCCAGAAGGTCGCCGAGGCCGCCGAGAAGCACGGCATGACCCCGCAGGAGTGGTGCGATTCCCAGGCCCCGCACTTCCATGAGCTGTGGAGCGAGCTGGAGATCTCGAACGACGACTTCATCCGCACCACCGAGCCCCGCCAGAAGCGCGCCGTCCAGTACCTGTGGGAGCGCATGCAGGAGGCCGGCTACATCTACAAGGGCAGCTACGACGGCTGGTACTGCGTGCCGGACGAGACTTTCTTCACCGAGACCCAGGTCGAGAAGGCCGACGAGGCCCGCGGCACGGAAGGTGCCCACCTCTGCCCCGATTGCGACCGCCCGCTCGAGCGCGTCAAGGAGGAGAGCTGGTTCTTCAAGCTCTCCGCGTTCCAGGACAAGCTGCTCGCGCTCTATGACGAGCATCCCGATTTCGTCCAGCCCGACTTCCGCATGAACGAGGTCCGCTCGTTCGTCGAGGGCGGCCTGAACGACCTCTCCGTCTCCCGCACCTCCTTCGACTGGGGCATCGAGGTGCCCTTCGACGATGAGCACGTCACCTACGTGTGGTTCGACGCCCTCACCAACTACATGACCGCCGTGGGCTACGGCGCCGAGGGCGACGAGGCCGCGGCCGACTTCGCCTACCGCTGGCCCGCGCAGGCCCACATCGTGGGCAAGGACATCATCCGCTTCCACTGCGTGATCTGGCCCGCCATGCTCATGGCGCTGGGCGAGGCCCTGCCCGAGCACGTCTTCGCCCACGGCTTCCTCACCGTGAAGAACGAGGAGACCGGCAAGGCCGAGAAGATGTCCAAGTCCCGCGGCAACGCCATCGCCCCGCGCGAGGTCATCGAGAAGCTGGGCGTCGAGGGCTATCGCTACTACTTCATGACCGACGTCACCCCGGGCACCGACGGCGCCATCAGCTTCGGCCGCATGGAGCAGGTTTACAACGCCGACCTGGCCAACAGCTGGGGCAACCTGATCTCGCGCTCCACCAACATGTGCATCAAGTACTTCGAGGGCGTCACGCCCGCGCGTGCCGCCGACGCCGCCGGCTATGCCGAGAACCCCCTGGCGGCTGCCGCAGAGGGCATCTTCGAGCGCTATGCCGCGAAGATGGAGGCCTTCGCCTATGGCGACGCCGCCCGCGAGGTCATGGGCCTCATCCACGCAGCCAATCACTACATCGAGGACTCCGAGCCCTGGACGCTGGCCAAGGATCCCGCGAAGGCGGGCGAGCTCGCCAACGTGATCTGGAACCTCCTCGAGGCCATCCGCATTTCCGCGCACCTGCTCATGCCGCTCATGCCGAGCACGAGCGCCGAGGCCCTGCGCCGTATCGGCTGCGAGGGCGAGGCGGCGACCGACGACATGGCTGCCGCCTGCGCGTGGGGCCAGTTCGCCGCGGGCCTGCCGGTCGAGAAGGGCGAGGCGCTCTTCCCGCGCCTGGCGTAAATCGCATTCTCTGCAGTTCGCAGTGAGGGGGCGCCGCGATCGGCGCCCCTTTATTCACTTTTTAGCTCTCGGGCTTCGTCTCGATCGGAGTTGCGCTGCATGTGATTGACGCATCGGCTGCGTTTTTCGTACGGATTCTCGGAATCGGTTTGTATACCCTTGTGGAGGCAAATCAGCGACCTGGGGTTTACTGACTCGAAGAGGAACGCTACTTGGTCATTTCGAGAATCAGTACGAAAAACGTTATCGATGCGCATCGTTCGAATTGTATCGATGCTCCATGTTCGAAACATCTCACTCGATTGTCGGCTGGTAAGCTGTAGATCGAAGCCCGCACCGTGTAAAGGACCGCCTCCATGACAATTTCACCGCTGGCCAATCCGACTGCGACGCGCGACCTGCTCGAGGAGTTCGGCCTTGCCACCAAACACCGCTTGGGACAGAATTTCCTCATCGACAACCATGTGATCGAGCGCATCTGCGCCCTGGCCGAGTTGGGTGCCGACGAGCGCGTGCTCGAGGTCGGGCCGGGTATCGGCACGCTTACCCTTGCGCTGCTGCAAGATGCCGCCCGGGTCGTATCGATCGAGATGGACTCTGAGCTTGAGCCCGTGCTCGATGCGCATGCGTCTGAGCACGAGGGATTCTCCTTCATCATGGGCGACGCCCTCAAGGTCGCCCCCGAGGCCATCGTCCGAGCATGCGGAGGGGAGCCCACCGCCTTCGTGGCGAATCTGCCCTACAACGTGGCGGCGACCATCATCCTTCAGTTCTTCCAGACCATGCCCGCGCTCACTCGGGCCGTCGTGATGGTCCAGAAGGAGGTGGCCGACCGCATCGCAGCCCAGCCCTCCACGAAGGCATATGGCGGCTATACCGCAAAGCTCGCTCTATATGGATGCGTCACGGGTCGCTTCGAGGTCCCGCCGCGCTGCTTCATGCCTGCACCCCACGTCGATTCCGCCGTCGTGCGCATCGAGCGCCGCGTGCCCGCGGCCCTTGCGGGGCTCTCTGGGGATGAGCTCGCAGCGCGCCGCGCGTCCGTGGCGCGTGTGATCGACGCCGCGTTCGCGCAGCGCCGCAAGACCATCCGCAACTCGATGGGCTCAAACGGCTTCGGCAAGGAGGCGCTGGACGCGGCGTTCACGGTGAGCGGTATCGCTCCGACAGCGCGCGCCGAGTCGCTGCAGGTCGAGGATTTCATCTCTCTCGCGCAGGCCCTCGAACGTGAGGGGGCGCTGTGATCCCTGATCAGGAAAGCCGCTTCTTCCTTGCGTTCGCGAAGAAGAAGCGCATTTACGCCGTTCCGAACCCGTTGGCCCCCATCGCCGACACCCATGCCCATCTTTTGTGCTTTTGGGACAAGGATCCCGTCGAGGTCCTTGTTCGCGCTGCATGCGCTGGTGTCCGCCAGATGACGACCATCTGGGACGCGGCGGCGGACGCATGCGATGCGCGCGCGTATGCGGATCAACTCGCGGCGTGGGTCGCGAGCGCCCGCGACCTGCTCGCCCAATCGATTGAGGACGGGTCCGCCCATGTGCTGCCGTTCGCATCGGGACGGGAGCTCGATGACCCCTTCGAGCTCTTCGGGAACGTCGCCTTCTTGGCGGGCGTGCACCCGTACGGCGCGCCCGATTACGATGTCGCCGTGCATGCGCGCTTTCTCGAGGCCCTCGACCAGCCGCTTTGCATAGGCGTGGGCGAGATCGGGCTCGACTATCATTTCGATGCCGACGACGGGATCGAGGCGGCGCCGCACGACCTGCAGATGGAGGTCATGGCGCGCCAGCTCGAGGTCGCCGTCGCGCGCGACGTGCCCGTCGAGCTGCACCTGCGCAACGATTGCGACGACGAGGCGCGCGCCGCGCATGCTGACGCCCTGACGGTTCTCGATCGCGTCGGCATCCCTTCCGCGGGCTGCGTCCTCCACTGCTTCGGGGAGGACCGGGCCACGATGGAGCAATTTCTTGAGCGCGGATGCCATATCGCGTTCGGAGGCTCCGCCACCTTCAAGCGCAACGATGCGGTGCGCGAGGCATTTGCCGCCTGTCCGATCGACCGCTTGTTGTTCGAGACGGACTGTCCCTATATGGCGCCCGAGCCGGTGCGGGGCCTCGAGTGCGAGCCCGCCATGATTCCGTGGACCGTCGGCGCCCTGGCGTCTGACCGTTCGTCGCGTACGGGTGAGGGCCCCCGTGACATAGCGTATGCTGTCTGGCGCAATTCGACACAGCTCTTTGGAGGACGTAGGTAGATGGAGACGAACGAGAAGGACGAGAAGGACGCCGAGCGGGCTGCAGCGGGGAAGGGCTCTTCGGAGCGGCCGGATAAGACCACGGCCGAGATACTCCGCGAGCGCCGCGAGGCCGCCATGGGCGGACCCAACGTGGACAACGAGATCCACCGCGACCTCCCGCTCGCCCGCGTGGCGTACGCGCTGCTCGCGCTGACCGTGCTCGGATATGCCGTATCTCGCTTGGGGGCGTATCTCGGCAACGCCGATCTGGAATCGGTCACCAGCATCGCCACCGCGCTGCTGTTCATCGTGACGTTTATCGTCTGGTTCGTCTCGCGGCATCAGGCGAAGGTGCTCACCGAGGAGAAGTACGCCGACCAGCGCGCCGCGATTCGCCGCGCAGCGGAGGAGCGGGCTGCGAAGGAAAAGGCCGAGAAGGCCGCAGCCAAGGCGGCGCGCAAGCGTCGCCGCAAGAAGTAGTGTTTTGCAGGGAGCGCACGGCCGTCGCTGGCCGTCTTGGCGGGTAGGCGCCGACCGCGCGTCGACGCATGAGCGACTCGCGATTCGGGTTTCGGGTGGGCACCGACGGCGGTTCGGACGATATGAACCGCTCTCATGACGACGGGGCGGCGATCCGGTTGGGTTCCACTCCGTCCGTCACTTGCATGAAGGGTCGATTCAGGCGGTTGCCTCGCTCCGCTGCACAGCGTCTACCCTTATCGCGCAGCGCACGCAAAAGAAAAGCGGCCCCACACTCTGTGAGACCGCTTTTACATACGATGGTCGGGTTGACTGGATTTGAACCAGCGACCCCTGCGTCCCGAACGCAGTGCTCTACCAAACTGAGCCACAACCCGAAAGCTAGATTATATTAGCACAGAACATCGGTCCGTCGCTAGAGAAAATTGACAATCGGACCGGAGTTTTCCGTGCTTCCCGCATGGGACCACCATCCGAGCTGGTCGGAAGCCGCGCGGGCTATGGCGGCAGCCTGTTCCGCCGTCTCGGTGATCGCAAATGACGCCGAGCCCGAACCCGAGACAAGCGAGCAGCGCACGCCATCCTGCCCGGAGAGCCAGGAGAGCACCTCGGTGATTGCCGGTTCGAGCTCGCGTGCGGCGGGTCCGAGGTTGTTGACCGCGCGTTGGCAGATCTCGTCGCAATC
The DNA here is from genome assembly GCF_900119895.1 of Collinsella phocaeensis. Classification (GTDB taxonomy): domain Bacteria; phylum Actinomycetota; class Coriobacteriia; order Coriobacteriales; family Coriobacteriaceae; genus Collinsella; species Collinsella phocaeensis. Next base: position 86,613 of record NZ_FQLR01000003.1, on the reverse strand, counting down.
CCCCGCGCGCAGCGCGTCGAGCATGGGCTGGATGTCGGGGGTGGGCTGCGGGCGGGCGTCAAAGCGCTTGTAGGCGGCTCCCGCGCTCACGCCGTCTCCTTCTGGCCGGACGATCACGACGGGCATGCGCGGTACATCGGGGAAGCTTTCGGCAAGGATGTCTCCGGCACCTGCAAGGTACGAGGGAAGCCCATAGAGAAAGAACGGGACGTCGGCGCCGATCGCGCGCGCGACCTCGATGACGCGCTCGTCGGTGGGAGGTACATGCCATAGGCGGCAGAGCCCCATGATGGCGGCGGCTGCGTCTGTGGACGGCCCGCCCAGGCCCGAGCAGATGGGAATGCGCTTCACGATGCGGATGGCGAAGCGGGCGTCCCGGCCCAGCGCGCGGCTGAGGGCATCGGCGGCGCGGAAGACGGAATTCTGCTCCATGGGCAGGTCGACGGGCGGTTCCATCTCGACGCTCAGGCGGTCGGATGGAGAGATGATGAGCTCGTCGTGCAGGTCCACGGCGCACATGACGGAATCGACGCGGTGGTATCCGCGCTCGTCGGCGACGGGGTGGACCCCCAGATGGAGGTTCACCTTTGCCGGCGCGGTAACCTTGAGCTCACGGGACATGACCTAGTGCTCCTCGCCCTGGTCGCCCATGGGGGTGAAGAGGCGCTCGCCCGATTCGGGATCGAAGAGCTCGACGGTGCCGGTCAGGACGTCGACGTACTGGTAGGACTGACGGGATTTGCGCCCGCGACGCTCGTCGACCTCGATGATGAAGACGGACGGGTGGACGGTCTTGATGGTGCCCATGCGCTCGACGATGCGCGTGCGGCCCATGTTGGCCTTCACGCGAACGCGCTGCTCGAGCATTTCAGAGAGCTTGACGTGGATATCGTTGACGTGGTTGACTTCGAGTTCTTCCATTACGCCTCCTCGGGACCGTGCGATGTGCCTCGGCGAGGCAGAATGGTCCCAACATAGCAAACAAACCAATTCAGTATAGCAGGGCGCGGGGTCTTTTTCATCTCTTCGCCCAGCGCCCGGTTCGCAGTGCGCGATGGGCGTTGCGGTCGAACGGCGCCGTTCGACCTGTGCGCTCGGTGGGGGATGGCGGCCATGAGGCCCACGTGCCCCCGATGGGCGTTGTTTCGGGTTGTCGAGAGAAGCAGTCGATGTTACGTCGACCGGAATGCGACGGCGCGCGGTGCGTACAGGGCCAGTGACCGCGGATCGAGGTGGATTTTAATCATAACCCCCTTCTCTTCTGGACATAATTGGCAGATACAGAAGCTTCCGCCGCGGCTCGCTCCGACAGATGGCCGCATCAGCGCTCTGGTTCTCGAAAAAGGGGGGGTCTGCATGAAAAATCGGGGGCGGTTTGGGAGGATTGTGGGCGTTGCGACGAGCTTGATGCTCAGGATCGCTTATATATCTGCCATTTTCGTCCAGATGAACAGGGGGTCAAGCAAAAAAGACAGTGGGTTACGGATTGCATCGCCCCGCGCGGCGTCGCGCCTGCCTGGATACACCTTCCGACGACGCGCAGCGCGCCGCGCGATGGCTTTGCGCGGCTGCCCCGCGTCCAAGCCCAGCGCGTGCCGGGCCGGCAGGGCACCGGCCGCGCCGTCTGCCCGGCCGCCTCGTGCCGTGGAGGCTTCGGTGCGCGCTATACTGGCAGCTATCTTGTGAAATGTGATATCTAGTCGAACCCGAGGGAGTCCTACTGTGTCCAAGCTCTCCGCGCGCGCAACGCGCGCCGCGCTGCCCGTGCTCGCCGTCGCTGCGCTCGCGTCGCAAATCCTTGCATGCCCGCAGCCTGCATTCGCCTCGCAACTCGATACCGACGCCATTTTGGGCATCGCGGAGTCAGAACGGGACGACGACGCGTCGGACCGCCCCGACATCGAGGCCCGCAATGCCATCGTCGTGGGGTCGGACGGCACGGTCTACTTCGAGCGCGACGCGGACGCCCAGGTGAAGATCGCCTCCATCACCAAGGTGATGACCGCTATCGTCGCGCTCGAGAACTCGAGCCTCGATGACGAGGTGGTCGTCGACCACGCCGCGGCGACGGTCGGCCAGTCGTCAGCGGACCTCAGGGAGGGCGATGTCCTCACGATGGAGGAGGCCCTGCGCGCCCTGCTCGTTCCCTCGGGCAACGATGCGGCGATGGCGATCGCCTCCACCGTCGGCGCCAAGATCGACCCGTCGAGCGACGATCCCTACGGCGTGTTCATCCGGGCGATGAACGACAAGTCTGCCGAGTTGGGGATGAAGAGCGCCTTCACCAATCCCCATGGCCTCGATTTCGAGGGCTGGGAAGCCGATATGCACTCATCAGCCCGCGATGTGGCGACGCTGTTCGCATACGCGATGCAAAACGATGACTTCCGCGCGCTGACCTCCACGACGAACAACGTGATCACCGTTACCGGGTCCGACGGGGCGGAGCGCGACATCACCATGATCGAGCGCAACACCATCCTCGGACGCGACGGAAACATCGGAGGCAAGACGGGCGGAACCTATGAGGCGCTCCAGTGCTTCGTGGGAGCGTTCTCGCGCGAAGACGGGGGCGAGATCTACACGGTCACGCTCGGCAGCGACGGCGACGAGCAGCGTTTCGCCGACACCCTGGCGCTTGCCAACTGGTATTACGACCATGTGGTCGCCTATCCCTTGGTGACGAGCGAGGCGATGGCTCCCGACGGCAGCGCGTTGGTCGCCCGCGTTCCGCACGCCGCCTGGACGGACAAGACGGTAGACGCCACGGTCGCCGACCCCATGGGGGCCGTGGGCGTCTTCAGCTTGGCCGGGCCCGTCGAGCGCTCGGTGGAGCCGGAGGACATCACCGGGGACGTCGCCGTGGGCGAGGACGTGGGGGACCTCGTCCTTACGCAGGACGGGGAGGAGGTCGCCCGCGTCGACCTCATCGCGGCCGAGGACGTCTCGGCGCCCGACCCGCTGAGCTGGCTGCTCGTGCAGCTCGACCGCCTGGTTCGCACCGTGACCGGGGAGCCCACGGTCGCGCCGCCCGAGATCGTGGGGCCGGCGCCCGACATCGCGACGCTTTCGCCTGCGAACGGTTAGGGTTCTGCAAGGTTTTCGTATCGAGCGCGCATGGGCTCGTGCGAGAACGTGACCCGCGGCCCTTCGTCGCGGTGCATGGGCGCCGCGGCGCCCGCTCGGGTCCGCCATGGTGCCGACCTGCTGATTTGACGAGATGGCCCGCGCGCCCGCCGGTTCTGGCGGGTTCCGGGCGCGCACGCCGCGCCGTGGGCACGGGCCTGAGGGGCGGGCGCTCCGCGGCCTGGACGCGTCCGGTCGAAAATGTGGCGGAGTTGTTCGCGCAGCGCAAGCGGGGTATACTCGTTCGAGCTGGAACACCCGGCTCTTCGTCGGATGCACGCGTGTCCGAGCTCGCGTTGCCGCAATCTGGAAGGACTACCATGTTTCCTAAAGGTATGGAATGGATTCTGATCCTCATCGTCGTGCTGGTCATCTTCGGGCCCAAGAACCTGCCGAAGCTCGGCAAGTCGCTCGGCAAGACGGTGAAGAACATCCGTGAGGGCATGGAGGGTGATGACGCTCCCGAGGAGACCGAGGTCATCGAGGAGTCCACTGAGGACGCCGAGATCCGCGAGCTCGAGGCCAAGCTCGCCGAGGCTAAGGCCAAGAAGGAGTCCGCGCAGGACGCCGAGTAACCTCGTCCCGCAACGGGGTGAGCGATGACCGGCTTCCCCGAAGGGGTTGGCCGGTCATTCCGTGTTTACGTAGCAGCGCGCGCAAGCGCGCAGGGGATAGCAAGGAGAAGCCCGCATGGACGCTAGCGAGATCGTACTGACCGCCGAAGGCCGCCAGAAGCTCATCGAGGAGCTCGAGTGGCGCGAGGGCGAGAAGAGCCGTGAGATCGTCGAGCACATCAAGGAAGCCCGCGCGTTCGGCGACCTTTCCGAGAACGCCGAGTACGACGCCGCGAAGGAGGAGCAGGCCCGCAACGCCGCCCGTATCGCCGAGATCCAGGCCATCCTGGCCAACGCGAAGGATGCTTCCGAGAGCGATCAGGATCTGATCGTCTCCATCGGCAGCACCGTCGCGCTCGTCGATGCCGACGGCGAGGTCACCGAGGTCACCCTCGTGGGCACCACCGAGACCAACTCCCTGCAGCACAAGATCTCCAACGAGTCCCCGGTCGGCCGCGCCATCATCGGTCACGGCGCCGGCGAGACCGTCGAGGTCGTGACGCCCTCCGGCGCTTCCCGCGTCTACACCATCACCAAGATCTCGCGCTAGGGTTTCGCCGAAATCCTAGCGCTCGCCCGCCCCTCGAGGCCTACGGCCCTGGGGGGCGGTTTTCGTTTACGCCCGTGTTTGGGCGACGGGGAGGTACCGTGAGCCCTGTCGCCGATTCGTCATAGGAGAGGAAACCATGGCCGAGAACACCACGACCGCGACGACCGAGGCCGAGGCCGCCAACACCCTGAACGACGAGCGCGCCCGTCGCCTGGCGGACCGCGCCGCGCTGTACGCCGCCGGCAAGAACCCCTATCCCGAGCACTCCGACGTGACCGACCACGCCGCCGACCTGCTCGAGCGCTACGCCGGGCTCGCCAACGAGGAAGAGGCCGCCGAGCCCGTCACCGTGGGCGGCCGTATCGTGGCGAAGCGCGGCCAGGGCAAGATCATGTTCCTCGTCCTGCGCGACCCCTCCGCCGACATCCAGCTCTTCTGCCGCGTGAACGACGTGAAGGAGGCTTCCTGGGAGGTCCTCAAGTCCCTGGACCTGGGCGATATCGTCCAGGCCACCGGCGTCGTCGTGCGCACCAAGCGCGGCGAGCTCTCCGTGGCGCCCCGCACCGCGCGCCTGCTGTCCAAGGCCGTGCGCCCGCTGCCGGAGAAGTTCCACGGCCTCTCCGACAAGGAGACCCGCTATCGCCAGCGCTACGTCGACCTCATCGTGAACGAGGACGTGCGCGAGACCTTCCGCAAGCGCTCGCTGATCATCTCCACCTTCCGCCGCTACATGGAGGACAACGGCTACATGGAGGTCGAGACCCCCATCCTGCAGTCCATCCAGGGCGGCGCCACCGCGAAGCCGTTCATCACGCACTTCAACGCGCTCAACCAGGAGAACTACCTGCGCATCGCCACCGAGCTGCACCTCAAGCGCCTGCTGGTGGGCGGCTACGAGAAGGTGTTCGAGATCGGCCGCATCTTCCGCAACGAGGGCATGGACCTCACCCACAACCCCGAGTTCACCACCATGGAGGCCTATCGCGCCTACTCCGACCTCGAGGGCATGAAGGAGCTCGCCGAGGGCGTCATCAAGGCCGCCGCGCGCGCCATCGGCCTCGAGGGCACGATCGACTACCAGGGCCAGGCCATCGACCTGTTCTCCCCGTGGGCAAGCCGTTCCATGACCGACGTCGTGTCCGAGGTCCTCGGCCGCGAGATCACGCTCGACACCCCGGTCGAGGAGCTGCGCGCCGCCTGTGCCGAGCGCGGTATCGAGACCAGGCCCGAGTGGACCGCCGGCAAGCTGGTCGCCGAGCTCTATGACGAGCTGGGCGAGGACACCATCGTGAACCCCACCTTTGTATGCGACTATCCCGTCGAGGTGTCGCCTTTGGCCAAGCGCAATGAGGACGACCCGCGCCTCACGCACCGATTCGAGCTGGTCATCGCCGGTCATGAGTACGCCAACGCGTTCTCCGAGCTCAACGATCCGGTCGACCAGGCCGAGCGCTTCGCCGCGCAGATGGAGGAGAAGGCCTCCGGCGACGACGAGGCCATGGAGTACGACGAGGACTACGTGCGTGCGCTCGAGTACGGCATGCCCCCGGCGGGCGGCATCGGCATCGGCATCGACCGCGTCGTCATGCTGCTCACCAACTCCACGTCCATCCGCGACGTCCTGCTGTTCCCGCACATGAAGCCCGAGAAGGGCTCCAAGTCCGGTGCCGCTGCCGCCAAGGCCGCCCAGATGGCCGAGGCCGGTGCGTCCGCGAGCCCGTTCCTTGTGCCCATGAAGCCCACGATCGACTACTCCCAGGTCGTCGTCGAGCCGCTCTTCGAGGACTTCGTCGATTTCGACACCTTCGCCAAGAGCGACTTCCGCGCGGTTAAGGTCAAGGATTGCGTTGCCGTGCCCAAGTCCAAGAAGCTGCTGAACTTCACGCTGGATGACGGTACCGGCACCGACCGCACGATCCTGTCCGGCATCCATGACTACTACGAGCCGGAGGACCTCATCGGCAAGACGCTCATCGCCATCACCAACCTGCCGCCGCGCAAGATGATGGGCATCCCCAGCTGCGGCATGATCATCTCCGCGGTCCACGCCGAGCAGGAGGGGGAGGAGACCCCCGAGCGCCTCAACGTGCTGATCGTGGACGACGCCATCCCCGCCGGCGCCAAGCTCTACTAGGCCGCCTCGATTTAGGGACAGCCCCTAAATCGAGGTAAGGGGGCTGGGGCAAACGCACAACGGTCCGCGCGCCCCGTCTGCAATCGATGCAAAGCCACGTTTCCTTTTCGGGAAACGTGGCTTTTCTCTATCTTGATGATGGGTCGCGGAAAGCGGCCCTTGCTCGAAATCCGGCTGGCGCCTGCAGGCCCTTTTCGATCCGCGATGCGTGGTCGGAGAAGATGAATGGGGCCTCAGCTTTGGGGCGGGCGCCACATCGAGGTCGGGGCCCAACCGTCGGGTTTCCGGCCTTTCGATCCGGCTCTGCCCTCCGGTTCCTATGACCAGCCGCTCAACTGAATAGAATTATCGGATAGCAGTATATTTCACAGCCGTTCCCTGCTGCTTTTTACGCTGCTGGCGTATTCTTGCGACTTCGATGAGCAATCTTTGGGAAAATAAGAACCGTATGGGTACATTGATTCCAGATGCGCCAAGGAGGAGCTCATGGAGTACAAGATCTGCGGCTACAAGCCCGAGAAACTGTTCCATTATTTCGAGGACATCAGCGCGATTCCGCGCGGCTCGCGCAACGAGAAGGCCATCAGCGACTTTCTCGTCGCGTTCGCCAAGGAGCGCGACCTGTGGGTCTATCAGGACGACGTGTACAACGTGATCATCAAGAAGCCGGCAAGCGCCGGAGCGGAGGGCGCTCCCGCGGTCATGCTCCAGGGCCACATCGACATGGTGTGCGACAAGCTCGCCGGCGTCGAGCATGATTTCGAGAACGAGGGCATCGACCTGGTCGTGAAGGACGGCGTGCTCAGCGCCAACGGCACCACGCTCGGTGCCGACAACGGCGTCGCGGTCGCCCTCATGCTCACGGTCCTCGATGACGACGCGCTGGTCCATCCCGCCCTCGAGTGCGTGTTCACCACGGACGAGGAGACCGGCCTCGTGGGCGCCGAGACGCTCGACAAGTCCCAGATCGACGCCCGCATCATGATCAACCTCGACTCCGAGGAGGAGGGCGTCGCCACAGTGAGCTGCGCCGGCGGCGTCGTGGCGACCTACACGCGCCCGGTGACCCGCGAGCACGCATGCGGCAGCACCCTCACGCTCGAGATCTCCGGCCTGCTCGGCGGCCACTCCGGCGCCGACATCCACCTCGAGCGCGGCAACGGCAACCTGCTCATGGCCCGCATCGTCGAGCGCCTCATGGCCGCCGGCGACCCGGCGCTCGTGACCTTCAACGGCGGCACCAAGGACAACGCCATCAACCGCGAGTGCAAGGCGGTTCTCGTCTACGCCGACCATGCCGCCGCGGCGGCGGGCGCCGAACTCGCCCAGGGGATCGCGGCCGACATCGCCTCCGAGCTCGAGGTCTTCGACCCCGGTTTCGCCTGCGCGATCGAGATCGCCGACGACGCGGAGGTCGATGCCATGGCGAAGGACGACGCGCTCGCCCTCGTCCGCGCGCTGCGCCTCGCCCCCAACGGCGTGATGCGTCGCAACGTCGCCGCCGACGGATCCGTCGAGGTGTCCTCAAACATCGGCGTGGTCGCGGTCACCGACGACCAGATTCAGATCCTGCTGTCCCCGCGCTCCTCGATCTCCTCGCTGCAGGACGACGTCAAGGACCGCATCGCGACGCTCGCCGAGGTCCTGGGTTTCGACGTGATCTTCGAGTACGAGTATCCCGGCTGGAGCTACGTCGAGCATTCCCCCGTGCGCGAGGTGTTCCAGGAGAGCTACCGCGACCTGTTCGGCACCGAGCTCAAGATCGAGTCCATCCATGCCGGCCTCGAGTGCGGCCTGTTCGCCGATGCCCTCGACGGGCTCGACGCCATCGCCGTGGGCCCGCAGCTCCACGACGTCCACACGCCCGACGAGCACATGGACCTCGCCTCGTTCGAGAACTTCTACACGCTCCTCGTCGACGTGCTGCGCCGTATGGCCGCGTAGGCCGGGAGTCTTCGAAGTCCGGCCTGCGCGCGCCAATTCGCGGGCGCGCCGCATGCTCGATGTGCAATGTGCAAAAAAGCGGGCAGGATTGAGGTCCTGCCCGCTTTCTGTATGGCACCGCGCGGGCCGCCAACAACCGGTGGAGAGAGGCGTCCTGATGCGCCTTCGCGTGGCGTGCATCGGGGAAACAAAGGAAAACCGCTCATATGGCGACCGAGGGAGGCTTTTGCGCGGAGTGCCGAAGAGGGGAGAGAAGTGCGGTGCCGCTACGTGCACGCATGCGGCGCGCGTAGCGGGTGACGGTAATGGGCTACAGCGCCTTCTTGTAGAGCGCGATGATATCGCGCTTCGTGGTTTGGCGCGGATTTGCGGGAACGTTGACGCTCTTCATGGCATCTTCTGCCATGGCCTCAAAGGTATCCTCGGTGACGCCGACCTCCGAAAGGCTGGCGGGAAGCCCAAGATCGGCGTTAAGGCGACGCAGCTCATCGACGAGCATGCTGGGCTCGAATCGCTCGATCGGATCGTTGCAACCGCGGATGGCGTCGAAGATGACGCGATAGCGCCCATTGTCGGCGAGGGCATTGTACTCGACGACGGTCGGCATGAGAACCGCGTTGGCCACGCCATGGGCAACGTGGAAATAGGCGCTTACGGGATGGCTCATGGCGTGGATGTTGCCCAGGCGTGCCCAGGCGAATGCGATGCCCGCCAGGTTGCTGCCGACCATCATCGCGGATGCGGCTTCGGCGTCCTGGCGGCAGGCGACGAACCTGCGGATGTTCGCGCCGATGAGCTGCATGGCTTTTTCTGCGACGGCATCGGTGAAGGGGGAGGCGTTGCGCGAGACGTATGCCTCCATCGCATGGATGAAGGCGTCGACGCCGCAAGACGCCGCGACGCCTGCGGGAGCGGTCATGATGAGCTCCGGATCGAGCAGGGCGTAAGCGGGGAGGATGTTGTAGCTCACGACAGAGAACTTGTAGTTGCGCTCGACGTCGGTGATGACCGCCGAAGCGGTTGCTTCGCTGCCCGTGCCCGCGGTGGTGGGAATGGCGATGAGGGGCAGGATGCGGTCGGGGATCTTGTTGGCACCCTCGTAGTCGGTGATATTGCCGCCGAAGGTCGCGAGGACGCCAACCGCCTTGGCGACGTCCATGGGGCTGCCTCCGCCGAGGGCGATGATGCTGGTGGCGCCGCTGGCGGCGTACGCCTCGGCTGCCGTCTCGACGATGGCGACGGTTGGGTTGGGCTCGACCTCAAGGAAGCAGGTGCAATCGATGCCCGCTCGTTCGACGATGGAGGTCACCTTTCCGACGACGCCGATGCTCTCGAGCATGCGGTCGGAGACGAGAAAGACGTGCTCGCTTCCGAGCTCATCCAGAATGCTGGGCAGCTTCGCGAGCGCCCCGACTCCGAACTCGACGGTTTGGGGAATCTTGAAGGTGTAGGGGTTCATGCGTGCTCCTGTTCTCGATAGCGGGCCCGCGCGCTCTGCGCGGGCCCGCTGTGCATGTCGTATGCGGCCGCTCGGCTGCGACTTGGGCGCCGCCCTGGTGCGTTGACGCGAGGCGAGCGACTAGAAGTGCAGCTCGGTGCGCTGGATGAGGTCCTTCTGCAACGGCTTGCCGAGCTCAACGAAGTACGCGCTGTAGCCGGCGACGCGCACGAGCATGTCCTTGTAGTCCTCGGGGTGCTTCTGGGCGGCGCGCATCTTCGCGGCGCTCATGATGTTGAACTGGGCGTGCATCGGCTGTTTGGAGATGTACTCCTCGATGAAACTGACGAGGTTGTCGCGGCCCTCAACGCCGGAGACGGCGTCCTCGGGGAAGCGGAGGTTCATGAGGGTGCCGTTGGACGCGAGGCTGTGATCAACCTTGGAAAGCGAGTTGACGATGGCTGTGGGACCCTCGATGTCGTGGGAGCCGGCATCGGTGTGGACGGGGGCCATGTTGTCCGAGATCGCCTCGCCGGCCTTGCGGCCGTCGAGCGACGCGAAGGTGTTCATACCCATGGCGACGTTGGCGTTGACCGAGTACACGCCGGGGTTGAACTGGCCGCCGCGGCGCGTGGGGCGACCGGCGATATGGCGGCAGTAGCACTCGAACATGTACCGGAAGAGCTCGTCGGCGTAATCGTCGTCGTTGCCGTAGTGGTGGACCTTGGAGCTGTTCACGAGCGCATGGAGCTTCTCGTGGCCCTCCCAGTTGTCCTTGACGGCCTGGAGCAGCTCTGCGCCGCTCACGCGCTTCTCGTCGAACATGAGCTGCTTGATCGTGCACAGCGAGTCGGCGCAGGTGCCCATGCCGGAGGCCTGGGGCCCGATGCCGTTGTATTTGGCGCCGCCCTCGGTGAGATCATGGCCGCTCTCGACGCAGTCCTCGTAGAAGCCCGAGACGTAGGGCAGGGGCTTGCGGTCGTGGTGCGCCGCGTCGATGATGTTTAGGCTGCTGCACATCTGGTCGGTCCAGTATGCGAACTGGGCGTCGACGCTCTCGAGGACCTCCTCGAAGGACTGATAGGTCTCGAGGGAGCCGGTGTCGGGCCCGAGCTGCTCGCCGGTTTTGAGGCTCTTGCCGCCGTTGAGGACCATCTCCATCATCTTGGGGGTGTTCACGTAGGCGGCGTCGTGCCAGCCGTACTCCTTGCCCGGCAGATCGATCTCTACGCAGCCGACGACGCAGTAGTCGCGCGCCTCCTCGACGGGCATGCCCTTGCGCATCATGCCCTTGACCGCAGGGCCGTCGTTGAAGATCTTCGGATGGCCGTAGCCGGCGCGCACGCACTCGACGGTCTTGACGACAAGCTCGTACGGGGTCTTGTCGTGCATGCGCACGCAGACCCAGGGGTTCATCATACGGGTGTGGGCGGACGCCTCGAGCATGAGCATGGTGAGGTCGTTGGTCGCATCGTTGCCCGCGCTGTCGACGCCGCCGATGGTCAGGCTCTCGCCGCCGAAGCCGCGGCCGTTGCGGACGGCCATGGAGCCGGCGTCCTTGAGCTTGGTCGGGTTGTTCATCTTGACGTACTCGACCTCGATGAGCTCGAGCGCGAACTCCTTAGAGATGGCGCCGGAGGCAATGTCGGCCTCGTAGAACGGGAAGAGCCACTGGTCCATGCGGCCGTAGGAGATGGAGTGGCCGTTGCTTTCGACCTGGATGAGGGACGTGGCGATCTGGAAGAGCTGGAGGGCCTGCCAGAAGCTCTTCGGGGCGCCCGCGGAGATCTCGTGCAGGTTGGCGGCCATAGCGGCGAGCTCCTCGCGGCGGGCGTCGTCTGCCGTCTCGGCGGCCTTCTGCTCGCAGAGGGCGGCGTAGCGCTCGATGTAGGCTTCGGCGGCACGATACATGATGATCATGGCGCGGTACTCGTCGCGCTTGTCGCCGTACTCGGGGTCGCGCATGTCGAGGGCGTCGAGCTTGCCCTGGATGACATCGATGAGGCCCCCGAAGCCGAGCTTCATGAGGCGCGGGTAGTCGATGGCCAGATGGCCGGTTCCCGCGTAGTGGTAGAGGTTGGTCTGGAAGATCTTCTCGCCCACCTCGGAGCCCTTGAGCTGGTCGTGGTCGAGGCGGCAGTTGATGAGGTCCTCGACCGTCTTTCCCTTCCACCAGGCGCAGAGCTCGACGGCCTCGCGGCGCTCGTCCTCGTTGCGGTAGTAGAACTGGTCGTGTTCGCGCTCCTCGAACGTCGGGTGCTCATAGGATTCGCGGATGATCCAGTCCACGGAGAACTCAGGGTAGATGGGGGACGCCTTGGAGGGGGCGGCGATCTCGCCGACGATCAGGTCGTCGTCGTAGACGAACAGCTCGCACTCGCGCAGGACCTTCTCGAACGCGTAGGCGCACTGGAGCTTGCGCGGAGCGACCGCGTGCTCCTTGTAGGCTTCGGTCACCAGGCGCAGGCGCTCGACGTCGATGTAGTACTCGCCGTCGAGGAAGGTCTGCCGCAGGCGGTTGACGCGCGGGAAGGGCGACCAGTCCTCGTGATGGACCTGATAGCCGAGGCTATAGGTCTTGTCGAAGGGCTCGGTGCCGCGCGCGTCGGTGTGGTACGCGTGCTCTCTTGCCGGAAGTTGGCTCATGTTTGCCTCCTTGCTCGTGGGCGCGTCGGTCTTCTCGGCGCGCCGCCTTATTGACGTTCCTTGGTGCCGACGACGCAATGGATGCCGCGGCTGCAGAAGTAGTCGGCGATCTCGTCGACATGGGCCTGAAATGCCTCGCGCTCGACCTTGACCCCGCGCATGCCGTAGGGCATGCCGAGGGACTGGTACTTCTCCACGCCGAGGCGCATGAAGCTCAAGAGCTGGAGGACGCGTATGCGCCCGTGGAGCCTGTCGAGGATGAAGTCGGCGGTCGCGCGCACGTTGTCCATGCCGTCGTTGACGCCGGGGATGACGGGGATGCGCAAGATGAGGTCGCAGCCGGCGTCGACGACGCGCTGCAGGTGGTCGAGGACGAGCTCGTTGCCCGCCCCGATACGGCTCCGGTGCATCTCGGTGTCCATGGTCTTCAGGTCGGAGATGAAGATGTCGGTCACGGGCATGACGCGCTCGATCGCGTCCCAACCGACATGGAAGGTCGACTCGCAGCAGGTCTGGACGCCCGCCTCGTGGCATGCGGCGAAAAGGTCCGCGACGAACTCGCTTTGCAGGAGGGGCTCGCCGCCGGAGACGGTGACCCCGCCGCCGGAGCGCTCGTAGTAGCCCTTGTCCTTGAGGACGACCTTCATGCACTCATCGACGGTCATCTCGTAGCCCCACTGCTTGATCGCGTCCGACGGGCACGCGTCGTAGAGCTCCTTGCCGTCTGTGACGAGGGAGTAGTCGATACGGGCAAGCCTGCCCTTCTTGAACGTGAGCGCCTCGGGGTGCTCGCATGCCTCGAGGCACGCGCCGCAGGCGTCTTTGCCGATGCACTTAGAGCTGTACACGCCGTATTGGATCTTGGGGTCCCAGCTCTCGGGGTTGCTGCACCATGCGCAGTGCAAAGGACAGCCTTTGAGGAAGAACTCCGTGCGCAGGCCGGGTCCGTCGTGGATGGTGTAGCGCTGGACGTTGAAGACGATGCCCGTCTGACTCATTCCTTCGGTCCTTTCGGAATTGGGCGCCCGGGTCGGGTGCCAGCGAGCTGTGCCGCGCCGGGCGCGGCCCGTGTCATCGCAAGAGGGTGTCGGTTTCCAGCGATGCATCGATATCTGTAAAGTACTGGGTCACATGGAGTTCGAGTAGTGGATGGAATGACCATCTTTCGGGTGAGGGGGTAGCCGGATTCCTTATCTTGGGGCCGGGGTTGCCCATCTTGCTCTTTACCGCCGAAAAGCGCGGCTCGTTCTGACTACACTCAAATCGACGAAATCGAGGCACATTTTGCCGGCACCCCGTCGCCCGCAGACCTCGTCAGATGTCGCCGGCGCCTTTGCGCGTACGGCGGCCCGTCGGTTTTTCAATCGTGGTCCGGGCACGTTCCGCCCGGTGCGATACCCGCGTGCGCGGAATGGCGCCCAAGCGCGCCGCGGGGCTGGATACGAGATTCGTCATAGTGAAAGGAGCGAAGCAGTATGGACTTCAAGAAGCGTCTCGCTTACCTCATCATCGGCCCCGTGCTGTTCGCGGTCTGCGCGTTCGCCTTCGCCGATGCCCTGACGGGCCCCGGTGCGCTTGCGGTCGGTACGTTGGCGTGGATGGTGTTCTGGTGGGTCTCGCGGCCCGTCGACCTCACGGTCACCGCATTGCTTCCCATTCCCATCAACGCTTTGTTCAACATCGTGCCCATGACCAACGTGATCTCCCAGTACTTCTCTGAGAGCATCGTTCTGGTTTTCGGCGCCTGCTTGCTCACGGTTCCCTGGAAGGCGACGGGTCTTGACCGCCGCGTCGCCTACAAGATCCTGTCGGTTGTCGGCACGTCGCTCACGTCCCAGCTCATCGTCTGGTTCATCGCGAGCATGCTCTTCTCCGCGGTCCTTCCCAACATCGCCGTGGTGGCGCTGTTCTGCCCGGTCGCCCTCGCCATGATCAAGGCTGCAGGGTACGAGGGGCTCTCGGACTGCCCCGCCGGCCCTCCGATCTTTTTGGCCATCGCCTGGGGCACCGTGCTCGGCGGCATCATCACCCCGCTGGGCGGCGCCATGAACGTGACCGCCATCTCGCTGCTGCAGGAGCAGCTGGGCATCGAGGTCATGTACGTGGACTGGATCGTGCGCTTCCTGCCCTACGTCCTGGTCTGCGCGGTCGTGTTCTTCGCGCTCATGATGGCCATGTTCCGTAAGGTCGAGCCGCTCAAGGGCTCCAAGGAGTTCTTCACCGAGGGCTATCGCGAGATGGGTCCCATCAAGCGCGATGAGGCTCTGTGCGGCATCTTCTTCCTGGTCGCGTTCTTCGGAGCGCTCTGCCGCCCCCTCTTCTCCGCGTTCCTTCCCTCGCTCGTTCCCGCCTACATCTTCGTCGGCATGGGCATGCTCTCGTTCTTCTGCACCTACAAGGGCAAGGAGATCATGACGTGGCCTGAGGCGCAGTCCGGCGTCATGTGGGGCATGATGTACCTCTTCGCCGGCGGCCTCGCGCTCGGCACCCTGCTGAACGGCTCCGGCGCCACGGCTCAGATCGCCACCATCATCCAGGGCTTCGCATTCGACGGCGGCATCACCACGATCATCATGTTCGTGCTCATCGCTGCGGTCATCTCCGAGCTCACGAGCTCGACCGTGTCCGCCGCGTGCATCGTGCCCATCGTACTCGCCTTCGCCACCCAGACCGGTCTCAACCCGATCCCGTACTGGCTCATCACCGTCATGGCCTTCGACGCGGAGTTCCTGCTGCCCGTCAGCATCCGCGCCGTCCCGGCGAGCTACGGTCTGAGCCCGTCGGACATGCTCAGCAAGGGCATGCCGCTTTTCATCGCCCGCCTCGTGATCATCGTCGTCCTCGGCTTCGTGCTCATGCAGGTCTGGCCCACCTTCCTCACCCTCTAGACCCTCGCCCCGCATGTCGGCTCCCCTGCGGTCCCTCTCGAGGCGGAGCCGACGAGCCAATCGCATGCAAAACGCAACAGGGGACACGATGCCCCCTGAACCGATGCAAGGAGATGTATCCCATGTCCGATATCGAAACCTATCCTTCCGTCGAGGAGCTCGTCGCCCGTTCCAAGGCCGCTCAGAAGCAGTTCGAGTTCGCCGCGCAGGAGCAGGCCGACGCCGCCGCCCGTGCCGTGTGCAAGGTCGTGTACGACAACGCGGAGGTTCTCGGCCCTCAGGCCGCCGAGGAGTCCCGCATGGGCAATCCCGCGGACAAGATCGCCAAGTGCCGCAATAAGTCCTCTCTGATCTGGGAGAGCATCAAGGACAAGAAGACGGTCGGCGTCATCTCCCGCGATGACGAGCACGGCATGTACGAGGTCGCGAAGCCCATGGGTGTCGTCGCCGCGATCATCCCGTCCACCAACCCGGTGGTCACTCCGATGTGTAACGCCGCCTTCGCCCTCAAGACCCGCAACTCCGTGATCTTCGCGCCGCATCCGCGTTGCGTTGAGATCACCAAGCGCATCGTTTCGTTGTTCCAGGATGAGCTCGAGAAGCTCGGCCTTCCGCGCGACCTGGTCCTGGGCCTCGAGCACGTGTCCCTCGAGGACAGCGGTGCGCTCATGTCCGCGGCCGATATCGTGGTCGCCACCGGCGGCCCCGCCATGGTGAAGGCCGCGTACTCCTCCGGCAAGCCCTCGCTGGGCGTTGGGCAGGGCAACGTCCAGTGCATCATCGACGAGGACGTCGACCTGGCCGCCGCGGCCGAGAAGGTCATCATCGGCCGCAGCTTCGACAACGGCCTCATCTGCCTCGGCGAGCAGACCGTCTTCGTGCCGCAGGCGAGCTACGACGAGTTCGTGTCTCAGCTCGTCGAGCACGGCGGATGCTACTTCGACGATCCCGAGACCGCAGGCAAGATTCGCGAGGGGCTGTTCCCCGAGGGCGGCCCGATCAGCCGCGACGTGGTGGGCCTCACCGCGTGCGAGGTCGCCGAGAAGCTCGGCATCGAGGTCCCGGCCGGCACGCGCGTCCTGTGCGTCAAGGCCGAGGGCATCGGTCGCGCGGACGACCTGTGCCGCGAGAAGCTCTGCCCGGTCATCGCCGTGTACCCGTACGAGACGTTCGAGCAGGGTGTCTCCTACATGGTCGAGAACCTCGAGTTCGAGGGCAAGGGCCACAGCATCGCCGTCCACTCCAATACGCCCGAGCACGTCGAGTACGCTGCCATCCAGTGCTCCGTCTCGCGCGTCGTCGTGAACCAGCCCGCTGGTACCACCGGCGGCGGCAGCCCGACCAACGGCTTCGGGGCGACCACCACGCTCGGTTGCGGCTCCTGGGGCAACAACAGCTTCAGCGGCAACTTCAGCTATGTCCACCTGATGAACATCACGCGCGTGGGCTATCCGCTCGAGAAGTCCTACCTGCCCGATCCGGCCCTTGCCTGGGAATAGGGTCGCTCCCGTCGCGGCCTGCCGACCGCGGCGAACTCGCAATGCATGGGGCGGGCGACAGCGCCCGCCCCGTCTCCTGAAGGGATTGAGATGGATTATCTGGAGATAGAGGGCAAGCGCCAGCTCGAGCGCTTCGGTATCCCCGTCAACGAGACGCCCCTCATGGACGGCCCGGCGCTGCCCGAGGGGATGGAGTTCCCCTGCGTTCTCAAGGGTCAGATCCTTGCCGGCCATCGCGGGCAGAACGGCGCCGTGAAGGTCGTTCGCTCGCAGGAGGAACTGGAGGCCGCGTACGAGGCTATCAGCCATGTGAGCATCAACGGCAAGAAGATGCTGGGCATCGCTGCGTGCGGCTTTTTGCCCATCGCGCAGGAATATTATCTGGGCCTCACGCTCGACGCCGGCACCCGTTCGATCCTCATGCTGTTCACGCCGTTCGGCGGGACCGAGATCGAGGACCTCGCCGCGAACGAGCCGGAGAAGCTGCTCCGCTTCGACTGCAGCGACGGCTTCGACGCCGAGGAGTTCCGCGCCGCGTGCGCGCGCTTCGACATGGCCGACGACCGCCTCGAGGGCATCATCGTGTTCGCCGAGAAGCTCATGCGCGCGTTCGTTGAGCTCGACGCCACGACGCTCGAGATCAACCCGCTCGTCGCCCTCGAGGACGGAAGCCTGCTCGCCATCGACTGCAAGCTGGTCATCGACGACAACGCGCTGACCCGCCAGGGCGACTACGTGATCGTGCCCCGCGGCGAGGACGAGCTGTCGCCGCAGGAGGCCGATGCCCGCCAGTTCGACCTCAACTATATCGAGATCGACCCCGAGGGCGATATCGGAACGATGGCCGGGGGCGCCGGCATCGGGATGGCGACGATGGACACCGTCCGCCATTACGGTGGCCGCGTGAACAACTTCCTCGACCTCGGTGGCGGCGTGACCGAGGAGAAGACCTATCAGGCGATGCGAATCCTGCTCGCCAACGACGAGACAAAGTACGTCCTCGTCAACGTGTTCGGCGGCATCAACAACTGCGCCGACATGGCTGCAGGCATCACCCGTGCCTACCGCGAGTTCGTCGGCGGCAAGACCGTCGTCGTCAAGAGTCGCGGGTTCAACCAGGAGCAGGGTTGGAAGATGTACGAGGAGCTTGGCTTCACGCAGGTCAAGTACGGCACCACCGACGAAGCGGTCCGTGCCCTCATGGCTTTGAAGGAGGCTTAAGGATGAGCGTCCTCATCAACGAAGACACGCAGATGATGATCATCGGCATCACGGGCAAGCAGGGGCGCATCCACTGCAAGCGCACGCTCGAGACGCCGACGAAGCTGATGTGCGGGGTAGCGCCCGGCAAGGGCGGTCAGGAGGTCGAAGGCGTTCCCGTCTTCGATACCGTCAAGGCTGCGCGCGAGCGGTTCCCCGAGGTCGAGACGGCCATGCTGCTCGTCCCGCCCAAGTTCGTGCGCGATGCCGCCCTCGATGCGCTCGAGGCGGGCATCAAGCTGCTCGTCATGATCACCGAGTTCGTGCCGGTGCACGACTCGCTCGCCGTCGTTCGCCGCGCTCGCGAGCTGGGCGCGCGCGTCGTCGGCCCCAACACGATCGGCATCATCTCGCCCGGCAAGTGCAAGGTGGGCATCATGCCGGACTACATCTACGGCAAGGGCCACATCGGCATCATCTCGCGCAGCGGCACGCTGACCCATGAGACCGCCTCGAATCTCACCTTCAAGGGCTTCGGCCTGTCCACGTGCATCGGCATCGGCGGGGATCCGGTCATCGGCACCAACCACGCCGAGGCCATCGAGCTGTTCGCCGAGGACGAGGACACGGACGCCATCGTCATCATCGGCGAGATCGGTGGCATCAGCGAGGAGCTCTGCGCGCAGAAGATTCGCGAGATCGGGCTCAAAAAACCGGTCTTCGCCTACATCGCGGGCATGTCCGCCCCCGAGGGCAAGCGCATGGGCCATGCCGGTGCCATCGTGAGCGGCGGCATGGGGACGGTTGCGTCGAAGGTCGCCGCGCTCAAGGAAGCGGGCGTCGAGGTCTGTCCCACGCCGGGTGTCATCGTCGAGAAGATCGACGAGCTCAACGCCAGGACCGAAGGGCGCTTGAAATCGCTCGAGGAGCGTGTAGATTAATCGCTTGACGCCGCCCTGCGCATGCGGGGCGGCGCGTCTGCCCAAGGCAGGAAACGACACGGAGTAACCCCATGAGCCCAGAGATCACAAGCCTTGTCGGCCTCTTCTGCGCCTTCGTGGTGCTCGTCGTCGGTGCGATGAAGGGATATCCGATCCTCGCGGTCGCGCCGGTATCGGCCGCGATCGTCATCGCGTCTGCCGGCCAGCCCGTGTTCGAGACGCTCGACGGCGCCTTCGCGCAGGGCATGGGAGACTTCATCATCTCCAACTTCACCTTGTTTCTGCCCGCGTGCATCTTGGGCTCGATGCTCGCCGATTGCGGGGCCGCCCGAGATATCGCGGTCTACTTCGGTAACCTTGCTGAGAATTTCGGCGGAAAGCACGTTAAGTACTGGGTTGTCATGGGCCTGTCCATCGTCACCGCGCTGCTGTCGCTCGGCGGCGTGAGCGGCGCGGTCGTCGTCTTTACCATCGCGCCGATCTGCCGTCAGATCTTCAAGAAGTTCGACATCCCCTGGCATTTCGTGATCCCGATCATCGTGTACGGCGGATGCATGTGGACGGCGACGCTGCCGGGCTCCCCGTGCATCGAGAACCTCATCCCCATGGAGTATTTGGGGACCACGCCCATGGCCGCCCCCGAGCTCGGCATGATCGCCACGCTGAACTGCATCGTGTTTGGCGCGTGGTACATCTGGTACGCCGTGCGCAAGACGGAGCGCCGCGGCGAGGGCTACCTGGAGACCGGTGCGGAGATGGATCGCTATGCGAACGTCTTGGACGAGAACATCCTTACCATGACCTGCAGCAACATGCAGCTCCTGCGCGCGCTCTCCCCTTCGATCGTCCTGCTCGTGAGCATGAACGTCTTCCATGTCGAACCTTATGTCGCCCTCATTTACGGATGCATCGTCTGCCTCGCGCTCTACTTCACGCATTTCGAGAGCCTGGCCGACACCTTGCGTGACGGTACGCTTTCTACGATTCGCTCGCTCATGAACGTTGCCGTCGTCGTGGGTTTCGGGGCGGCGGTCGAGCTGACGCCGGGTTTCGCCTTCATCGTCGACAACCTCGCCAACATGCCCGGCCCTCCGTTGGTGCAGCTATGGATCTCGGCGAACCTTATCGCTGGGATCACGGGTTCGGCCGCCGGCGGCGAGGGCATCGCGTTGGGCGCCCTGTCCGATCGGTTCCTCGCGATGGGCATCTCTCCCGACGTCATCCACCGTATCGTGAACGTCTCATGCTACGGCTTGGACACCATGCCGTACAACGGCAACGCGATCAACCGCCTGAACTATACGCATCTCACGTACCGCAACGCGTACTATCACGAGTTCATCCTTGGGGCCATCTTCCCGCTGTTCAACTCGCTGGTCGTGACCCTGTTCGCATCGATGTTCTTCCTGTAGCCGATATGGTATCTGCGCGAGGTTTCTGGGGCTCTCCACGTCGTGATTTGGCACATCGTGGGGAGCCCGGATTGTCAGGACTCGTCTGCCTGCTCCAGCCACCGGGAGAACTGCATCCGGTTGTTGACTCCGCACTTTTTATAGATGCTCTGCACGTGCTTTTTGACGGTATGGAACGAGATGACGAGCTCCTCGGCGATCTCCTGGTAGGTGAGACCTGCGTCAAGAAGCAGCGCGACCTTCTGCTCGGAACGGGTGAGGTAGGAAAGTCGTGGCGCGGCTCCGGCATATTCATTGACCGTATCGCATTGTTTGGAGATGGTCGCCCAGTAATAGCGGTCGATGATGCCGTTGGAGTAGGTGCGATCGTACGCGCGGACGTTGAATACATAGTCTTTGATGGTATTGATATGGCCTTCGGGGCCGACTTGCTCGCCGCGCGGGTTGAGCAGGAAGGGAAGCCATGCACAAGCGATTTCGGGATTCTGATGCTCGATCGATTGGATTCCCAAGAGCTCGGCGAGATAATCCTCTGCCTGCTCGTTGCAGCTGAGTATATGAGAATAATCGTCGGCGATCAGGAACGCATGCTCTCCCATCTTGATGATCTTGCTCATTATTTCGGCGATGATGTTGGACTGCTCGTACTTTTTGAAGGTGCGATAGGAGCTCGCTAGGTAGACATAAAGCTGTTCAAGCAGGTCCATTTCCTGCCCGGTGAAGTCGCCGTGCTCGCGAGTTTTATAGAACGCGACCTGAATGTATGCGTTCATGCCGAAGGCCATGGTGGCGCTGTAGTGCGCTCCGAAATGGTCCTCGATGAAACGCGTATAGGGAGCGTCGTCGTAGGCGTACGCCGAAATGATATCGGTTGACTTGTAGAGGCGCGGCACGGTGTTGAAGTAGGTGAGGCCATCGTGCACCGCGTCGCGGTGAATCGTGTGACGGACGACGTCGAGGCCCGAGAAGGCGGTGTATGGGTCTTC
This sequence comes from Collinsella phocaeensis, assembly GCF_900119895.1. Classification (GTDB taxonomy): domain Bacteria; phylum Actinomycetota; class Coriobacteriia; order Coriobacteriales; family Coriobacteriaceae; genus Collinsella; species Collinsella phocaeensis. The sequence continues at coordinate 65,235 of NZ_FQLR01000003.1, read as the reverse complement.
CGCGGATTTGAGCACAAAGGCATTGGGCGTCCGTAGGGAGAGAAACTCTCCGTTGCGGTTGAAGTAGAAAAATGCGATGTTATCTGGCTGGTAGCATTGGGCGATGTCTTCAAGAAGGGATTGACAGAAGAATTCTCTAGCGTAGAGCTGGTGGTCAGTGAGCTTAGATAAAAGCTCGACGGGCACAAAGCTGCCTGAGCCTGTTGCACGGTCGACCATAATCTCTCCCATCTTCGGTGCCCTCGGGAAAATAGTACCGTTTTTTACAAGACTTCGTAATCGTATCGTAGAAATGGGGAAGCCCGGCGCGTCTTTCGAGATGACGCATGCGGTTTCGAAGCGAATTCCTGTGCGGTGTCGCTTATTCCATGGGCGCTGAGCGCGCGTCCGTGCAATCGGTTATGATTGAGCGCCATTGGGTACACCTGCATACGATATGTTTCGAGCATCAGCGAGGTAGACGCATGTTAGATAGATTCACCGACCGCGCGCGCAAGGTCATGGCGCTCGCGAAGGAGGAAGCGCTGGCCCAGCATTCCACGAAGGTGGGGACCGAGCACCTGCTGCTCGCGCTCGCCAAGGAGCAGGAGGGCATCGCCGCCGAGGCGCTGCGCGACCTCGAGATCAGCTACGAGGACATCCTGTCGCAGCTCACCGAGATGCGCGCCACGGTCCCGGGGGAACAGCCCGAGGCGGAGGCCGCCAAGCTCGCCTTCACCCCGCGCGTCATCGCGGTGATGGAGCGCTCGTTCCGCTTGGCGCGCGAGAACAACCAGACGTACGTCTCGACCGAGCACCTGCTGCTCGCCATCGTGGACGAGGGCAACGGCATGGCGACCGACATCCTGAAGCGCCTGGGCGTCTCAGGGGCCTCGGTGCACGCCGCGGTGGACAAGCTCACGGCGAAGGACCAGGGGCACGGCCGCCCCATGGCCGGGGCCGGGGCCGGCAGGCCGGGAGCCGGGTCGCCCTTCTTCTCGGGCGAGGCGGGCCGCGGCGCCCAGCAGAGCGACAGCATGCTCGAGCAGTTCGCCACGAACCTCACCGAGCAGGCGCGCGCCGGCAAGCTCGACCCGGTCATCGGGCGCGAGCGCGAGGTGTCGCGCATGCTGGAGATCCTGTCTCGCCGCACCAAGAACAACCCGCTCATCCTGGGCGACCCGGGCGTGGGCAAGACGGCGCTCGTCGAGGGCCTCGCGCAGCGGATCGCCACGGGCGACGTGCCGGACAACCTCGCCAACCAGAACGTCTGGGCGCTCGACCTGCCCGGGCTCGTGGCGGGCGCCAAGTACCGCGGCGAATTCGAGGAGCGCCTGAAGGGCGTGATCAGCGAGGCAACCAAGGCGGACGACATCATTCTGTTCATCGACGAGATGCACACCCTCATCGGCGCGGGGTCCGCCGAGGGCTCGATCGATGCGAGCTCCATGCTCAAGCCCGTCCTCGCGCGCGGGTCCTTCCAGATCATCGGCGCCACCACGGCCGAGGAGTTCCGCAAGTACCTCACCAAGGACCCGGCCTTCGAGCGCCGCTTCCAGACCATCGACGTCGAGGAGCCCAGCGTCGAGGACACGGTCAAGATCCTCAACGCGCTGCTTCCCCGCTACGAGGAGCACCACCGCGTGCGCTACACGCCCGCCGCGGTGGAGGCCGCCGCGAGCCTCTCGTCCCGCTACATCCAGGATCGCTTCCTGCCCGACAAGGCCATCGACCTCATCGACGAGGCCGGCGCCCGCGCGCGCATCGCCGCGGGGCGCGCGCCGGAGTCGGTTCGCGCCGCGGAGGCCCGTGTCGCCGAGCTCGCCGGCGAGGTGGAGCAGGCTGCCGGCGACGACGACATGAACCGCGCCGCCGAGCTCAAGGACCGCCAGCACCTGGCCGAGATCGAGCTCGCCGAGGCGCGTGCCGCCTGGAACGCCGACACCGCCGCGAGCCCGCTTACCATCGACGTCGCGCAGATCGCCGACATCGTGTCCGTGACCTCCGGCGTCCCGGTGAGCTCGCTCACCGAGAGCGAGAGCCGCCGCCTGCTCGCGTGCGAGAGCGCGCTCAAGGGCCGCATCATCGGCCAGGACGAGGCGGTCGCCGCCGTGGCGAAGGCCATCCGCCGCAGCCGCAGTCCGCTCAAGGACCCGCGCCGTCCCGGCGGCTCGTTCATCTTCCTGGGCCCCACGGGCACGGGCAAGACCGAGCTCGCCAAGACGCTCGCCGAGTACCTGTTCGGCAGCAAGGACGCGCTCATCAGCTTCGACATGTCCGAGTTCGGCAGCGAGTACGAGGTCTCGAAGCTCATCGGCAGTCCCCCGGGCTACGTGGGGCACGAGGAGGGCGGCCAGCTCACCAAGGCGGTCCGCAGGCATCCGTACTCGGTCGTCCTGTTCGACGAGATCGAGAAGGCGCACCCGGACATCTTCAACGTGCTGCTGCAGGTGCTCGACGAGGGGCGTCTCACCGACGGCCAGGGCAAGACCGTGGACTTCCGCAACACGGTGATCATCATGACGAGCAACGTGGGCGCGCGCGAGATCGCCCAGGACGCGAGCGTGGGCTTCGGCACGAGCGGGGAGGCGGGCCTCACCGCCGACGAGATCCGCACGCGCGCGATGGGGGAGCTCAAGCGCCTGTTCCGCCCGGAGTTCCTGAACCGCATCGACGACATCGTCGTGTTCAAGAAGCTCACCGGCGCCTCGCTCACCGCGATCGCGGGCCTGCTCGTCGACGACCTGCGCCAGCGCCTGATCGCCAACGGGATGAACATCGAGCTCTCCGACGCGGCGATCGAGAAGATCGTGGCCGAGGGCACCGACCTCACCAACGGCGCGCGTCCGCTGCGCCGCGCCATCCAGCGCCTGATCGAGGACCCGTTGTCCGAGGAGCTGCTGGCGGGCGAGTGGGGCGCGGGCGACACCGTGCTGTGCGACGTGGCGGACGGCAAGTTCGTCTTCAGCCACGGCACCGGCGAGATTCCCGCGCCGCGGCCGTCCAGCGCGCTCGGCGGTAGCTTCGAGGCGGCGCCCCGGTCGTCCGCCTCCGCTCCTCGCCCCGCGGCCCTCGGCGGCTCTCAGATGGGCGCTGCCACGCGATAGCGCGCCACAGGTTGTTTGGACGGGTCCCGCCCGGGCGTTGCCGCATGACGGCGCACCCAGGCGGGATTTCTTGTCCTTGCCCGCTTTATCCAGCTGGATTGAGAAACTCCAGCTCAGCATGGTACATTTCTGTGACGCCGGGGGTCCGGCGTCACAGAGTGCATAGGGGATGACAGGCGGCGCTCCGCGCGGACACCACGCCTGCGGGGAGACGGGTGCTGCCATGACGGAGAAGAGGACGGGCCAGGGCCGTGCGGGATCGTGCCGCGCGGGCGTGAGGGATGAGCACGAAGCCGAGGCATGGGCGTCCCTGCTCACGTCGGATTCGCATGACGAGGTGCCGGTCCCGCCTGAGGACCGCGCGCCGGGAGCCCTGCGTGGAGCCGGCGCCCGCTCGCCGCTGTTCTGGAAGCTCATGCTCGTTGTCATGGCCCTTATCTGGGGCTACTCGTTCCTCACCATGAAGACCGTGCTCGACACCGTGCCCACGTTCATGCTGCTCGCCTGCCGTTTCCTGCTGTCGGCGGTCATTATGTTCTGCATCTTCCACAAGCGCATCAAGGCGCACCTCAACCGTGAGTACCTCGGGTTCGGCGTGCTCATGGGCTGCGTCATCTGGTCGGCGTATGCCGCCCAGACGCTCGGCCTCGTGGACACCACGCCCGGCAAGAACGCGTTCCTCACGGGCACCTATTGCATCCTCGTTCCCTTCATCGCGCTCGTGCTGTTCCGCGAGCGCGTCACGAAATGGCATGTCGCCTCGGCGCTTCTGTGCCTGGTCGGCGTCGGCTTCGTGGCCTTGGACGACTTCAGCATCCAGATGGGCGACCTGCTGACGCTCGTGGGCGCCGTGTTCTTCGCGATCGATATGGCGGTCGTCGGCCATATCGGCCGCACGCGCGACGTGAGCGTCCTCACCTCGTGGATGTTCTTCTTCGTGGGCCTGTTCTCGCTGATCGCGACGCTCGTGTTCGAGCCCCGCGTTCCCATGGAGAACTGGACGCCGCAGGTCATCGGGCAGCTCGTCTTCCTCGCCGTGGTCTGCACGACGGTCGGCCTGCTCCTTCAGAACCAGGCGCTTTCCCATGTGCCGCCCGCGACCGGCTCGTTGCTGCTTTCGCTCGAGAGCCCCTCGGGTGTGCTGTTCTCCGTGTTGATGGCAGGCGAGGTGCTCACGGGCAAGCTTATCTTCGGCTTCGCGCTGATCTTCCTGTCCATCGTGCTCTCCGAGACGCATTTCAGCTTCTTGAGGAGATGGTTTCCTAAGAAGTAACGGTATGCAGGCCGGCCGCTCTCCCTTTTGGAGGCGGCCGGCCTCTTTGAGGCTCTCGCAAGTTTCTCGCCCCGTTTGACTGAACCCTGGGCACGGGTCGGGGCGCGGCGACGGCATCGACATGCTTTTTGGAGGGCTTTGGCGTGCTTCCACGTCATTTTGTTCCGCATCGGAGCGGTTTGGCGCCTGCCATGGCGCATGGAATACGGTATAAGACCTTCGGCGGCGTCGTCGCATTGCGATCTATAGCGTTTTTCGTACGGATTGGCGTATGAGGCGAGTAGCGAGGCGGGGCGGTTCAGAATAACCGCAGGATAAGAATTGCCACTTGTCTTGTGTACTAAGCACAATCGTTTATGAATACGAAAAACGTTAGCGATGCGTCACGAAGCGCACTCCAAGCGACCCGAGACCCCCGTTTCGGGCGTTCAGGATGCCTGCCCGTTCGCTAAACGAGAAGGGAGCCGCCCGTGAGGGCGGCTCCCTTGCTGAGAGCGCGCGCGATGCGTCGGTGTCTGGCGAGAGGACCGGCTAGAGGGCGCGCACGAAGGCGATGAGCTCGTCGACGTCCGCCGCCGTCGTCGCCCAGCTGGTCACGAAGCGCAGGACGGGACGTCCCTGGACATAGGAGATCTCCGCTCCGCAGGCGTCGGAGATCGCGCTGGCAACAGGGCGGGTCGCCCAGAAGAACTGCTGGTTGCCCGGGGTGACGGCATAGGGTTCAAGTCCGGCCTCGACGAGCCCCTCCGCGAGCTTCACGGCGCAGGCGTTCGCGTTTGCCGCATGGCGCAGGTAGGGAAGGGTGCCGTCTTCGTCTGGCGTGAAGGCCGCCTCGTACTGCACGCCCATGAGGCGGCCCTTGGCGGTCATGTGGCCCGCGCGCTTGGTGAGGTAGGGGATGCGCTCGATGGCGCGCCGCCCGCGCGCGGTCCGGGGGCTCACCACAAGGGCCTCGCCGAAGAGCATCCCCGCCTTCGTGCCGCCGAGCGTGAACGCGTCGGCGCGCGCGGCGATATGGTCCATCGTGAGGTCGCAGCCCTCGGATGCCAGGGCGCTGGCCATCCGGGCGCCGTCGACGTACACGGCGAGCTCGTGGCCTTCCGCCCAGTCGCACAGGGCGTCGAACTCGGCGCGCGCGTACACGTGGCCGAACTCGCTCGTGTTGGAGAAGTAGATCATGCCCGGCCGCGTGGTGTGGCATCCGCCGGCGACCGACGCGGTGTAGATGCGCTCGCACTCTTCGGGCGTGAGGATGCCGAAGGGGTCGGCGGTCGCCAAGATGCGCCGCCCGCAGCCCTCGATCGCGCCGGTCTCGTGCGCGGTTGGGTGCGCGTCGGCGGCGAGGATGGGGCCCTCGAACTCATCGGTCAGGGCGCTGATCGCCACGATGTTCGCCGCCGTGCCGCCGGGGATGAACTGCACGAAGGCGTCCGGCTGCTGAATCGCCCCGCGGATGAGCCCGGCCGCCCTCTCGCAGCGGGCGTCCGTGCCGTAGCCGGGGGTCTGCTCGCCGTTCGTGCGCACGAGCGCCTCGAGCATCTCGGGCGCCGCGCCCTCGGAATAATCGTTGCGGAACTGATGGATGGTGCTCATCGTGCCTGCGCCGCCTTTCTTGTGCAACGGGTTCGTCAAACAGCAATCATTGTCACATATAATGGGACGTCGATTCGAAAACGTGTCCAGAGGAGGAAATCGATGCAGGCACAGCGAGCAGAGGGCACCAAGGACCTGATCGGCCGCGACATGCGCGCATGGCAGCGCATGCAGGCCGTCGCGGCGGACGTGTTCGGCCCGTACGGGTTCGACGCCGTCGAGACCCCGGCGATCGAGCAGCTCGACGTGTTCGTCCACGGCATCGGCCAGTCGACCGACGTCGTGCGCAAGGAGATGTTCCGCGTCTTCTCGGGCGCGAACTTCGCGCGCGTGCTGGAGGAGGGCACCGACTCCAAGCTCAAGGCAAAGCAGCGCCTGGCGCTTCGCCCCGAGGGCACGGCGGGCGTGGTGCGCGCCGTGGTGGAGAACAACCTCGTGCCGCAGGGCGCCGCCCCGTTCAAGGGTTGGTACGCCGAGGCCATGTTCCGCGGCGAGCGTCCCCAGAAGGGCCGCCTGCGCCAGTTCCACCAGGTGGGCATCGAGTGGCTGGGCGCGCCCGACCCCGCGGCGGACGCCGAGTGCATCATCATGCTCATGGAGTTCTACAAACGCCTGGGCTTCGACCTGTCCCAGCTGCGCCTGCTCATCAACTCGATGGGCGACCCCGCATGCCGCCCCGCGTACCGCGACTCGGTGCGCACCTTCATCCTCGACCACGCCGACGAGATGTGCCCGGAGTGCCTCGAGCGCGCCGAGCTCAACCCGCTGCGCGCCTTCGACTGCAAGAACGAGCACTGCCACGAGGTCATGCAGGGCGCCCCGCTCATGCGCGACTGCCTGTGCGATGAGTGCGGCGAGCACTACGCCCAGGTCAAGCGCTACCTCGACGCCGCCGGCATCGCCTACATCGAGGATCCCACGCTGGTGCGCGGCCTCGACTACTACACGCGCACCGTCTTCGAGGTCGAAGCCCCCGGCGCGGGCGTCGGCTCCATCGGCGGCGGCGGCCGCTACGATGGCCTCGTCGAGCTCGAGGGCGGCAAGCCCACGCCGGGCGTCGGCTTCGCGGTGGGCTTCGAGCGCGCGATGCTTGCGCTCGAGGCGTTCGGCGGCGAGATGGCCGATGCGGAGCCCGCGTGCGTCTACGTCGCCAACGCCGGCGCGGAGTTGCGCGGCGAGGTGTTTTCGCTCGCGCACGAGCTGCGCGCCGCGGGCGTGCGAACCGAGGCCGACTACCAGGGCCGCTCGCTCAAGGGCCAGTTCAAGCAGGCGGACAAGCTGGGCGCCGCGCTCATTCTCGTGATCGGCGGGGACGAGCTCGCCGCGGGCAAGGTCAAGCTCCGCAACATGGTTACGCACGAGGAGGCGCTTGTCGACCGCGACGCCGTCGTCGGGGCGGTCCGCTCGCAGCTGGCGTAAGGGGTTGCGGCGGTCCCGCCGCGGACGCGCTCCTTATGGGGCGCCTTTCGCCGCCGTGCCAGGGGGCTCGTCTCCTTGGCGAGGCGGCCCTCTTTGTCTAGAGGCAGCGTCGCCTGCGGCGCGCTGTATACCGACGTGCCAAGAGGATGCGTCCCTTTTGGCACGTCGGCGCCCTTTGCGCGCCGACGCCTGCCATGCCGCGCCTCTGCCGCGCCGTCGCCGTTGGCCGACAGGTGCTGTCGATTTAGCGAAACCTTGGAGATTATCGGCTCGTTACAGAGTACGGCTGCGGTCTTTCAGGCGGCGTATAATGACGGCGAACCATCGACCGATCGGCGGCAGCCGATGAAGGGGGAACGCCGTGACAGATCTGAGCAAGCCGCAGTCCGCGACGGAGCAGGCCGCGGCGGCCGGCCCGTCGGAGCCGGAGCGCGTCCGCCGTATCGATACCGACGAGGCGCGCGCCGCCATGGAGACGCTCGGAGATATCAACATCCCGGGGCAGCTGCGCGACCACCTTGCGCTGTTCCTGCGCCTCGAGCGCCGCGTCCTGCGCGAATACGATGCAGATATCTGCGACATCTTCGATAAGCTCGTGAGCGCCGCGATCCGCGCCAACGAGGGCGACCCGGGCGCCGAGGCTGCCGACGAGCAGGCCGATGCCCAGGGCATCCCCACCACGCGCAGCGCGACGGCCGACGCCTTCCGTGAGGCAATCGGGCTGATCGACTCGCTTTCGCTCGATCGCGCGCAGGTCGTCGTCCGCGCCTTCACCACGTTCTTCCATCTCGCGAACCTCTCCGAGGAAAGCTACCGCGTCGCGACGCTGCGCCGGCGCGAGAGCCATGTCGCGGTGGATTCGCCCGTCGACCCCGCCAACGAGCTCACCGTCGCCTACCGTCGCCTTATCGATGAGGTGGGGGAGGACCGTGCGCGCGAGCTGCTCGAGCGCTTGGAGTTCCATCCCGTCTTCACCGCGCATCCCACCGAGGCGCGCCGCCGCGCCGTCGAGGGCAAGATTCGCCGCATCGCGCGCCTGCTCGAGGAGCGCGGCCGCCTGGGCGGCTCCGACCTCGTGGAGAACGAGCGGCACATGCTGCAGGAGATCGATGCGCTCGTGCGCACGAGCCCCATCGCGCTCAAGAAGCCCACGCCCGTCGAGGAAGCCGACACCATCATCGACATCTTCGACAACACCTTGTTCGATACCATCCCGGTGATCTATCGCCGCTTCGACGACTGGGTCCTGGGCGAGGCCGCCGGCACGGTGCCTCCGGTCTGCCCGGCGTTCTTCCACCCCGGCAGCTGGATCGGGTCGGACCGCGACGGCAACCCCAACGTCACCGCGAAGGTGAGCCGCCAGGTCGCCGCGAAGTTCTCCGCGCACGTCATCGCCAAGCTCGCCGACAAGTGCCGCCGCATCGGCCGCAACCTCACGCTCGAGGCGCAGTACAGCAAGCCGTCCGACGAGCTGCTCAACCTCTGGAACCACCAGGTCGAGATGAGCGAGACGCTCACCGACCGCGCTGCGCTCATCTCGACCTCCGAGCCGCATCGCGCCGTGATGCTCGTGATGGCGGCGCGTCTCGACGCGACGGTCGCGCGCAACGTGGACACGATGTACCGCTCCTGCGACGATTTCCTCGCCGACCTGCGCGTCGTGCAGCGCTCGCTGGCCGCATGCGGGGCCGTCCGCGCGGCCTACGGCCCGGTCCAGACGCTCATCTGGCAGGCCGAGACCTTCGGGTTCCATATGGTCGAGATGGAGTTCCGTCAGCACTCCGTGGTGCACGCCCGCGCCCTCGCGGACATCCGCGAGCATGGGCTGCACGGCGAGAACGGCCAGCTCGCTCCCATGACGCGCGAGGTGCTCGACACCTTCCGCGCCATCGGCTCGATCCAGAAGCGCTACGGCCAGAAGATGGCGCGGCGCTACATCATCTCCTTCACGAAGTCGGCTCAGCACGTGGCGGACGTGTACGAGCTCGCCCGCCTCGCCTTCGCCCATGCCGAGGACGTCCCGGCGCTCGATGTGATCCCGCTGTTCGAGCAGCTCGAGGACCTGGAGGGCTGCGTCGGCGTGCTCGACGAGATGCTCGAGCTCCCCGCCGTGCAGGCGCGCCTCGCCCAGACCGGGCGCCGCATGGAGGTCATGCTCGGCTATTCCGATTCCTCCAAGGACGCCGGCCCCACCACCGCCACGCTCGCGCTGCATGCCGCCCAGGAGCGCATCGCCGCGTGGGCCGCGCGCAACGATATCGACCTCGTGCTCATGCACGGCCGCGGCGGTGCCGTCGGCCGCGGCGGCGGCCCGGCGAACCGTGCGGTGCTCGCCCAGCCCGCCGGATCGGTGAACTGCTTCTTCAAGGTCACGGAGCAGGGCGAGGTCATCTTCGCCCGCTACGGCAACCGGGTGCTCGCGCAGCGCCATGTGGAGAGCGTCGCCGCGGCGACCCTGCTCAACTCCGCTCCTTCGGTCGAGCGCGCCAACACCGAGGCTACCGCCCGCTACGCCGAGATGGCCTCCGCCCTCAACGACGTCAGCCATGAGCGCTATCTCGACCTGCTCAATACCGACGACTTCACGCCGTGGTTCTCGTGGGTGACGCCGCTCACCGAGGTCGGCCTGCTGCCCATCGGAAGCCGTCCGGCGAAGCGTGGCCTGGGCGCCAAGTCCCTGGACGACCTGCGCACGATCCCATGGGTCTTCAGCTGGAGCCAGGCGCGCATCAACCTCGCCGCATGGTACGGCCTGGGCACCGCGTGCGAGCGGCTTGGAGACCTGGAGCTCCTGCAGAGCGCTTACCGCGAGTGGCCGCTGTTCGCGACGTTCATCGACAACATCGAGATGTCGATCGCCAAGACCGACGGGCGCATCGCCAAGATGTACCTGGCCCTCGGCGACCGCGACGACCTCGCGCGCAAGGTCTTCGAGGAGATGCAGCTCACCCGCAAGTGGACCCTTGCCATCACGGGCAGCGCGTGGCCGCTCGAGCGCCGCCGCGTTCTCGGCCGCGCCGTGCGCGTCCGCAACCCGTTCGTCGACGCGCTGTCTTTGGCCCAGGTCCGCGCTCTGCGCGAGGTGCGCATGAACCAGGAGGAGCTTGCGGATGAGGCGAAGGCCGAGTACATGAGCCTGATCCTGGCGACCGTGACCGGCGTCTCCGCGGGTCTTCAGAACACCGGGTAAATCGCGCGCCGCCAGCCGTTCCGAAGCCGCCGGCCGGGAGCAATCCCGACCGGCGGTCGTTCTTTCTCACCCCAGCTTCCTACCTCAACTTTGGGCGGTCCCTCAATCAAGGTGCGAGGGCTTTGCGTCCCGGTTGCGCTCACATGAGGGATGGACGATGAATCGAGGCGACCGATGCTCTGTCGGCCGGTCGCGGGCGTTACACGCGAACGGACCGCGCCGAACCCGGGCGAGCGGGGTGCGCCGCCTCGAAACGCGCCTGCACCCAAATCGAGGCGGCCGCCCTCGCCTGCGTGGCGATGGGGCGGATGACGTCTCCGGCTCCCGCTCGAATGTCACAGCCCTGTTACGTGCGCGTGCGCAACCCGCTCTTCTCTTCACGCCCGTGCCCGCCATCCGCTATTCTATTGAGCTATCGCGCGTCTGCCGGCACGTTCGGCTGTCGCGTCCGCCCGTCCGGCGCCGCTGTCGGGCGCGAGCGAAGCCCCGCTGCGCGGTCTACGCAGGCGGGGCCATCTGTACGACAAGCCGCCCGGACCGACACGGGGCGGCACGGATGAGGAGGTTTTTTTATGACCCAACTCCACTCTATGCACACGCATACGTGCAACGAGCTTCGCCTCGAGCACATCGGCCAGGAGGTGACCCTCACCGGTTGGGTCTGGCGTCGCCGCGACCACGGCGGCCTGATCTTCGTCGACCTGCGCGACCGCGAGGGCGTGACGCAGATCTCCTTTGACCCCGAGCACTCCGGCGGCACCGCGTTCCACACCGCCGAGACCATCCGCTCCGAGTGGCCCATCAAGGTCACCGGCGTGGTGCGCGAGCGCCCCGAGGGCCAGTCCAACGCCAAGCTCGCCACCGGTGAGATCGAGGTGCTCGTCTCCCACATCGAGGTGCTCAACACCTCCAAGACCCCGCCCTTCCAGATCGAGGACCACATCGAGGCCGGCGAGGATATCCGCCTGCGCTACCGCTACCTCGACATCCGCCGTCCCAAGATGATGGCCAACCTGCAGATGCGCTCCGACTTCACCTTCGCTATCCGTCAGGCGCTGCACGACCGCCTGTTCATGGAGGTCGAGACGCCGGCGCTCTTCAAGTCCACGCCCGAGGGCGCGCGCGACTTCCTGGTGCCGAGCCGCATCCAGCCCGGTCACTTCTACGCGCTGCCGCAGTCCCCGCAGCTCTTGAAGCAGCTGCTCATGGTGGGCGGCGTCGAGCGCTACTACCAGGTTGCCAAGTGCTTCCGCGACGAGGACCTGCGCGCCGACCGCCAGCCCGAGTTCACCCAGGTCGACATCGAGATGAGCTTCGTCGACCAGGATGACGTCATGAGCACCCTCGAGGACGTGCTCTCCGATGCCTTCGCCAAGATGGGCGTCGACATGCCCACCCCGCTGCGCCGCATCGACTACTGGGACGCCATGGACACCTACGGTTCCGACAAGCCGGACACGCGCTTCGGCATGGAGCTGCACGACGTGACCGGTATCTTCACCGAGTCCAAGTTCAAGCTGTTCGCGAGCGCCGCCGCCACCGAGGGCCAGTACGTCAAGGCCATCAACGCCCGCGGCGCCGGCGCCTGGCCGCGCGCGCAGATCGACAAGCTCGCCGGCGTGGCCGCCGAGTTCGGCGCCAAGGGCCTCGCTTGGATCGCCTTCCGCGAGGACGGCTCCGTCAACAGCCCCATCGTCAAGTTCTTCACCGACGAGGAGATGGCCGCGCTGCGCGCCGAGATGGATGCCCAGCCCGGCGACCTCGTGATGTTCGCCGTCGCCGACCGCAAGGGCGCCGACGAGATCCTCGGCGGCATGCGCAACCACATGGCCGACGCGCTCGAGCTGCCCCGCGAGGGCCATGACTTCCTGTGGGTCGTCAACTTCCCGCTGTTCCACTGGGACGAGGAGCGCGGCGCCTACGAGGCCGAGCACCAGCCCTTCACCCTGCCCAGCACCGACGACCTCGAGGCCATCAAGGCCGATCCGCTGGCCGCGGGTTCCTGCACGTACGACTTCGTCATGGACGGTTACGAGGCGGGCGGCGGCGGCATGCGCATCCATAACTCCGAGATGCAGCTCGCCATGCTCGAGATGCTCGGCTTCACCATCGAGGGCGCGCGCGAGCAGTTCGGCTTCCTGATGGACGCCCTCGAGTTCGGCGCGCCCCCCATGGGCGGCTTCGCGCTCGGCCTCGACCGCGTCTGCATGCTGCTGGCCGGCGCCGATTCCATCCGCGAAGTCATGGCGTTCCCCAAGACCAGCTCCGGTTCCGACCTCATGTCCGACGCGCCGAGCGCCGTCTCCGCGCGCCAGCTGAAGGAAGTCGGCCTCCGCATGGAATAGCCGCTTCTCGAAGCACTCCGCCTCAATTTAGGGACAGGCACTAAATTGAGGCAGGCGTAACTAACGTCTGTATGCGAAGCGCCGCACGAATCGCCGTGCGGCGCTTCTTGTTCAATCGGAAAGACGAGGCGTGTCGGGAAATCATGATGTGCAAGGGGCCGAGGACCTTCCATCTGGGCGATGCGTGGATGGTTTGCCAGAACATCATGATTTGCTGGCAGCCCGGGTATTCCGGCAACTTGGCCTGTCATCAAGCCATTGGGCGCCTGTATCATCGATTCGCGCCTCAATTTGGTGCCTGTCCCTAATTTGAGAGCCGCCCTCGTCCCGTCCGAGACCGTGTTCACGCATGAAGTGTTACGGCGGGCCCCTCATTGTTGAAGTGGCTCGTCGAGAGACGGGTCCCTTATCTTATGGATGGGCGAAAGCTGCATACATGGGCCTGCGTTCCGTCGTTATGGGATTCTGGGTGCGGAACGGTGCGAGCGGCCACCATGGCGCCGCCGCTCTGGTGAAAGGCGGAAGAGTGTCCGCATGCAGGGCGCACAAAAGCGAACCTATAACGTTTTTCGTACTCGTTTTCAATTCAGCCGAGTAGACCCTTGTCGCGTGTGAACAAATACGCAGGTCAGGAAATTGCCACGGTAAAGGTATACAAAGGGTCTCTGATTATCTATACGAAAAACGTGGCAGGTCGTGCCGCAAGCTCGACATCGGGGCAATATCATCGGCTTCGCGTGCTCGTCTCAGACTCACTGCGGCGTTCTCCTCTGGTGCAATATGGTGGCCTGCAAGGCGCGGCCCGTCGATTGCACCGCGATCACACCGCTCTGAGCGGATTGTTCATAAACGCCATGCCTGCGGGCTGCGAGTGCTATACTCACCTGCGTACCAACGGGGAGCTGGCGGAGGTCGGCTGAGAGGAAACCTGCGGCAGAGATTCGGCGCCAGCCGAAGCTTTCCCGCACCGTTTCGACCCGCAACCTGATCCGGGTAATGCCGGCGTAGGGATCGAGCAGCCTCGCTCCAAGAGCAAACGAAGCGTATCGAGCGGGTCCCTACAAGAAGAAGGGGTCCGCTTTTTGCGGTCTCGGAAAGGAAGCTCATGGAAGCAAGCGTAGCGATCCAGGTGCTGCCGCAGCGCGTCGGCGGCAACGACGAGGTCTGCCGCATCGTCGACGAGGCCATCGCCTATATACAGACCAGGTTTCCCGATGCCTACGTCGGCCCGTTCGAGACCACCATCCAGGGTGAATACGACGCCTGCATGGAGGTCGTCGCCGGCGTGAGTCGCATTTGCACGCAGGCCGGCGCACCCGAGGTAGCGACCTACGTCAAGATCTTCTTCGCACCCGAGGAAGGGGTCCTCACCACCGAGGAGAAGATCACCAAGTACCACCGGGACGAGCGCTAGCATGCGTTCCTCGTCCGAATCGAGCGGGCCCGCTGGGTGCGCGGATTCCCGGCGCCGCCGTCGGTGGATGTCCGCGACCGCCCCAGTCGCGCTGGTCGTGCTGCTCGGCATCTGGCAGGTCGTGTGCTCTGCCGGAATCATGCCTCCCTTCCTGCTGCCGAGCCCCGTTGCGGTGGTTCGCGCGCTGGTGGGGGATTGGCCCTTGTTGGCGGGCCATGCCGTGACCACGTTGGCGGAGGCGGGCATCGGGCTTGCCGCCGGTATCGCGCTGGGGGCCGCGGCGGCAGTCGCCATGGATCGCTTCGAGGTGCTCTACCGTGCGTTCTACCCGTTGGTGGTGCTTACGCAGACCATCCCCACGGTCGCCATCGCGCCGCTTTTGGTGCTGTGGTTCGGCTACGGCATGCTGCCCAAGGTGGTGCTCATTGTGGTGGCAACCTTCTTTCCCATCACGGTGGGGCTTCTGGGCGGATTCAAATCGGTTGATCCGGACGAGATAGACCTTATGCGCTCCATGGGAGCGTCGCGCTGGCAGATCATGCGCCATGTGAAGATCCCGGCTGCCCTGCCGCAGTTCTTCAGTGGTCTCAAGATCTCTGCCGCCTATGCCATCGTGGGCGCGGTCATCGCCGAGTGGCTCGGAGGGTTCTCCGGCCTCGGCGTCTACATGACCCGCGTCCGCAAGGCATATTCGTTCGACAAGATGTTCGCGGTGATCTTCCTCATCTCGGCCTTGAGCCTGGTGCTCATGTGGGCCGTCGAGGCCGTCCGCCGCATCGCGATGCCCTGGGAGCGCGTCAAGGGCGACCAGGGGGAATAGGACCTATCATGCTTTCCGAAAACACGTTCAACATGCAGCCTGCCGTCAGCCGCCGCGGGTTTTTGCGCGCGGGCCTCGCCGGCGCCGGCCTCATGGGCGCCGCGGCGCTCGCGGGCTGTGCTGGCGACGCGGACGCGCGCGCCGGCTCCACGGGCTCCGCGCCCGCTTCGGGCGATCTGAAAAAGATCACGTTCGCCTTGGACTGGACGCCCAACACCAACCACACGGGCATCTATGTCGCCCAGAAGAAGGGGTACTACAAAGACGCCGGCCTGGACGTCGAGATCCTCCAGGCTCCCGAGAACGGCGCCGACCCGTTGGTCGCCGCGGGCGACGCCCAGTTCGGCGTGAGCTTCCAGGACACCATGGCGGCGTACGTCTCCGGTGATGCCGTGCTCCCCGTCACGGCCGTCGCCGCCATCATCCAGCACAACACCTCGGGCATCATCAGCATGAAGGACAAGGGCATCACGAGCCCCGCCAAGATGGCCGGCCACACGTACGCCACCTGGGAGATGCCTATCGAGCAGGGCGTGATCCAGCGTTGCGTCGAGGCGGACGGCGGGGACTTCAGCCTGGTCGAGATGGTTCCCTCCACGGTGACCGACGAGGTGAGCGCGCTTTCCACCGATCAGGTCGACAGCATTTGGATCTACTGGGCCTGGGCTGGCGAGAAGTGCAAGCTCGCGGGCCTCGACACCAACTACTTCGCGTTTGCCGACATCGACGCGGTCTTCGATTACTACACGCCCGTGATCATCGCCAACAACGACCTCATCGAGAGCGATCCCGAAACGGTCAAGGCCTTCATGGACGCCACGCGCGCGGGCTACGAGGACTGCATAAAGGATCCGGACGGCGCGGCGGAGATCCTGCTCGAGGCGGCCCCCGAGCTCGAAGGCGAGCTGGTTCGCGCGAGCCAGGCCTACCTTGCCGATCAGTACCAGGCTGACGCGTCCAGTTGGGGCGAGATCGATTCTGCGCGCTGGGACGCCTTCTTCGCCTGGGTTTCCGAGCAGGGCTTTGCGCCCAAGATCGAGCCGGGTGCGGGCATGACGACCGAGTTCATCGGCGCGTAAGGATATCGTTCGGGACGGGCGCTGCGGATTCGGGAATCGGGCTGCGGTGCCCCCGGCAGGGAAAGGGGAGGCAATGGCACAGCTGGTCGTCGAGGGCATCGTTCAGGGCTTCGAGGGCATCGATGTGCTCGATCATATCGATATGGCAGTCGAATCGGGTCAGGTCGCCTGCCTGCTCGGCCCTTCCGGCTGCGGAAAGACCACGCTGTTCCATGTGATCGCGGGCCTGTCGTGCCCGCGAGCGGGACGCGTGCTGCTCGACGGCGAGGATATCACGGGGGCTCCCGGCAGGCTGTCCTACATGCTTCAAAAGGACCTGCTGCTGCCGCATAAGACGATTCTCGACAACGTCGCGCTGCCGCTCGTCCTGCGCGGAGCGGCGCGTGGCGAGGCCCGAGCGCAGGCTTCCGGCCTGTTCGCTGCGTTCGGGATCGAGGGGACCGAGGACCGCTGGCCGAGCGAGCTCTCCGGGGGCATGCGCCAGCGCGCGGCCCTGCTGCGCAGCTATCTGTTCTCCCGCGAGTTCATGCTGCTCGATGAGCCGTTTTCGGCGCTGGACGCGTTCACCAAGTCCGATATGCACGCATGGTTCCTCGACGTGGTCGATACCTGCGGCACCACGGCGCTGGTGGTGACCCACGACATCGACGAGGCGATCAAGCTCGCGGACGTGATCTTCGTCATGCGCGGAGCCCCGCAGCGCGGCGAGCCCGCGCGCGTCGTGGGCTGCGAGCGAATCGCCTGCCCACGCTCCGAGCGCGCCTCGTTCGCGCTCACGCCCGCCTTCCTCGACCACAAGCGCCGCGTCCTCGACCTTCTGGGCCGCTAGAAACCTCAAATTGGGGACAGGCACTTTTCTGAGGCTTCGCGGCCCCTCGCATCGGGTGGCGCGCCCGGCCTTGGCTTTCCCAGCCTGAGCCCCGCGCCTCTCAGAAAAGTGCCTGTCCCTTTTCTGAGGCTGTCATCGACAAGATGTGCGCCTGCGCCGTGCGCGCCGAGAGGGCGGGCGTCGACGTCATCCAGGTCCACGGCGATCGCTTGGTCGGTTGCCTGTGCTCCTTTTGAGGTTTTCCGTGCCTCAGAAAAGTGCCTGTCCCCCTTTTGAGGTCCGCTGCCCGGGGCGCTTTACGTGACGGCCTCACATCTGCCTCGGACGGGAGGCTGTTTTCTCGATTGCGGTGCCGGTCGTCAGCGCGATTTAAAAAAGTTAGCCACGGCTATTCCAATGTGCTCCGATTCGTGGTAGTTTACCTAGGTGAACATAGCCAAGGCTAACTTATGGAGGGACGGTGGTCGAGGATGCCTCAAGGTCCGCAGATGCCGGCGATGCCGCTTTCGATGGCGCACGCCGGCGACACGATGACGGTTGCGCGCGTGAAGGGCGCGGCGGACGTCAAGCGTCACCTGGAGACGCTCGGTTTCGTCGAGGGCTCGCGGGTGCATGTGGTCACTGCGGGAGGCGGCAACATCATCGTGCTCGTCAAAGGGGCCCGCTTTGGCTTGGACGCCAAGGTGGCTAGAAACGTCATGGTCGCCTAACGGGCGGGATGCATTCCGCATGACGCCATGGAGCAACGACCGAAAGGGGGAGGGGGAAGTATGAAGACATTGGGAGATGTTGCGGTGGGGGATAGCTCCGTCATCGTCAAGCTGCACGGAACGGGCGCGCTGCGCCGTCACCTCATGGACATGGGCCTGATCAAGGGCACCGCGTTCAAGGTGGTCAAGGTCGCTCCGCTGGGCGACCCCGTCCAGATCACCGTGCGCGGCTACGAGCTTTCGATCCGCAAGGAGGAGGCGGCGATCGTGGAGGTCGAGTAAACCGCGGACGCTTCTTTTTACAGGTAGAGTTAGCTATATCTAACAGATGTGGAGCAGGCTGAGCGAGGGCGGGGCGAGATGCCTGCGCCCGGGCGCGGGAACGCCGGCAGCCGGCACGGCACCGCATGCGGCTGACTCAGGAATCGCTTGGAATCTCAAAGCCTTAATGTGGAAGAAGGAAGAATGGCTGAATCCCAGATCCATATCGCGTTGGCGGGAAACCCCAACTGCGGCAAGACCACGCTGTTCAATTTGATCACGGGCCAGAACGGCTATGTGGGCAACTGGCCGGGCGTGACGATCGAGAAGAAGGAGGCGCGCCTGTCGAGCGACAAGGGCGTCGTCGTCACGGACCTCCCGGGCATCTACTCGTTGTCTCCGTATAGCCCGGAGGAGCAGGTGTCGCGCGACTACCTCATGGGCGGGGAGCCCGATGTCGTGGTGCAGGTGGTCGATGCCACCAACCTGGAGCGCAACCTGTACCTCGCGCTCCAGGTGATCGAGACGGGCCTGCCCGTGGTGGTCGCCCTCAACATGGCGGACTTGGTCGAGAAGAACGGAGACGCCATTGACGTCGCCCGCCTGGAGCGCGAGCTGGGCTGCCCGGTGGTCATGATCTCCGCGTTGAAGAACAGCGGCATCGACACCCTGATCGACGAGGCGAAGACCGTTGCCGTCGCCAAGGGCGCGGGTCAGCGCCACGCCTTCGACTCCGCGATCGAGGACGTTCTGCAGCATATCGAGGCCCAGCTGCCCGCGTCCGTCGCGCCTGGGCGCCGCCGCTACTACGCGGTCAAGCTGTTCGAGCGCGATTCGGATGCGGCGTCCGCCATCAAGCTGGCCGACGCCGCCGCCCAGAGGGTCGAGGCCCTTATCACCCAGTGCGAAGCCGACTGCGACGAAGACGCGGAGTCCATCATCACCGGCGAGCGCTACGCCGTCATCGCCCATATCATTGACGAGTGCCTGCATCGCGCGCCCGCCAAGATGAGCACGTCCGAGAAGATCGACCGCATCGTCACCAACCGCTGGCTCGGCCTGCCCATCTTCGCCCTTATCATGTTCGGCGTGTACTGCCTGGCCATCTCCACGTTCGGTACCTCGATGACCGACTGGGTGAACGACAACCTCTTCGGTGACGGCTGGGAGCTGTTCGGCGCCGCCATGCCGTCCGTGCCGGCGCTCTTCGAGGGCTGGCTCGCGGCCGCCGGTGCGTCCGACATGGTCATCTCCCTGGTCTGCGACGGCATCGTGGCCGGCGTGGGCGCCGTGCTGGGCTTCATCCCGCAGTTGTTCGTCTTGTTCGTCCTGCTGTCGTTCCTCGAGGACTGCGGCTACATGGCGCGCGTCGCGTTCGTGATGGACCGCATCTTCCGTCGCTTCGGTCTGTCCGGCAAGTCCTTCATCCCCATGCTGGTGTCCACGGGCTGCGGCGTGCCGGGCGTGCTTGCCACCAAGACCATCGAGAACGAGAAGGACCGCCGCATGACGGCCATGACCGCCACGTTCATCCCCTGCGGTGCCAAGCTGCCCGTCATCGCGCTCGTCATGGGCGCGCTCATCGGCGACGCGGAGTCCACGTGGATCGCGCCGCTCTTCTACTTCCTGGGCGTCATCGCCGTTATCGCCTCCGGCATCATGCTCAAGAAGACGAGGCTCTTCGCCGGGCGTCCCACGCCCTTCGTGATGGAGCTGCCGAGCTACCACATGCCGAGTGCCCGCAGCTGGGCGCTGCATGTGTGGGAGCGCGTGAGCGCCTACGTCAAGAAGGCCTTCACCATCATCTTCGCTTCCACCATCGTGGTGTGGTTCCTGTCCAACTTCGGCCTGTTCAACGGTGCCTTCGGCTACCTGCCCGCTATGCCCGGCACCCCGGAGGAGTTCACCGACCACTCGCTGCTGGCGTCGCTCGCCGGCCTGCTCGCGTGGATCTTCGCGCCGCTGGGCTTCGATTCCTGGCAGGCAACGGCCATGTCCATCACGGGCCTGGTCGCCAAGGAGAACGTCATGGCCACCGCGGCGTCGCTTTTGCACCTGGCAGACGCTACCGAGACCGACCCCAGCCTGTGGGCCGCGTTCGCCGCGCTCTTCCCCAGCGCTGGCGCCATCGCCGCCTTCGGCGCCTTCAACCTGCTGTGCGCCCCGTGCTTCGCTGCCATGGGCACCATTCGCGCCCAGATGAACTCTGCCAAGTGGACCGCCGTCGCGCTGGGCTACGAGTGCGGTTTCGCCTGGGTCGTGGGCCTCATGATCAACCAGTTCTACCTGGCCGCCCAGGGCGTGTTCAGCATCTGGACCGCGATCGCCGCCGCGTGCGCGCTGGCCATCCTGTTCCAGCTGTTCCGCCCCATGCCCAAGGGCGCCTGGGACGACGCCGAGCCCGCTTCCGTCGCAGCGCCCGCTACCGCGGCGTAGGCCGGACGCCCCGCGCCCGCTCTGACCGCGCTCGCGCGCGACGAGCGCCAGGGGAGGGGACGTGGACATCCGTATGAGTTATCTCTGGTAAACTATTGTCGTACCCATACGTAGAGAGGAGCCGGCTATGGGCCCTGTAGACATCATCATCCTCGGTGCGGTCGCAGCCGCCTTCGTCGCGGTCGTCTTCCGTGTCCGCAAGAAGGGGACTTGCGGCGACTGCTCCGGCGGCGCCTGCGCGTCCTGTGTATCGGGCGGGCGGCGGGGCTGCCCTGCGTGCGAGGGCGTCGACAAGGTCGCCGAGCGGCTTTCCGAAGGGATGCCCCGGCATTCTTGACGCTCGCGCTCGGGCCGACGCTCCCGATGCGAGGCGAATTCCATGACGGCCGCCCGGCGATGCCCGGGCGGCCGTTTTCGCGCGCAGGGGGCGATGGGGCCGTGGGGGTCCACCGCCCGTTGCGCTTGGGAAACCATGCGGAAACAAAGATATGGAACAATCGCTGGGTAACGATATGACCGTGCGCGCTCGCGCATCGTGAAGGGTGCCCCCATGGATCAGCAGCAGAACATCGACTTCGTGCTCCGCACCGTCGAGGAGCGCAACATCCGCTTCGTCCGCCTGTGGTTCGTCGACGTGCTCGGCCGCCTCAAAAGCTTCGCCATCGCGCCGGAAGACCTGGAGGTCGCCTTCGACGAGGGCATCGGCTTCGACGGCTCCGCCATCGAGGGGTTTACCGCCCCGGAGGAGTCCGACATGCTCGCCTTCCCGGACCCTTCCACGTTCCAGGTGCTTCCGTGGCGCCCCGACCAGGACGGCGTCGCGCGAATCTTCTGCGACATCTGCACTCCGGACCGCAAGCCGTTCGCGGGCGACTCCCGCGAATGCCTGCGCCGCATGTTCTACCGGGCCGAGGAGGCCGGCTTCATCATGAACGTGGGCGCGGAGCTGGAGTTCTACTATTTCCCGGACGAGCATACGCCCGAGCCGCTCGACGAGGTGGGCTACTTCGACCTCATGCCGTCGGATTCCGCGCGCGACCTGCGCCGTTCGACCGTTCTCACCCTTGAGAAGATGAGCGTGCCGGTGGAGTACACCTTCCATAGCTCGGGTCACTCTCAGCATGGCATCTCCCTGCGCCATGCCGAGGCCCTCACCATGTCCGACGCGATCATGACGGCGAAGCACATCATCCGTCTCGAAGCCTACGAGGCTGGTATTCACGCCTCGTTCATGCCCAAGCCCATTGCCGACGAGGCTTCCTCCGCGATGTTTCTGCACCAGTCGCTGTTCGACCGCGACGGCAACAACGTCTTCTGGGGAGCGGACGACCCCGTCTACCACCTGTCTCCTACCGCGAAGAGCTACATGGCGGGCATCCTCGCGCACGCCGCCGAGATCAGCGCCATCACCAGCCCCACGGTCAATTCCTACAAGCGTCTCTGCACCGGCGAGGGAACCACGCCCACGCATGCGACCTGGGGCCTGCGCAACCGCTCGGCGATGATCCGCATCCCGGTCTACAAGCCCGGCAAGCACCTGTCGACCCGTATCGAGCTGCGCAGCCCCGATCCCATGGCCAATCCGTATCTCGTCAACGCCGCGACGCTCGCCGCGGGCCTCGACGGCATCGCGCGCGGCCTCGAGCTCCCTCCCGAGCTCGAATCCGCCACGGCGGCCATGGACGACGACGAGCTCACCGCCATGGGCTGCGCGCCGCTGCCCCGCAGCCTCGAGGAGGCGCTCGACGTGTTCGAGGGATCCGAGTTCATGAAGGATGCGCTGGGCGAGCACATCCACGGATTCTTCCTCAAAAAGAAGCGCTCGGAGTGGCGCAAGTACTCCTCCATCGTGACGGAATGGGAGCTCAAGCAGTACCTGGCGAACTCCTAGCGGCGATAGGGCGCCCATGCCCCGCCGCGGTGCGCACGGCGGGGCGCGTCCTATGTTTTACGACTGTTCCATTTTGCGGCCTGGTCGACGTTTTCGCCGCGTACAGGCCATGCGCTTGGTATGATTACCTAAATGAGGGGGTGCAGCATGTCAGAGAAGACCGTCCTGTATATGGCGAGGACGACGCGCTATTTCGACTTCGCCCGGAGCCTTACGGAGAGCCTCGGCGTCGAGGTCGCGGCGGCGACCCCCGACTCCCCGACGGCGACGCGCGATTTCGACCTTCTGATCCTTGATGCAGACGGCCTGCGCAACGACCGCATCGAGCAGATGGCGAAGTGGCTTGACGAGCGCGGGGGCATCCCGCTGCTCGTGATCGCGGACGACGACGCCCTGTCTTCCCTGCGCATGCCGTCGCATTCCCGTGCCGACTTCATCTGCTCGGGAGCGAGTGAGACGGAGCTCGAGGTCCGTGTGCGGCGCCTGCTGGGCGACGAGGACGCATTCTCCGTCGATGACGTGCTGCGCATCGATAACCTCGTGATCAACCTCGCCACCTACCAGGTCTATCTCGACGAGAGCCCGGTCGACCTCACGCTTATGGAGTACTCGCTCCTGAGTTTCCTGGCGACGCACCCCAATCGCGCCTACAGCCGCGAGGTGTTGCTGCATCGCGTGTGGGGATTCGAGTACTGCGGTGGCACCCGAACCGTCGACGTGCACATCCGCCGCATCCGCTCCAAGGTGGGCCCCCAGATCGCCGGGCACATCACCACGGTTCGAGGAGTCGGCTACCTGTTCAAGAGCTGACGCGCACGGGCGCCCCGCGGGGCGCCCGTGTTGTTGCGTACCGCCGTCCCCACGCCAAGGCCGTCTCAGCGGGCGGCTCCCCGGCGCGGAGATTTCGCCTGTCGCCCCGGCCGCGGGCGATGGAGCGCCTGGCCGATGCTCCGGGCTGCCCGGGCGGTGGGCTTGAGCACCCTTAAGAGAAACTGAAACTCCGTATCCGCTGCTGCCGCATGCTGGCGAATGGGGTACAACGTTGGGGACAGAACCGTACGGAAAGGAACCGAGATGAGCGATTACACACCGCAGCGCCCCGATGGGCTGGAAGACGGAGCGGGGCAGCCGCCGCGCGTCCAGGTCGAGTCGACGCCACAGGCCGAGACCCGCCATGCGCCGGTTCCGCCTGTCCCGCAGGGCCAGGGAGAATGCGGTCGCGAGACGCGCACGGTGGTGAAGACCCGCGCCAAGAAGCTCCCCGTGTTCCTGAGCGCGCTGGCCGGCCTCGTCGCGGGCGGCCTGCTCATGGTCGCCCTCGTGTTCACGGGCGCCCTCGACATCAACTCCGATAAGGGTTCGGTCGTTTCCAGCAACGCTGCCCAGCAGAGCATCAGCATCGATACCGAGGACACTACCTTGCCGGAGGTCGTCTCGGCCAAGGCGCTGCCGTCTGTCGTCTCCATCACGACCACGATCGAGTCCACCGGTCTCGCGATGGGCGGGTCGGACGAGAGCTCGGGCAGCATCGGGAGCGGCGTCATCCTCGACACCGATGGCAACATCCTCACCAACTACCACGTCATCGAGGGTGCGACCGACATCGTGGTGACGCTCGATGACGGCACGAGCCTGGAGGCGGAGCTCGTCGGCTCCGACGAATCGAGCGACCTGGCGGTCATCCGCGTGAAGGACGCCTCCTCTGCGAACCTCACCCCGATCGAGGTCGGTGACTCCGATGCGCTGACGGTCGGCGAGTGGGTCATGGCTATCGGCAGCCCCTTCGGCAACGAGCAGTCGGTGTCGACGGGCATCGTCTCGGCGCTGTATCGCTCCACCGCGCTGCCGAGCACCAGCGGCTCGTCCATCTACGCCAACATGATCCAGACCGACGCCGCCATCAATCCCGGCAACTCCGGCGGCGCCCTGGTGAACGACAAGGGCGAGCTCATCGGTATCAACTCCGTGATCGAGTCCTATTCCGGCTCGAGCTCGGGCGTCGGCTTCGCGATCCCCGTGAACTATGCGATCAAGATCGCCGAGCAGATCGTCGACGGCAAGACGCCCGTCCATCCGTACCTGGGCGTGAGCCTTGCGACCGTCAACGCGCTCAACGCGCGCCAGAACGGCCTTTCCGTCGATGCGGGCGCGTACGTGTCCGACATCACCGCAGACGGTCCGGCCGCGGCGGCGGGCATTCAGAAGGGCGACATCATCACTGCGGTCGACGGCGATGCCGTGGCCTCCGCCGACGGGCTCATCATCGAGCTCCGCGAGCATGAGGTGGGCGACAAGGTGACCATGACCGTCGTGCGCGGCAAGGACGAGGTCGAAGTCGAGGTGGAGCTTGGGAGCGATGAGGCGCTTCAAGCCGAGCAGGAGGACGTCTCGCAGGATACCGGCAACGGCGGCCTGACGGACGAGGAGATCCTTCGCTACCTGCAGGAACTGATGGGCCAGGGTCAGTAGGCCCGGGTTTCGCGCCCGCTTTCAGCGCTTGCGAGGCATCGGAAGCGCTGAAGGGGCGTCACGCCGCCGGAGGGCGGAGTGGGTGTCGACAGAATCGATAGGGAAGGGCGTCGTCCGTACGGCGCCCTTCTTCTTTTTCATCCCCCTGCCCAGCGCGTTCAGCGCGCCGGCGGAACAGGGCAGAGAGCGTCTGAAGTTTACGCGTAGGCGATGCGCCTGCTCTATACTGCTCTGCAGATATGTGAAGAAACAGGAGCAGCCCTTTCGAGGAGGTCCTATGTCAGGCAGGCATTTCAAAGGCGGCGACGCCGAGCGGAATACCGATCGCCCGCTCGGCGCCGGCGGTCAAACCGATACCCCCGGCCAGTCCTTCGCGGGCAATCGCTCGCCGATGGGCGCGAGCATGGACACGTTCGAGTTCACCGCGGCGGCCAGCGCCCGCCCCGGGTCCAGCAGCACGCCGGGCGGCGGGCGTCCGCTCACGCCCGACCAGCGTGCGGCCCAGGGCGTGAGCAGGCCCGTCCCGCCCGCGTCCGGGGTTTCCGGCCGCCGCCGTCCGCCCCAGGCCGGCGGCACGCCGCTGCCCCCGCTGGATCAGCAGCAGACCGAGAAGGCCGAGTTCTTCGACTTCAACCTCCCGTACGGCGAGGGCGACGCGTCCGTGAACGACGAGGGGCTCGTCCGCCATCGCCATCGTCGCGGGGAAAAGCGTCGGCGCAACGTCGGGGTCATCGTGGGGGTCGTCATCGCGGTGCTCGTCGTCGCGCTCGGTGCCGGCGGATTCGCGCTGTTCAATTCCGCCCGTTCGGTCAAGAGCCAGGCCAAGGAGGCCATCGCCCTGGCCTCGTCGGTGAAAGACAAGGTCGTCTCCGGCGACTTCACCACGCTTCCCGCCGATGCGAAGAGCCTCGATGAGATCTGCTCCTCCATCCAGGGCGAGGTGTCCTCGCCGCTGTGGACCGTCGCCGCGTTCGTCCCGGTGATCGGCGGCGACATCTCCGCAGCCCGCACCATGGTCGATGCCCTCACAGATGTTTCGTCCGGGGGCGTCCTGCCCATCAGCGAGAGCCTCGCCGCCGCGACTCCCGGCAAGCTCTTCCACGACAGCGCGGTGAACATGAGTGCGCTCGAGGCGCTCGTGGGGTCCCTGTCCGACGCCGCCCCGGTGTTCATCGAGGCCAACGAGCGCATCCAGGCTATCGGCGACACGCATATCGAGCAGGTCACCGAGCTGGTCGAGACCGCCAAGGGCGGCTTTGCGGCGCTCGACGGCGCCGCGCGCACGTCCGAGAAGATCGCCCCCGTGCTTCCCCAGATGCTCGGCGCCGGCGGCGCGACGCGCAACTACCTGATCACGGCCGAGAACAACGCCGAGATTCGCACCCAGGGCGGCTTCGCGGGCTCCGCGGGCGTGCTCAGCGTCACCGACGGCGTCATCTCGCTCGGCGACTTCGAGGGCGTCCAGCACGTCGCCGATCCCGACCTGCGCGCGCAGATCACCATTTCCGACGAGGAGATGAACCTTTTCCAGCCGTATGAGCCGACGATGGACTTCACCTCCGGCGACTCCTACTTCACCCCCGACTTCCCGCGCGGCGCCTGGCTCGCGGCGAAGCTCTGGAGCCTTAACCACGACGACATGCAGATCGACGGCGTGGTGGCGGTCGACCCGACCTTCCTGCAGTACATCCTGCAGGTGGCGGGCGGCGTCACGGCCATCGACGGCACGGAGGTCGACGGCACCAACGCCGCGCAGGCCCTGCTCAGCCAGGTGTACTGGAACTACCCCGCCGACAACGATATGCAGGACGCGGTCTTCGCGTCCGTCGCCGACGCCGCCTTCGACAAGCTGCTCGGCGGCCTGGACGACATCGACATCGCGAAGCTCGCCTCCGCCGTGTCGCGCGGCGCCTCCGAGGGCCGTCTGCTCATGTGGATGGCCAACGAACAGGAGGAGGACGCCATCGACGCCGCGGGCATCACGGGTGCGCTTCCCACCGACGCCTCCGACCCGCAGACGGGCGTGTACGTCAACAACTACAGCTATTCGAAGCTCGACTGGTACCTCAACCTCGATGCCATGAAGGGCAGCTCCTTCAAGAACGCCGGCGGCACCGTGAGCTACAACATGACCGTCACCATGAAGAACGACATGAGCCTCGAGGACGCCGAGAACCTCCCGGCCTACGTGCAGGCGCACAACGGCGGCGCGGACTCGCCGGCCCAGCAGATGCTCCGCTTGTACCTCTACGCTCCGATGGGTGGGTCCATCTCCGACGTGACCTGCAGCTCCGGCCAGCTCACCGAGGCGAGCCACAATGGCCTGCAGGTGCTCTTCGGCGACATGCGCCTCATGCCGCAGGAGGAGATCACGGTCACCTACACCGTCACGGTCCCCGCCGAGGGCGCCGACAAGGACCTCGAGGTCCGCGTCACCCCGACGGCCGAGGCCGCCCGCACGGGCGAGGCTGCCGAGCAGCTCTAGCGCTCGGCCCCGTGGCGTCAGGCGCCGCGGCGGGACGGACGGATGCATACGAAAAGGCGGCGCGCCCCGATAACGGGCGCGCCGCCTTTCGTTTACCGGTCAGAGGGCGTGCGCGCCCCGGCCGGATGAAAGCCCTCGCAGCCGGGATGCGCCTGCGCGCCCCGGCCGCGAGGGGCATGGACATCCGTCGCCTACAGGCCGTAGAGCGCGCTGAACTTATCGGACAGGTAATCGCAGTAGAACGTCGCATCGAAGGGCGCGCCGCATGCGCCGAGGATGAGCTCGGGGGCGTCCTTGCCGCGGCCCCAGCGCCAGATCTTCTCCTTGAGCCAGGCGCGCACGGCCGCGAGGTCGCCCGACGCGCAGGCGCCTGCGAGGTCGACGCCGTCGCGCTCCATGGCCGGGATGAGCTGCGCGTCGTAGGCGCTGCCCAGGGCGTAGGTGGGGAAGTAGCCGAAGCTGCCGCCGCTCCAGTGCGTGTCCTGGAGCGCGCCCAGGGTGTCGTTGGGGACCTCGAGGCCCAGGTAGCTGCGGGTCAGGTCGCGCCAGAGCCCCGGCACGTCCTTGGCGGCCGCCTCGCCGGCGAACAGCTTCCGCTCGATCTCGTAGCGGATCATGATGTGCAACGGGTAGGTGAGCTCATCGGCCTCGGTGCGGACCAGGGACGGCGTGGCGATGTTCACCGCGCGGTAGAGCGCATTCTCGTCCACGTCGCCGTATACCTCGGGCGCATGGCGGCGCAGCAGGGAGAGCAGCGGCCCCATGAAGGCGCGGCTGCGCCCCACGGTGTTCTCGAAGAACCGGCTCTGGCTCTCGTGGATGCCCATGGAGGTGCCGCCCTCGAGGCACGTGCGCGCGTAGGCGGGGTCGACGCCCAGCTCGTAAGCGGCGTGCCCGGCCTCATGGATGATCGAGTAGACGTTGGACATGAGGTTGTCCTCGTAGATGTGCGTCGCCACGCGCGCGTCGCCCACCGCGAAGCCCTCGGAGAAGGGGTGCTCGGTGAAGGCGAGGCACGTGTCGGCGAGGTCGAGCCCCACGAGCTTCATGAGGTCGAAGGAGAGCGCGCGCTGGCGCGCCTCGTCGACATGCGCGGTGAGGAAGGCAGCGTCCGGCTGCTCGCCGCGCTCGCCGATGGCATGGACGAGCGGGACCACGGTCTCGCGGACCTGGGCGAAGAAGCGGTCGAACGCCGCCGCGTCCATGCCGCGCTCGTACTGATCGAGCCACACGTCGTACGGGTCGCGGGTGTTGTCCAGGTAGGCCGCCTGGCGCTTGAGCGCTTCGACGATGCGGTCGACATAGGGCTCGAAGCTCGCCCAGTCGTTCGCCACCTTGGCTTTGTGCCACACGGCGTCCGCCTCGCAGGTGAGACGGCTCCAGGCCTCGACCTCCTCGGTGGGGAACGCGCGCGCCTCGCGCTGGTCGCGAGCGAGGGTGCGCACCTCGGCGGCGATCTTGGGGTCGGCGACGGCACCGGATGCGACGGCGTCCTCGAGGCCGCTCACGAGATCGACGGCGTCTTCGTTGCAGAGCAGCTCGTGGTGTTCCCCGGCGAGCGCCGCCATGGCCTCCCCGCGCGCCGCCGCGCCGTTTTCGGGGGCGATCGTGGCACCGTCGAACTCGGCGATCTTCATCAGGTAGGAACGGGTCCAGAGCTTGTTCTCGAGCGCTTCCAGGCGCTGCGCGAGCTGATCGGTATCTGCCATGGGTCCTCCTCGGTATCGAGTTTGCGTGCTGCATCCCAGTGTACCCATGCGTCGGCCGGAAGCGAACCCGCGGCACGCCGGCGCCGTGCCAAGAGGGACGTACCCTAACGGCACGCCGAACGTTCAGCCGTGCCGTTAGGGTACGTCCCTTTTGGCAAGGGCCTGTCCCTTTTGGCACGCGCTCGGTGCCGGGGCGAACTTGCGCCCCTGCCGCGCGGCTGTGCTATCATGTCGACCGATGCGATGACGGAGAGGTCGGACCTCGACGTGTCGCCGCGCAGAGAGGACGGGCCACCGGCTGAGAGCCCGTCTGCGGCGACGAGATCCGAGTTCACTCCCGAGCAGCGACCTGAACGGCTCGTTCGCGCCCCTGCGGCGCGGCCGCACGCGAGCTGAGTAGGGAAGCCGCGCGCCTGCGCGACATCAGGCAAAAGAGGGCATGCCGGGCAGACAGCCGGCAGCCAATCAAGGTGGTACCGCGGTAACTACAGCCGTCCTTGGGCAGTGCGAGAGCACGATCGCCCCAGGGCGGTTTTTTGTTGGCAATGATGGGTATCTGGAAGGGGTACTGAATGAGTCTGATCGATGAACTCGAGGCGCTCGAGGCCAAGGCGAAGGAGATGATCGAGACCGCCGAGACGGCCGAGAAGCTCGAGGCGGCGCGCGTCGCCCTGATGGGCCGCAAGGGCGAGATCACGGGCCTCATGCGCATGATGGGCAAGATCGATCCCGAGGAGCGCCCCGTTCTCGGCAAGCGGGCGAACGAGATGCGCCGCATGGCGGAGACGCTGCTCGACCATCGCATGCGGGAGCTCAAGTGCGCGGCGGTGCGCGAGCTCATGGCGACCGAGGCCGTGGACATCACGCTGCCCGGCGCCCGCCCCCAGATCGGCCACGCCCACCTCATCAACCAGATCATCGAGGAGGTCGAGGACGTCTTCTGCGGCATCGGCTACACCGTCGAGACCGGCCCGCAGGTCGAGAGCAGCTGGTACAACTTCACCGCGCTCAACGCCCCGCTCGACCACCCGAGCCGCTCGGCCCGCGACACCTTCTACGTGAAGGACAACGCCCCCGGAACCGCTGCGCATCCCGAGGAGCACGCCCACGGCGAGTCCGACGTGCTGCTGCGCACCCAGACCTCCGGCGTCCAGGTCCACACCATGGAGAACCAGGAGCCGCCCATCTACATGATCGCGCCGGGCCGCGTGTACCGCCCCGACACGGCCGATGCCTGCCACCTGCCCCAGTTCCATCAGATCGAGGGCCTCGTGGTCGACCGCGGCATCACCTTCGGCGACCTCAAGGGAACGCTCGACTACTTCGTGAAGTGCATGTTCGGCGGGGATCGCGCCACGCGCTACCGGCCGCACTTCTTCCCGTTCACCGAGCCCTCCTGCGAGGTCGACGTCTCCTGCGGCGTCTGCGGCGGCAAGGGATGCCCCTTCTGCAAGCACTCCGGTTGGATCGAGATCCTGGGATGCGGCATGGTCGACCCCAACGTCCTGCGCAACTGCGGCATCGACCCCGAGGTCTACTCCGGCTTCGCCTTCGGCGCCGGCGTCGAGCGCATCGCCGCGCTCCGCTACGACCTGCCCGACCTGCGCACGCTCGTTACGGGCGACATGCGCTTCCTGGAGCAGTTCTAGGTCGATCCATCCCAGCGGCTTTCCCAGGCACCCAACCTTGGCTTTCAATCGTCGGTCGCGTACCCAAGTACGCTTCCCTCCTCTTTCAGGCCAATCTTGGGCACCTGGAAAACCCGTCTTCGTTGTTGAGTTTCGCCTCGGTTTGGCGTCCGTTCCCAAATCGAGGCCCGATGTAGAGATCGCGCCTCAAATTGGTGCCTGTCCCCAATTTGAGGTTTCGACAGAAGAGGTATTCAGATGAAAGTTTCGTACGACTGGCTGTCCAGCATGGTCGAGCTTCCGGAGGACCCGGCGGAGCTTGCGACCGAGTTCATCCGCACCGGCACCGAGGTCGAGTCCATCGACACCGTGGGCGAGGCGTTCGACCATATCGTGACGGCCAAGGTGCTCTCCAAGGAGCCGCATCCCGATTCCGACCACATGTGGGTCACGAAGGTCGACGTGGGCGAGGCCAACGTGGACGCCGAGGGCAATCCCGAGCCGCTGCAGATCGTGTGCGGCGCCCAGAACTTCAACGAGGGCGACCACATCGTGACCGCCATGATCGGCGCCGAGCTCCCCGGCGACATCAAGATCAAGAAGAGCAAGCTGCGCGGCGTCGTCTCGATGGGCATGAACTGCTCCGCCCGCGAGCTCGGCCTCTCCGCCGACCATGCCGGCATCATGATCCTGCCCGAGGACGCCCCCGTGGGCATGCCGTTCGCGCAGTACCGGGGCACGTCCGACACCGTGCTGGACTGCGAGATCACGCCGAATCGCGCCGACTGCCTCTCCATGATCGGCATCGCGCGCGAGGTCGGCGCCATCTACGACCGAGACTTCCACGTCGAGCTGCCCGCCATCAAGGCCGAGTCCGGCGCCGCCACCGACGACACCGTCTCCGTCGAGCTCATCGACGAGGGCTTGTGCGACCGCTATGTCGCCCGCGTCGTGCGCAACGTGAAGGTCGGCCCCTCGCCCGAGTGGCTCGTCCAGCGCCTGAACGCCTGCGGCGTCCGCACGCACAGCAACGTCGTGGACATCACCAACTACGTCATGATGCTCACCGGCCAGCCGCTGCACGCGTTCGACCTCGCCGCGTTCGAGGAGCGCGACGGCAAGCGCGCCGTGGCGGTCCGCGCCGCGCGCGAGGGCGAGGTCTTCCGCACCCTCGACGACGTCGAGCGCACGCTGTCCGCCGGCATGGGCCTCATCGCGACGGGCGAGGCCGGCGCGACCCCGGTGGCGCTCGCCGGCGTCATGGGCGGCATGGACTCCGAGGTGACCGACGCCACCGTCGACGTGCTCGTGGAGAGCGCCTGCTTCAACGCGGGCCGCACCTCGCACACCAGCCGCGACCTCGCGCTCATCTCCGACGCCTCCATCCGCTTCGAGCGCCAGGTCGACGAGACCGGCTGCGTGGACGTCGCCGACATCGCCTGCGCCCTCATCGAGGAGCTCGCCGGCGGCGAGGTCGCGCCGGGCTGCGTCGACGTCTATCCCGCTCCCAAGACCGTGGAGCCCGTGGAGCTGCGCCTCGCGCGCGTCCACGCCCTGTGCGGCGCCCCCATCGAGCCTGCGTTCATCGAGCGCGCGCTCACGCGCCTCGGCTGCGCGGTCGAGGCGGCGGGCGAGGGCGAGCAGACGGTCTACACCGTCACCCCGCCCACGTTCCGTCCCGACCTCCCGCGCGAGATCGACCTGATCGAGGAAGTCCTGCGCTTGTGGGGCATGGGCCGCGTCGAGGCGACCATCCCTGCCGCCAAGAACCATATCGGCGGCCTCACGCGCGAGCAGCGCCTCACCCGCAAGGTCGGTCAGATCCTGCGCGGCTGCGGCCTCAACGAGACCATGAACTTCTCCTTCGCCGCCCCGGGCGACCTCGAGCGGATCGGCATGTCCGCCGAGGGCCGCGGGTGCCCCGTCGAGATCATGAACCCGCTCGTCGCCGAGCAGACCGAGATGCGCCGCTCGCTCATCCCGGGTCTTCTGCAGTCCGTCGAGTTCAACATCAAGCACAGCACGGCGAACGTGCAGCTCTATGAGATCGGCACCCTCTTCTTCGGCCGCGAGAACACGAGCGCCCCTAAGGAGCGCGAGGCCGTCGCGGGCGTCATGTCCGGCTCCATGGGCGACGTGACGTGGAACTGCAAGCCCATGCCGCTGCGCTTCTTCGACGGCAAGGGCGTCGTCGAGGAGCTGCTCGCGCAGCTGCGCATCCCGAAGGTCCGGTTCCGCCCCGCCGACGGCGACGCCTACGCCTTCCTGCAGCCGGGCCGCGGCGCCGAGGTCCTCTCCAGCGGCACGGTGCTCGGCTGGGTCGGCGAGATCCACCCCGACGCGCGCGACGTCTACGGCATCGACATCCCCGTGGTCGCGTTCGAGCTCAACCTCGAGGCGCTGCTCAAGCTCTCCGGGGCCCAGGAGGCCTATCGCGAGTTCTCGCAGTTCCCGAGCGTCGAGCACGACCTCGCGATCGTCGTCGACGACGACGTCACCTGCGAGGACCTCGAGCGCCGCCTGCGCTCGGCCGGCGGCAAGCTGCTCGTGGGCGTCCGGCTCTTCGACGTCTACCGCGATCCGGTCCGCGTGGGCGTCGGCAAGAAGTCCATGGCCTTCGCGCTGACCTATCGCGCCGAGGACCACACCTTGACGAGCGAGGAGGTCGAGCGCGCCCACCAGAAGCTGGTCACCAAGGTGTGCAAGGCGACCGGAGGCGAGGTCCGCTCCTAGTCGCCGTCCGCCGTGCGGCGCCGCGCCGTCCGGCGGGCCATGCGCCGCCGCATCCGTTCGTTCGCTTCGGATGCGGCGGCGCCCGACTATGGATCAGCCCGATGGGGACGGCGGCGGAAGGGCCGCCGGGCAGCGAAGGGAGCAGCATGCCGAGCTGGAACATACATATCGCGCAGGCCGAGCGCCTGCTCGCCCGCGACGGGGCCTGCGCGCGCTTCGTGCGCGACGCCAACGCGTTCCTGTTCGGGAGCCTCGTGCCCGACATCCCCGTGGGCTATATGGTTCCCGGCGCCCCGCACATCACCTACCGGGAGACGCACTTCACGGAGCCCGTGCCCATTCCCAAGCCCGACGAGGAGCGCTTCTGGTGGTCGTTCGTGGAGCCGCTCGTCTCCGCCGGGTCGGCGGTCGGGCCGATGCTGGCCGACGAATCGGGGTTCGTCCCGCCGGCGGACCTCGCGCGCACGCCGGCGATACGGGGGACCTCCCGCACTTCGGTTCCCTATCCCGACCCGCCCGCTCCGGCACCCGAGGTCGCGCATGGCCGCTCCGTGCTCGACCTGGCGCTCGGCGCCTGGGCGCACCTGCTCGCCGACCATATCTGGAACAAGCGCGTCAACGAGTACCTGGACCAGATCGGCGGCAAGCCGGGGGAGGAGTTCCGCATCAAGAAGCAGGCGGATTTCGATGGATTCGGGCGCACGCTCGCGATCAGCTCGGTCCCGCTCGAGACGCCTGCCCTCCTGAGCGCCGCGGAGGCGTTCCCCCAGTATCCCGTCGCCGCCCCCCAGGTTCACGACGCGATCGTCGTCGCCCACGAGATCGTGCGCACCAACGGCGTTCCCGAGCACCTGCCGTACCGCCTGCTCACCGAGGAGTTCTTCGAGCGCGTCTTCGACGAGGTCCTCGCCGAGACCGACCGCCTTCTGGCCGACCGCCTCGGATCCAGGTAGCGGAGCCCGCCCCCGCGTCCCGGCGGCCGCCCCGTATGCCGCGGCGACGCGTGCGCGATCGGCTTCGTCGTGCGCTGCGGCCCCTCGTGCATCCGCTGCCGCGGCTCCATCATAAACCCATGAACATATGTTCGAACCGATATGCTCTACCTGCGGTCTTGCTGCTGTACTTTTTTGCTAGCCCAAGCGCCGTCATGAGTCAAGACTTTTCTTGCCCAACGGAAACCTCCTGCTAAACTAATAGGTTGCGATAACTGGCACGACTGTGCCGAACAACCGCGTTCCCGCGAAGGAGGAAACACCTGGTGCAGAAGTCTACACAGGCCGTCACGGCAACAGAGCGCACCCGCGTCAACTTCGGGAAGATCCCCGAGGCCATGGAACTGCCCAACCTCATTTCCGTTCAGAAGCAGTCCTTCCAGCGCTTCATGGATGAAGGGCTCCGCGAGGCTTTCCGCGAGTCCAATCCCATCCAGAGCCAGAACCACATGCTGGAGGTGACCTTCGGCGCGCATCAGTTCGGCGACCCGTCCCACAGCGTGGAGGAGTGCCGCGAGAAGGACATGACCTACCAGGCCCCCCTCCTTACCGATGTCCGCCTCACCAACAAGGAGACCGGTGAGATCAAGGAGCAGCTCGTGTTCATGGGCGACTTCCCCATGATGACCGAGCAGGGCACCTTCATCATCAACGGCACCGAGCGCATCGTCGTCTCCCAGCTCGTCCGCTCCCCGGGCGTGTACTACAGCTCCGAGATGGACGGCGGCAAGCAGGTCTACAAGGCGCAGATCATCCCGGCCCGCGGCGCGTGGCTCGAGTTCGAGGTCGACAAGCGCGACCAGCTCGTCGTCTCCATCGACCGCAAGCGCAAGCAGTCCGCCACCATGTTCCTCCGCGCGCTGGGCATCGCCCCCACCAACGACGAGATCTTCGAGCTGCTCGGCGACTCCGACGTCGTGAAGCGCACCATCGAGCGCGATACCGCTCTCACCCGCGAGGACGCCCTCATCGAGATCTACCGCCGCCTGCGCCCGGGCGAGCCGCCCACCGTGGACGCCTCCCGCAGCCTGCTCGAGGGCCTGCTGTTCAACCCGCAGCGCTACGACCTCGCGCGCGTCGGCCGCTACAAGGTCAACAAGAAGCTCAACCTCACCACGGGCGAGGAGGTCACCGTCCTCACCGACGAGGACATCGTGGCGACCCTGCGCTACCTGCTGTCCCTCGCGGCGGGCGAGGCCGGCTTCAAGGTCGACGACATCGACCACTTCGGCAACCGCCGCATCCGCACGGTGGGCGAGCTCGTCGCCAACCAGTTCCGTATCGGCATGAGCCGCATGGAGCGCGTCGTCCGTGAGCGCATGAGCTCCCAGGACGTCGACGAGATCACCCCGCAGAGCCTCATCAACATCCGCCCGATCGTGGCGGCCATCAAGGAGTTCTTCGGCTCCTCGCAGCTGTCCCAGTTCATGGACCAGGCCAACCCGCTGACCGGCCTCACCCACAAGCGCCGCCTGTCCGCGCTCGGACCGGGCGGTCTGGCCGGCCACAAGTCCGGCTCCAGCCGCCGCACCAACGTCCCCACGGCCGTCCGCGACGTCCACAACTCACACTACTCCCGCATGTGCCCGATCGAGACCCCGGAAGGCCCCAACATCGGCCTGATCGGCTCGCTCGCGCTGTACGCCCGCGTCAACGAGTACGGCTTCATCGAGGCCCCGTACCGCAGGGTCGTCAACGGCCAGGTCACCGACCAGATCGACTGGATGACCGCCGATGAGGAGGAGAACCACATCATCGCGCCGGCCAACACGCCGATCAACCCGGACACCAACGAGTTCGTCGCCCGCGACATGGACGGCAACCTCGTCCGCCCGCACACGATCGTCGCCCGCACCCGCGACTTCGACGGCTCCTTCGGCGCCCCGGCCGACGTCCTGGTCAGCGACGTCGACTACATGGACGTCTCGCCCCGCCAGATGATCTCGGTCGCCGCGACCCTCATCCCGTTCCTCGAGCACGATGACGCCAAGCGTACCCTGATGGGCGCGAACATGCAGCGTCAGGCCGTGCCGCTGCTCCACCCGGTCGCGCCGTACGTCGGCACCGGCATGGAGCGCCGCGCCGCCATCGACTCGGGCGAGGTCACCATGGCCAAGAACGCCGGCGAGGTCGTCTTCGCCGACGCGTCCAAGATCATCGTCAAGAGCGCTGCCGGCATGGACGAGTACCACCTGCCCAAGTACCAGCGCTCCAACCAGTCCACCTGCATCAACCACCGCCCGCTCGTCCGCGTGGGCGACGAGGTCGTCGAGGGCCAGCCGCTGGCCGACGGCCCCTCCACCGATCACGGCGAGCTCGCGCTCGGCCAGAACCTCACCGTGGCCTACATGCCGTGGGAGGGCTTCAACTACGAGGACGGCATCGTCGTCTCCGAGCGCCTGGTCTCCGAGGACCTGCTGACCTCCATCAGCATCTCCCGCCACGAGATCGACGCCCGCGACACCAAGCTCGGCCCCGAGGAGATCACCCGCGAGATCCCCAACCAGTCCGAGGAGATGCTCGCCAACCTCGACGAGGACGGCATCATCCGCATCGGCGCCGAGGTCGGCCCCGGCGACATCCTGGTCGGCAAGGTCACCCCGAAGGGCGAGAGCGCGCTCACCGCTGAGGAGCGCCTGCTCCGCGCCATCTTCGGCGCCAAGGCCCACGACGTCCGCGACACCTCGCTCAAGATGCCGCACGGCTCCTACGGCCGCGTCATCGACGTCGTCCGCTTCAGCCGCGAGAACGGCGACGACCTCGCCCCCGGCGTTAACGAGCAGGTCCGCGTCTACGTCGCGCAGCGCCGCAAGATCCAGCAGGGCGACAAGATCGCCGGCCGCCACGGCAACAAGGGCGTCATCTGCGAGGTCCTGCCCGTCGAGGACATGCCCTACATGGCCGACGGCACGCCCGTGGACGTCATCCTGAACCCGCTGGGCGTCCCCTCCCGTATGAACGTCGGCCAGCTGCTCGAGTGCCACCTCGGCTGGGCCGCCGCCTGCGGCTGGGATGCCGACAGCGCCGACTCCGACGAGTACGTGCCCGGCCCGTTCTTCACCGCGACGCCGGTCTTCGACGGCGCGCACGAGGACGAGATCGCCGAGGTCATCCGTCGCGCCAACAAGAACATGGTCAACCTCGCCCGCGAGCGCTACGGCGAGCACATGCGCCCCGAGTTCGTGACGCAGCTCGACGGCCGCGGCAAGACCGTGCTGTACGACGGCCGCTCCGGCGAGCAGTTCCGCGAGCCGATCACCGTGGGCACGTCCTACATCCTGAAGCTCGGCCACATGGTCGACGACAAGATCCACGCGCGCTCGACGGGCCCCTACAGCCTCGTCACCCAGCAGCCCCTCGGCGGCAAGGCCCAGTTCGGCGGCCAGCGCTTCGGCGAGATGGAGGTCTGGGCGCTCTACGCGTACGGCGCCTCCAACGTGCTGCAGGAGATCCTCACGGTCAAGTCCGACGACACCGTGGGCCGCGTGAAGACCTACGAGTCCATCGTCAAGGGCGAGAACGTGCCGATGGCCGGCATCCCCGAGTCCTTCAAGGTGCTCGTCAAGGAGATCCGCTCTCTGGCGCTCGACATCGAGCCGCTGCAGGACGCCGAGCCCGAGGCTCCGGCTGCCTCCGAGGCCGTGGCCGACGCGCTCACCGAGCTCCCCTCCATCGACGAGGCCGACACCTCCGCCGACGCGGTCGACGCCCTTCTGGACGCGTTCGCCGCCACCACCACTGATAAGGAGTAGTTGACTGTGGCAGATTTCGAAGCTACTGATTTTGATGCGGTAAAGATCTCGCTGGCATCCGCCGACAAGATCCGTTCCTGGTCCCACGGCGAGGTCAAGAAGCCGGAGACCATCAACTACCGTACCCTCAAGCCCGAGAAGGACGGCCTCTTCTGCGAGAAGATCTTCGGTCCTGCCAAGGACTGGGAGTGCTCCTGCGGCAAGTACAAGGGCATTCGCTTCAAGGGCATCGTCTGCGAGCGCTGCGGCGTCGAGGTCACCTCGGCCAAGGTGCGCCGCGAGCGCATGGGCCACATCGAGCTCGCCGCTCCCGTGTCCCACATCTGGTATTTCAAGAGCCCCACGAGCTTTCCCATGAGCCGTCTTCTGGACATCAAGTCCAAGGACCTCGAGAAGGTGCTCTACTTCGCCAGCTACATCATCACGAAGGTCGACTACGAGGCCCGCGAGGCCGACGCCGAGGACCTGCGCGAGGAGCTCGCGGCTGATCTCGAGGAGATCGACGCCGAGTGCGCCCGCCAGATCGAGTCTCTGAAGGAGCAGGGCAACCCCGAGAACTTCGATGAGTTCTCCGATGAGGAGCCCCTCACCCCCGAGGAGATCGCCGCGGGCATCGTCGACATCGAGGAGGAGACGAAGGACGAGAAGCAGCTCCGCGCCGACGCCTTCCAGGCCTTCATGACGCTCACCGAGCGCGACCTCGTCTCCGACGAGCCGCTCTTCCGCGAGATGAAGCGTTACTACTCCATGTACTTCAAGGGCGGCATGGGCGCCGAGGCCATCCGCGACCTGCTCGCCGCCATCGACCTCCCGAGCGAGGCCGAGAAGCTCAAGGCGATCATCGCCGACGAGGACGGCCAGAAGCAGAAGCGCGAGAAGGCCGTCAAGCGCCTCGAGGTCGTCGACGCCTTCCTGAAGGGCGGCAACGACCCCGCCAACATGATCCTCGACGTCATCCCGGTCATTCCGCCCGACCTGCGCCCGATGGTGCAGCTCGACGGCGGCCGCTTCGCCGCGTCCGACCTGAACGACCTCTACCGTCGCGTGATCAACCGCAACAACCGACTCAAGCGCCTGCTCGACCTGGACGCCCCCGCGATCATCGTGAACAACGAGAAGCGCATGCTCCAGGAGGCCGTCGACGCCCTGTTCGACAACGGTCGCCGCGGCCGCCCGGTCTCCGGGCGCGGCGGTCGTCCGCTCAAGTCGCTCGCCGAGGCCCTCAAGGGCAAGCAGGGCCGCTTCCGCCAGAACCTGCTCGGCAAGCGCGTCGACTACTCCGGCCGTTCCGTCATCGTCACCGACCCCAAGCTCAAGCTGCACCAGTGCGGTCTGCCCAAGACCATGGCGCTCGAGCTCTTCAAGCCCTTCGTCATGAAGCGCCTCGTCGAGCTCGGCAAGGTCGAGAACATCAAGGGCGCCAAGCGCTCCATCGAGCGCGGCGCGAGCTTCGTGTGGGACATCCTCGAGGAGGTCATCGACGGCCGCCTCGTCCTGCTGAACCGCGCCCCGACCCTGCACCGCCTGTCCATCCAGGCCTTCGAGCCCGTGCTCGTCGAGGGCAAGGCCATCCACCTGCATCCGCTCGTCTGCTCCCCGTTCAACGCGGACTTCGACGGCGACCAGATGTCCGTGCACGTGCCGCTGTCCCTCCAGGCCCAGGCCGAGGCCCGCGTGCTCATGCTCTCCGCGAACAACCTGCGTTCGCCGGCTTCCGGCAAGCCCGTGAACGTCCCCTCCCAGGACATGATCATCGGCGTGTACTACCTCACCCAGGTCCGCGACGGCCTGTCCGGCGAGGGCCACATTTTCGCGAGCTTCGACGACGCCCTGCGCGCCTACGATGCCCGCTCCGAGGTCGACCTGCAGGCCAAGGTCACGGTTCGCGTGTCCGCGGCCGAGGCGAACGTGCACACCGAGGACGGCCGCGCCCTCTTCCGCGTGAAGAACAGCCGCGACGATGTCGTGGACTATGACGTCACCGGCACCAAGACCGCGCGCTTCGAGACCTCCATCGGCCGCATCATCTTCAACCGCCAGTGCCTGCCCGCCGACTACGAGTTCATGAACTACAAGATGGTCAAGGGCGATGTGGGCAAGCTCGTCGCCGACTGCTGCGACCGCTACCCGCAGGCCGAGGTCGGCCCGATCCTGGACGCCATCAAGTACTCCGGCTTCCACTACGCGACCCGCGCGGGCCTCACCATCTCCCTGTGGGACGCCCTGATCCCGGACGAGAAGCCCGAGATCCTCGAGCGCGCCCAGCAGAACGTCGACCAGATCAACGAGTACTACCTCGAGGGCTTCATCAACGAGCAGGAGCGCCACATCGAGGTCGTCAACGAGTGGACCGCCGCCACCGACGAGGTCGCCGCGAAGATGCTCTCCATGTTCGACGAGGAGAACCCGATCTACATGATGGCCGACTCCGGCGCACGAGGCTCCAAGGCCCAGCTGCGCCAGCTCGGCGGCATGCGCGGCCTCATGGCGGACATGTCCGGCGAGACGATCGACCTTCCCATCAAGGCGAACTTCCGTGAGGGCCTGCTGCCGCTCGAGTACTTCATCTCGACCTACGGTGCCCGTAAGGGCCTGGTCGACACCGCGTCCCACACCTCCGACTCCGGCTACCTGACCCGTCGTCTCGTCGACGTTGCCCAGGACGTCATCGTGCGCGAGGAGGACTGCGGTACCGACGAGGGCTGCACCTACAACCTGATCATCCCCGGCACCGAGGACGTCAACGCCGACCTCGTGGGCCGCTGCTTCGCCGAGGACGTCGTCGCCGATGACGGCACCGTGCTGTTCGCGAAGGACGCCTACATCGAGTCCGTGGACGACATCAAGAAGATGCTCGCCGCCGGCTTCACCAAGGTGAACCTCCGCGCGCTGCTCACCTGCCGCTCCAAGTACGGTGTCTGCCAGAAGTGCTACGGCTGGGACCTCTCCACCCGTCGCCCCGTCGCGATCGGCACCGCCGTCGGCATCATCGCCGCGCAGTCCATCGGCGAGCCCGGTACGCAGCTGACGATGCGTACCATCCACTCCGGCGGCGTCGCGGGCGTCGACGACATCACGCAGGGCCTGCCCACGGTCGGCCGCATGTTCGACGTCGTCGGCAACGTTAACGAGAAGATCCTGGGCCGCGAGGCCGATCTGGCCCCGTTCTCCGGCAACCTCTCGATCAAGCCCGAGAAGTCCGAGTACGTGCTCACCCTCACCGATGCCGACGACCCGTCGCGCATCCTCGAGGAGCGCCGCGTGCCCGCGTCCGTCCGCTTCATGCCCGGCATCGAGGACGGCTGCACGGTCCGCGCCGGCGACCAGATCACCAAGGGCTTCGTCAACTTCCGCAACCTGCGCAAGCTCACGGACATCGAGAGCACGATGCACACGTTCGTCGAGAACGTCAAGGACGTCTACACGAGCCAGGGCGTCGACCTGAACGACAAGCACATCGAGGTCATGGCCCGTCAGATGCTCCGTCGCGTCCAGATCACCAACCCCGGCGACTCCAAGTACCTGCTCGGTCAGTACGTCGACCGCTATGAGTTCGCCGACGAGGTCGAGCGCGTCGCCCGCCGCGGCGGTGCCGCCCCGGCGGCCGAGCCCGCCATCCTGGGCACGCTCAAGGTCGCGTCCTCGATTGACTCCTGGCTGTCCTCCGCCTCGTTCATCCGCACGGCGGGCGTCCTCACCGAGGCCGCCATCGAGGGCAAGGTCGACCACCTGCTCGACCTCAAGTCCAACGTCATCGTGGGCAAGAAGATTCCCGCGGGCACGGGCCTCAAGGCCTATGACCGCGTCGGCCTCACCTACCGCACGGCGGACGGCTACGTCAACATCGACGGCCCGACGTCCCCGAACGCGAAGGTGCTGCCCGAGTGGGCGCCCGAGCAGCTCAAGGAGCTCGACGAGCAGCTCCCGCAGCAGCTCGACTGGGCCGGCTACGACGAGTTCGGCGGCGGCGACGGTTCGTTCACCCGCAACGGCCGCACCATCTCCGCCGAGGACGCCCGTCTCTACCTGTTCGACGACCTCGGGGTGTCCCAGCGCTGGACGAACAAGTTCAGCGAGGTCGGCATCGAGACCGTCGGCAACCTGGTCGGCAAGTCCGAGGAGGACCTGCTCCGGATCGACGGCATCGGCGCCAAGGCGATCGAGGAGCTGCGCGACGGCCTGGAGGCCCACAACCTGCTCTACATCCTCGACAACAACGAGGACGTCGCCGACGAGGA
This sequence comes from Collinsella phocaeensis, assembly GCF_900119895.1. Lineage (GTDB taxonomy): Bacteria > Actinomycetota > Coriobacteriia > Coriobacteriales > Coriobacteriaceae > Collinsella > Collinsella phocaeensis. Next base: position 22,883 of record NZ_FQLR01000003.1, on the reverse strand, counting down.
GGACCTCTCCCAGCTGCTGCAGATGGTGTTCTCTCCGGACGGCCCGGACGACATCCTGCTCGGCACGAGCGCTCCGCGCCATCACTACGACTCCGACGAGGAGATGATCGGCGCTCCCGCGGAGGAGAAGAAGGAGTCCGGCTCCGGCGTCATCAATGAGGATATGGCCTCCCTCGACGAGCTGCTCAACCAGCTCGTCGACACCGACGAGGTGCATCCTGAGGAGCAGGAGGACTAAACCCCTCGCCCCTCGGGCGATATCGCCAAAAAACCCGCCTTCCCATCTGGGGAGGCGGGTTTTTCATACGCGCCGGCTTTGCTGAGAAGCGAGGTCCAGCGGCGGGTGCGGGCCTTGCTGCGGCCCGATGCGCTGAAGCGCGAATAGGCGGATCGGCGATGGCGGCCAAGTCGAAGGCGACTGGACGTGAACGAGAAGGACGCTCCGGCCCCATGCCCTCGCGAGGGCGATGGGGCCGGAGCGCCCAGGCGCTCGTATGTCGCGGGCGGGCCCTTGGCCGCGGGCCTTAATGGCGGCAGGCGTTAGCGGGATCCATCGGCTGGACCTTGCCGTCGAGGAACTTGGCGAGGACGTCGCCGGCGATCGGCGTCTCGCCCTCGGCGTACACGGCGACGCCGCCGGCGGTGAAACGGCTGTAGGGCGGCATGCCCATCCCCGTGGCGATGATCGCGTCGAGGTTCTGGTCGAGCGCGTGCTGGATCACGCCTCCGCAGCCGTGCTCGCCGTGCTCGACGTTCTTGACGACCTCGACGCCGGTCACCTCCCCGTCCTCGACGGTGGCGATGGTGAAGTAGGCGGCGTGGCCGAAGTGGCCGGAGCGGGGGGCGGCGAGGCCCTGGTCGGTCTCGACGGGAATGGCGATGCGCATGGTGCTCTCCTTCGTGTTCATCGATTGGTCCTCACATCGTAGTCCAAGATGTGCAGGAGGGGGTGTGACGGGATGGCTCGGAGTGCCGATTCTCATGCGAAGGGGCACAAGGACGCACCGGATATGGAGACTCTGCGGAATCATGCCGAAAGAGGGAAACGCCCGGACGCGTGGTCTGTTGACACCGCTGAGTACTCAACATATCCTATCGAACTGCGTGTTTCGAAGGCGGATGCTGACGCCTCGATTCAAGCCGTTGCACCATGTCAGAGCTGGAATCATTTCGAAAAGGAGTACGCTTTGCCTACTATCAACCAGCTGGTTCGCCAGGGCCGCCGTTCGGTCCCCAAGAAGTCCAAGAACGCCGCCCTGCAGCACAACGCCCAGAAGCGCGGCGTGTGCACCCGCGTGTTCACCACCTCCCCCAAGAAGCCGAACTCGGCGCTCCGCAAGGTCGCCCGTGTTCGCCTGGTCAACGGCATCGAGGTCACCGCTTACATCCCCGGTGAGGGCCACAACCTCCAGGAGCACTCCATCGTGCTTATCCGCGGCGGCCGCGTTCGCGACCTCCCCGGTGTTCGCTATCACATCATCCGCGGCGCGTACGACGCCTCTGCGGTCCAGAACCGTATGCAGTCCCGCTCCAAGTACGGCGCCAAGCGCCCCAAGAAGTAAGCAAGCGCTTACGATTCGAGACTGTTTCGTTTCGCGCGCCGCTCGGGTAACCGCATGCGGTCATGCGCGACTTTCATAGAGGAGAATTCACATGCCGCGTCGTGCAGCTAAGAATCACCGCCGCGAGGTTCAGCCTGATGCTGTCTACAACAACCGCCTCGTGACCCAGCTTATCAACAAGGTCCTCCTGGACGGCAAGAAGGCCACCGCCGAGCGCATCGTCTACGGCGCCTTCGACATCGTCGCCGAGAAGGCCGAGGGCGGCGACGCCCTCGCCACCTTCAAGAAGGCCATGGACAACGTCAAGCCGACCCTCGAGGTCAAGCCCAAGCGCGTCGGCGGCGCTACCTACCAGGTCCCCATGGAGGTCAACGCCCGCCGCTCCACCCAGCTCGGTATCCGCTGGATCGTCAACTTCTCCCGCGCCCGCAAGGAGAAGACCATGGCCCAGCGTCTCGCTGGCGAGATCCTCGACGCCGCCAACGGTGTCGGCGCTTCCGTCAAGAAGCGCGAGGACGTCTTCAAGATGGCCGAGGCCAACCGCGCGTTCTCTCACTACCGCTGGTAAGTTTTAGGAAGGAACTGACTCATGGCTAAGCCCAAGTACAAGCTTTCCGAGACCCGCAACATCGGCATCATGGCCCACATCGATGCCGGCAAGACCACCACGACCGAGCGCATCCTGTACTACACCGGCAAGAAGCACAAGATCGGTGAGACCCATGAGGGCGCTGCCACCATGGACTGGATGGTTCAGGAGCAGGAGCGCGGCGTTACCATTCAGTCCGCCGCCACCACCTGCTTCTGGCACAAGGACGGCAAGAGCTACCGCATCCAGATCATCGACACCCCGGGCCACGTCGACTTCACCGCTGAGGTCGAGCGCTCCCTGCGCGTCCTCGACGGTGCCGTCGCGGTCTTCGACGCCGTCGCCGGCGTTCAGCCGCAGTCCGAGACCGTGTGGCGTCAGGCTCGCAACTTCAACGTCCCCCGCATCGCTTTCATCAACAAGTACGACCGCGTGGGTGCTGACTTCTTCCACGCCATCGACACGATGAAGGAGCGCCTCAACGCCAACGCCGTGGCCATCCAGGTCCCGATGGGCGCCGAGGACAACTTCTGGGGCGTCATCGACCTCGTCACCATGACCGCGTGGGACTTCAAGCCCGACGATAAGGGCATGACCTACCCCGAGGCCATGGACGAGATCCCGGCCGAGTTCGCCGACGTCGCCGCCGAGAAGCGCGCCGAGCTGCTCGACGCCGCCTCCAACTACGACGACGAGCTCATGATGATGGTCCTCGAGGACGAGGAGATCCCCGTGGACATGCTCAAGGCCGCCATCCGCAAGGGTACGCTCGCCAACGAGCTCAACCCGGTTCTCGTGGGCTCAGCCTACAAGAACAAGGGCGTGCAGGAGCTTCTCGACGCCGTCGTCGACTACCTGCCCAGCCCGCTGGACGTTCCCGCCGTCGAGGGCACCAACCCCAAGACCGGCGAGACCGAGACCCGCGAGGCCTCCGCAGACGCTCCGTTCGCCGCGCTCGCCTTCAAGATCGCCACGGACCCGTTCGTCGGTAAGCTCACCTTCTTCCGCGTGTACTCCGGTCACGTCGATGCCGGCTCCTACGTCGTGAACGCCACCTCCGGCAACCGCGAGCGCTTCGGCCGCATCCTTGAGATGAACGCGAACGACCGCGTCGACGTCGACGGCGCTTCCGCCGGCGACATCCTCGCCGCCGTGGGCCTCAAGAACACCACCACCGGTGACACCCTCTGCGAGGAGGGCAAGGAGCTCATCCTCGAGCAGATCGAGTTCGCCAAGCCGGTTATCGACATCGCCATCGAGCCCAAGACCAAGGCCGAGCAGGACAAGATGTCCATCGCGCTCACCAAGCTCGCCGAGGAGGACCCGACCTTCCAGGTGTCCACCAACCACGAGACCGGCCAGACCATCATCGCCGGCATGGGCGAGCTGCACCTCGAGATCATCGTCGACCGCCTGCTCCGCGAGTTCAAGGTCGAGGCTAACGTGGGCAAGCCCCAGGTTGCCTACCGCGAGGCTCCGGGTCACGACGTCGAGAAGGCCGAGGGCAAGTTCGTCCGTCAGTCCGGTGGTCGCGGCCAGTACGGCCACGCCGTCATCAAGCTCGAGAAGATGGAAGAGGGCTTCGGCTACGAGTTCGTCAACGCCATCGTCGGCGGCGTCGTGCCCAAGGACTACATCCCGTCCATCGACAAGGGCATCCAGGAGGCGCTGAACACCGGCGTCATCGCCGGCTACCCGGTCGTCGACGTCAAGGTCACCCTGTTCGACGGTTCCTACCACGAGGTCGACTCCTCCGAGGCCGCCTTCAAGATCGCCGGCTCCATGGCGATCAAGGACGCTCTCAAGAAGTCCGACCCGATCCTGCTCGAGCCCTACATGTCCGTTGAGGTCGAGACCCCCGAGCAGTACATGGGCGACGTCATGGGCAACCTGTCCGGCCGTCGCGGCAAGATCGAGGGCATGGACGACCGTGGCGGCTCCAAGGTCATTCGCGCCAAGGTGCCGCTGGGCGAGATGTTCGGCTATGCGACCGACCTCCGCTCCCAGACCCAGGGCCGTGCATCCTACACGATGCAGTTCGACTCCTACGAGCCGGCTCCCAAGTCCATCACGGACGAGGTCATGGCCAAGAACGGTGCCAACTAACCCGTTCGCCATCGCCAGTACCACCGCGAGCCCGCGCTCGCATGCCATTTGGAGGTAAAGTTGTCTAGCCAGAAGATCAGGATCCGCCTCAAGGGCTACGATCACGAGGTCGTCGATCAGTCCGCGAAGCTTATCGTTGACACCGCTCAGAAGACCGGTGCCCGCGTTTCCGGCCCCATCCCCCTGCCGACCGAGCGCAACCTCTACACGGTTATCCGCTCCCCGCACGTCAACAAGGACTCCCGCGAGCAGTTCGAGATGCGCACCCACAAGCGCCTCATCGACATCCTCGACCCGACCAGCGGCACCGTCGATTCGCTGATGCGTCTCGACCTTCCCGCCGGCGTCGACATCGAGATCAAGCTCTAAGCGATCTCCTTTTGCGCGACTCAAGGCCGTCACCATTCAGGTGGCGGCCTTTTTTCATAAGGTGCACGTTGGTTTATGCCTTGCGGCGATGAATCTGGCTCGCATGCCCGATGCGAGTGGAATATCATATAAGTTTGCGTCGAACGTGGGCGAGGAGGCCGAGCCGCACCTACGGATACGCGTTCGAGGAAGGGGCCGTTATGGGTGAATGGATATGTAAGCGCGCCGGTGGGGATCGTGCGCGCGTCGGCTCGCTGGCGGGCATGGTCTGCATCGCGCTCAACGTGATCCTCTGCATCGCGAAGGCCCTGATCGGCATCGCGAGCGGGTCTGTCTCCATCGTCGCGGACGCCATGAACAACCTCTCGGATGCATCCTCCAATATCGTGAGCGTGCTCGGATTCAAACTCGCCAGCAAGCCGGCGGACCCTGAGCATCCGTACGGGCACGGACGCTACGAGTACCTTTCCGGTCTCGTCGTCGCGGTTCTCGTGCTTCTCATCGGAATCGAGCTGGTCAAGTCTTCGTTCGATAAGCTCTTGGCTCCCGTGCCCGTCGACTTTTCGCTTGCCCTCGTCGCGGTGCTCGTCCTTTCGATGCTGGTCAAGCTCTGGATGGCCCGATTCAACCTCATGCTTGGCGAGCGCATCGAATCCGACACGCTCAAGGCGACGGCCCAGGATTCGAAAAACGACGTCATCGCTACCGGTGCCGTTCTCGCGTCGGCGCTCATCGCGCGAGCGACGGGAATCGAGCTCGATGCCTGGGCGGGTCTTGCCGTGGGCGCCTATATCGCCTGGAGCGGCATCTGCCTGATCAAGGAGACGGTCGACCCCTTGCTCGGGTCCGCGCCGGACCCGAAGCTCGTCGAGCACATCCGCGCGAAGATAATGAGCTATCCGGGTGTTCTGGGGACCCATGACCTCATGGTCCACGATTACGGCCCGGGGCGGCAGTTCGCGAGCGCCCATGTGGAGATGGCCGCCGAAGACAGCCCCATTGCAAGCCACGACACCCTCGACAACATCGAGCAGGCGTTCAAGAACGAGGACGGACTCATCGTCACGCTGCATTACGACCCGATCGTAACGGATGACGCGGCGGTGGCGGACATGCGCTGTGCGATAGACGCGATGGCCAAGCGCATAGATCCGCGCATCTCGATCCACGACCTGCGCACCGTCCCCGGACCGACCCACACGAACGTCATTTTCGACTGCCTGCGTCCTGAAGGGTTTCGGCTTTCGCCCGAGGAGCTGCGCCGCGAGCTGGCGGCCGCCGTCGAGCAGGCCTATCCTTGTGCCGTCGCGAAGATCACCGTGGACGAGGACTACGTGAGCGCGCGGCAATAGGACTGTCACGGAGACGGGCCGTCCGTGCACCGTTAAGGCATCGGGGCGCGTGCGGCATCCGGCCCCCCGCTGCTCGGGCTTCACCGATGCAGCAGGCCGGAAGCGCACGCCGGCGTTCCGCCGGCTGTGCCGGCGCGTCTCGATCGGTTTCGGTGCGTCCGCGGCCCATGCGCGCAGGCGAGCAAGGAGGATCCATCATGAAGCGCCTGTATCTGATGAGGCATGGTCAGACGGTATACAACCTCGAGAAGCGCGTGCAAGGGCGGTGCGACTCGCCGCTCACCGAGCTGGGCATCGAGCAGGCGCGCCGAGCAGGGGCGTGGCTTGCCGCGCAAGGTGCCGCGTTCGATCGAATCTGCTCGTCGCCCATCGGGCGCGCGTACGCGACGGCTGAGAGCGTCCGGAGCGTCCTGGAATCTTGCTCGACCGACGCTGCGTCCATCCCCGCGGTCGAGGCCATCGATGGGCTCAAGGAGCGCTGCTACGGTTCATTCGAGGGCGGTCCTCAGGCAGACGTTCCCGCGGACGTCTGGGATCCCGAGGAGCTGCTCGTGCCGTACGGCGGCGAGGGGAGCGCCGAGCTGCGCGCCCGCATGGTCACGACGCTCACCGGCCTCATGCGCGACGCGTCCGTGCGCACCCTGCTCGCCGTGAGTCACGGATCGGCCACGCTGCAGTTCAAAAAAGCCTGGGAGCATGCGGCGACATGCGATCAGGGCCGGCCTCTCGGCAACTGCTGCGTGCTCGTCTTCGACTTCGATGAGGTCGCCGAGACCTTCTCGTGCACAAAGATTCATAACGGCTAGCGCGCACCGGGCAGCAGGCGCGGATCCGATGCGCACCCGGGTCGCGCTCTGCGGTGGCGGGACTCGGGCGCGAAGTCGTCGCCTGCTCTAGCGCGATAGAGAGAAATCCCAGCTCAGACAATGTGTAGAGTTTATAGAGCATAAGGGATACGCCCGCGGGCGTGTATACTAATCAAGCTGTGCCTCGATAGGGGAGGGTTCTGCATGTACGAAGCATGCGCGCGAATGGGTTGCCGCGCACGCGATGTCAGGCGGAATGCAAAGCTTCGGCACGCATGTCAGTAGTGGTCCTCTAGGGGCGAACACAAGGGGTGTTCGCAGTGTCCCAAGACCACCGAGAGTTAGGATCATTGAATGATCAGCATGATTCTCGGCCGCAAGATCGGTATGACCCAGGTTTGGGACGAGGACGACAACGTCGTTCCCGTCACGGTCATCCAGGCTGGCCCCTGCTCCGTCTCGCAGGTTAAATCCGAGGCGACCGACGGCTACAACGCCGTCCAGATCGGTTTCGGCGACATCAAGGCCAAGAACGTGAACAAGCCCATGGCTGGTCACTTCGCCAAGGCCGGCGTCGAGCCCGTCCGTCACCTTCGCGAGGTCCGCGTCGACAACGCCGACGAGCACAAGGTGGGCGACGTCGTCACCGTCGCCGACTTCGAGGGCGTCACCAAGGTCGACGTCATCGGCACCTCCAAGGGTAAGGGCTTCCAGGGCCGCATCAAGCGCTGGGGTCAGCGCCGTGGTCCGATGACCCATGGTTCCCACTTCCACCGTCATCCCGGCTCCATCGGCCAGTGCGCCTATCCCGCCCGCGTTCTCAAGGGCGTCAAGATGGCCGGTCACATGGGCGACGAGCGCGTGACCGTGAAGAACCTCACCGTTGTCCGCATCGATGCCGAGCAGAACCTCATGCTCATCAAGGGCGCCGTCCCTGGTGGCAAGAACGCTCTGGTCGCCATCCGTATGGCCTAAGGGCCCCGACCCAACTGGTCCAGAGTCATACCAAGGAGAACACTTACATGTCTAAGTTTGAAGTAAAGAACACGGAGGGCAAGGCGGCCGCCGAGGTCGAGCTCGCTCCCGCGGTGTACGGCATCGAGCCGAACATCAACGTCATGCACCACATCGTGAAGTGCCAGCAGGCCTGCTGGCGTCAGGGCACCCAGTCCACCAAGGGCCGTTCCGAGGTCTCCGGCGGCGGCAAGAAGCCTTGGCGTCAGAAGGGCACCGGCCGTGCCCGCCAGGGTTCCATCCGCGCTGGCCAGTGGCGTCACGGCGGCGTGATCTTCGGGCCGAAGCCCCGCACGTACACCAAGCGTATGAACAACAAGGAGGTCAAGCTCGCCATGCGCTCCGCGCTCTCCGCGAAGGTGCGCGACAACGAGCTCGTCCTCGTCGAGGACTACGGCTTCGAGAAGCCGTCCACGAAGGCCGCTGTCGCCATGCTCAAGGCGCTCGGCATCGAGGGCAAGCGCCTCACCATCATCGTGCGCGAGGATGACATCAACGCCTACCTGTCCTTCCGCAACATTCCCAAGGCGTTCATCATCACGCCTTCCGAGGCCAACACCTATGACCTCGTGAACAACGGCGCCCTGCTGATGACCGCCGACATCGCTGCTCACTTCGGGGAGGTGCTCGCCTAAATGACCGCTCACGAGATCATCATCCGTCCCGTCGTGTCCGAGCGTTCCTTCTCCGAGATGGAGCAGAACAAGTACACGTTCGAGGTTCACAAGGACGCCAACAAGTTCCAGATCAAGGACGCTGTCGAGGAGATCTTCGGTGTGAAGGTCACCCGCGTCAACACCCTGATCGTGAAGCCGAAGACCAAGCGCGTCCGCTACGTCGCCGGCAAGACCCGTTCTTGGAAGAAGGCCGTCGTCACCGTCGCCGAGGGCCAGTCCATCGAGATCTTCGGCAACCAGGCCTAAGTCTCGCTGCATGCACGCGTCGCCTCCCGAAAGGGAGGCGTGCATCGACGTCCGGGCGAATCTATGGAGCCGCCCGGTACCGTGGTAAATCCGGTGTCACCGCACCCGCATCCCTGCTTGCGGTGGCGAGCGGATAGATATGAAAGGGATAGGCAATGGCTGTAAAGCACCTTAAACCGACCAGCGCCGGTAGGCGTTGGCAGACGGTCTCGGATTTCGCCGAGATCACGACCACCAAGCCCGAGAAGTCGCTCCTCGAGCCGCTTCCCAAGAAGGCCGGTCGCAACAACAACGGTCGCATCACCGTCCGCCACCAGGGCGGCGGTGTGAAGCGTCGTTACCGCGTCATCGACTTCAAGCGCAACAAGGACGGCGTGCCCGCCAAGGTCGCTACCATCGAGTACGATCCTAACCGCTCCGCCCGCATCGCCCTGCTCCACTACGTGGACGGCGAGAAGCGCTACATCCTCGCTCCGAAGGGCCTCACCGTGGGCGACACCGTCGTCTCCGGCGCCGGCGCCGACATCAAGCCGGGCAACGCCATGCCGCTGTCCGAGATCCCCGTCGGTACCCTCATCCACGCGATCGAGTTCATGCCCGGCAAGGGCGCCGCGATCGCCCGTTCCGCCGGTACCGCCTGCCAGCTCATGGGCAAGGAGGGCAAGTACGCCATCGTGCGCATGCCGTCCTCCGAGATGCGCCGCATCCTCGTGACCTGTCGTGCCACCGTCGGCGAGGTCGGCAACGCCGAGCACGCCAACATCGTCATCGGCAAGGCCGGCCGTAAGCGTAAGATGAACGTCCGTCCTACCGTCCGCGGTACGGTCATGAACCCGGTCGACCACCCGCACGGCGGCGGCGAGGGCAAGAACCACACCTCCGGCCGTCCTTCTGTCACTCCGTGGGGCAAGCCGACCAAGGGCTATCGCACCCGCAACAAGAAGAAGACGTCCAACGCCCTCATCATCCGTCGTCGCAAGAAGTAGTCGATACCTGGTTAGGAGAAAGCACTTATGAGCAGAAGTCTCAAAAAGGGCCCGTTCGTGGAGCCTCGCCTCCTTTCGCGTATCGTCGCGATGAACGAGGCCGGCAAGAAGGACGTCGTGAAGACCTGGTCCCGCGCGTCCACCATCTTCCCCGAGATGGTCGGTCACACCATCGCCGTCCACGACGGCCGCAAGCACGTGCCCGTGTACGTTACCGAGTCCATGGTTGGCCACAAGCTCGGCGAGTTCGCGCCGACCCGTACGTTCCGTGGCCACAAGGCCAAATAGGGGGGTATCTCGTAAATGGCAACTAAGTCTACCGACACCGCGACCCGCGAGGTCCGCGCTACGGCCAAGTACGTGCGCGTGTCCCCCAGCAAGGCTCGCCTCGTTGTTGACCTGATCCGCAACAAGACCGTGGCCCAGGCCTTCGACATCCTCCACTTCTGCGACCGCGCGGTCGCCGTGGACGTCGAGAAGGTTCTGCGTTCCGCCGTCGCCAACGCCGAGAACAACAACGGCATGCGCGCCGCCGATCTCGTCGTCAAGTACACCTATGTGGACGAGGGCCCCACGCTCAAGCGTATCCGCCCCCGCGCCAAGGGCTCCGCTTCCCGCATTCTGAAGCGCACCAGCCACATCACCGTCGTCGTCGCTCCTGGAAAGGAGGCTTAAGCGCTATGGGTCAGAAAGTCTACCCCACCGGTTTCCGTCTCGGCATCACCGAGAACTGGCGTTCCCGTTGGTTCGCTGACAAGAACTACGCCGAGACCCTCGGCAACGATCTCGAGATCCGCAAGTTCCTCGCCAAGCGCCTCTCCCGTGCCGCTCTCTCCCGCGTCGAGATCGAGCGCGCCGGCGACAAGGTGAAGGTCATCATCCTCACCGCCCGCCCGGGCATCGTCATCGGCAAGAAGGGCGCCGAGATCGACAGCCTGCGCACCGAGCTCGAGCGCGTCGCTGGCGTCGAGAAGGGCCAGCTCTCCGTCGACGTCATCGAGGTCAAGCGCCCCGAGCTCGACGCCAACCTCGTCGCTCAGTCCATCGCCGAGCAGCTCGAGGGCCGCGTCGCCTTCCGCCGCGCCATGCGCAAGGCCGTTCAGACCGCCCGCAAGTCCGGCGCCAAGGGCATCCGTATCCAGTGCTCCGGTCGTCTCGGCGGCGCCGAGATGGGCCGTCGCGAGTGGTACCGCGAGGGTCGCGTGCCGCTGCACACCCTGCGCGCCAAGATCGACTACGGCACCGCCACCGCCCGCACCACCATGGGCTCCTGCGGTGTCAAGGTCTGGATCTACCTGGGCGAGAAGCTCCCCGGCCAGCCGGTCCCCAACCCGGCTCTCGAGGGCTCTTCCCGTCCTCGCCGTCGTAACAACGAGAGGAGGGGTCAGTAGTGCTCGCCCCTAAGCGTATTCTTCACCGCAAGGTGCAGCGTGGCTCCATGAAGGGCCAGGCCAAGGGTAACACCCAGCTGTACTTCGGTGATTACGGCATCAAGGCCCTCGAGGCCCACTGGATCACCAACCGTCAGATCGAGGCCGCCCGTATCGCCATGACCCGCTACATGAAGCGTGGCGGTCGCGTCTACATCACCATCTTCCCGGACAAGCCCATCACCAAGAAGCCCGCGGAGACCCGCATGGGTTCCGGTAAGGGTAACCCCGAGGAGTGGGTGGCCGTCGTCAAGCCGGGTCGTGTCATGTTCGAGATCGCCGGCGTTTCCGAGGAGATCGCCCGCGAGGCGCTCCGTCTGGCCCAGCACAAGCTGCCGATCAAGACCAAGATCATTACCCGCGCTGACCAGGACGGGGAGGTTAAGTAAATGAAGCCCGCAGAGATTCGTGAGCTTTCGGACGCCCAGCTTGAGGACAAGCTGAAGGAGCTGCGCGCCGAGCTCTTCAACCTTCGTTTCCAGATGGCCACCAGCCAGCTGGACAACACCGCTCGCGTCAAGACCGTGAAGAAGGACATCGCTCGCGTCCTCACGGAGCAGCGCGCCCGTCAGATCGCAGCGGAGAAGACCGCTGCGGCCGAGTAGATTGCAGGAGTAGAGCATGACTGAAACGACTGAGCGTAACTCGCGCAAGGTCCGCACGGGTGTCGTTACCTCTGTTTCCGGTGCCAAGACCATCGTGGTCACCACCACCGAGCGCAAGCGTCACCCCAAGTACGGCAAGATGATGACCAGCACCAAGAAGCTTCACGCGCACGACGAGGAGTGCACGGCCGGCCTCGGCGATACCGTCAAGGTCATGGAGTGCCGTCCGATGTCCAAGATGAAGCGTTGGCGTCTCGTCGAGGTCATCGAGCGCGCCAAGTAAGCATATGTACGCTTCATCGATGATGTGCGCCGCGGGAACGCGTTCCCGTTAGTGCGGCGCACCTCTCGTCGAATTCTCTTTCGGAGGAACTACCATGATTCAAATGCAAACCATGCTCACGGTTGCTGACAACTCCGGTGCGCGCAAGGTTCGCTGCATCAAGGTGCTCGGTGGCTCCAAGCGTCGTTATGCTGGCGTCGGTGACGTCATCATGGCGGCCGTCCAGGAGGCCACCCCGGGCGCCAACGTCAAGAAGAAGGACGTCGTTCGCTGCGTCGTCGTTCGCACCGTGAAGGAGATCCGTCGCAAGGACGGTTCCTACATCCGCTTCGATGACAACGCCGCCGTCGTCATCAACAACGATGGTTCGCCCGTCGGCACCCGTATCTTCGGGCCCGTCGCTCGCGAGCTTCGTGACAAGAAGTACATGAAGATCGTCTCGCTCGCACCCGAGACCCTGTAGTTAGGGGAGACCGTTATGTCTATGTCCATCAAGAAGGGCGATAACGTCAAGGTGCTCTCCGGCAAGGACCGCGGCAAGCAGGGCGTCGTCCTGCGCGCGCTTCCGGCTGAGGGCAAGGTTGTCGTCGAGGGCGTGGCCGTCGCCAAGAAGGCCGTCAAGCCCAACCAGCAGAACCAGCAGGGCGGCATCGTCCCGACCGAGATGCCGGTCGACGTGTCCAACGTCCAGCTCGTCTGCCCCAAGTGCGGCCAGGCCACCCGCGTCGGCCACAAGAAGGACGGCAAGAACAAGCTGCGCGTCTGCAAGAAGTGTGGCGCTGAGTTCTAAGTCGATCCGCATTCGATCGTTAGATCGGTCAAGGCCCGGTTCCTTTTCAGGAGCCGGGCCTTTTGCATAGAGGTCGATCGCGTCGTTACCAACGCATACTTTCATCCCTTTGCTCGCATTGTCTGCCCGTCTATGTGAGAATGAGCACAAACGCGCATAAACGCGCACAACTGATTGGAGCAGAGATGAAGACCGATATGCATGCAAGCGCGCAGCCCCGCGATGCGGCCGAGGCGGCCCGTGCGGCATTTGTCGCCGTCCAGGGTAAACCGTTTCCCACCGATATCTTCACGGCGCCCCGGCTCAGATGGGCGGTGATAGGTTGCGGCGTCATCGCGAATCAGATGGCCCAGTCCTTCGCGCTCGCAGGGCGTTCGATCCATGGAGTCGCGAACCGGACGTACGCGAAGGCGGCAGCCTTCGCCGAGGCCTACGGCATTCAGCGCGTCTACAGCAGCGTCCGCGACCTGTATGACGACCCCGAGGTGGACGCCGTCTACATCACTACGCCGCATAACACGCATATCGAGTATCTGCGCGCCGCTTTGTCCGCCGGCAAGCACGTCCTGTGCGAGAAGTCCATCACGCTCAATTCCGCCGAGCTCGAAGAAGCTCGGATGTTGGCGCGCGAGCACGGCGTCGTGCTCATGGACGCCACCACGGTGCTGCATATGCCCCTGTACAAGGAGCTTCGACGTCGCGCGGATGCGGGAGAGTTCGGTCGTCTCCGCCTGGCGCAGGTCAATTTCGGCAGTTTCCACAGTTACGAGGATGAGACGAGCCGCTTTTGGAACCGAAACCTCGCCGGCGGCGCCATGCTCGATATCGGCGTGTACGCGTTGACGGTCGCGCGCCTGTTCATGGAGAGCAAGCCTGCCGAGGTGGTGTCCCTGGCCAACGTGTTCCACACGGGCGTCGACGAGGAGAGCGGCTTCGTGACGCGAAACGCCGAGGGGCAGCTCGGGGTCTTTTCGCTCAGCATGCACGCCAAGCAGCCGAAGCGCGCCGACCTGTGCTTCGACGACTGCTATATCGAGATCATGGCCTACCCGCGTGCCGATCGGGCGGAGATCGTCTGGACCTCCGATGGGCACCGCGAGGTCGTCGAGGCGGGCGAAGAGGCGTACGCACTGTGCTATGAAGCGGCCAATCTCGAGAAAGCGGTCGCCGGCGACTCGTCGAGCCTCGGCCTTATCGAGTATGCGTCGGATGTCATGGAGACCATGACGCGGCTCCGCGCGGATTGGGGTGTCGTCTACCCTGAGGAGGAGTAGAACGTGCTGGCTGAGGAGAGGATGGAGCGCATCGTCGAGATGGTGGCCGAAGCGGGGTCCATGAGCGTGCCGGATCTGGCGTCGGCGCTCGGTGTCACGGCCTCGACGATCCGAAGGGATCTGGCGAACCTTTCGCGTGCGCACCGCGTCGCCAAGGTGCACGGCGGAGCCATGAGCCTCGAGCGCGCGCACGTTGCGATCGATCTCGACCTGGAGGATCGAAGCTACCTGCATGCGCATGAGAAGGAGCGCATCGCGCAGGCCGCCGCGGCCATGCTCGAGGCGGATTCGTATGTCTACCTTGATTCCGGATCCACGGTGCGCAGGCTCATCGACGTCTTGCCGCAAGATCCTTCGATCACCTACGTCACGGATTCGGCGGGCCATGCGCTGCGGATGGCCGCGCGCGGTCTGCACGTGCGCCTGCTGGGCGGCGAGCTCAAGCGGCAGACGGAATCGGTCGTGGGGCCCGAAGCCCTGATGGCGGTCGAGCGGTACAACTTCTCCCTGGGGTTCTGGGGAGTCAACGGCATATCCGCGACGGCGGGCCTCACCACGCCCGATATGGAAGAGGCGGCGGTGAAGCGCGCCTCCATCGGGCGGTGCGCGCGCCCCGTCGTGCTGGCGGATGCGAGTAAATTCGATATGATCGCCCCGGTCACCTTCGCAGACCTCGATACCTGCGAGGTGCTCGCGGCGGGGGCCGTGCCCGAGGGCTACCGTGTCCGGCGCAACGTCCGCATCGTCTAAGGGTAGCGTGAAAGGGCGCGGCGGGGCGGAATGCGAGGATGCATCCCGCCCCGCCGTCAAGGGGTGCCGATATGGGGCTGGGCTAGTCGACGCCGACGAACAGGCAGCCCGTGGTGGTTCCGGAAGACCGGGGCGCCGGACGGTTGCCGTTCCGAGCCGCCTCGACTGCGGCGCGGGTGCGCACGATGGCCTTCTTGAGGGCGTTGCCGTCGAGCAGCGTGCCGTCGACCATGAACCGCGTCACCCGTGCGTGCATAAGTTGAGGGATCTGGGCGGTGATGTCGGTCACTTCGGCCCCGTAGAGATGGGATCGACCGTGGATATCGCTACGGACGGGGAATTCCTTGCCGTCGATGTTGCGCAGGCGCAGGCCGCGCCGGCGCAGGCCGCACCGAGCGCAGTCGTGGATGCAGGCGTCGGCGACCTGCAGGATGCAGTGCTCGCTCGTCATGACGCGCGGGCGCCCGAAGACCGTGATGCCGACGGGCACGGGGGCGCCGGGGGACAGCCGCTCGATCTCGGCGAGGGACAGCTCGGGTGAGAGCCATATCGCATCGGCGCCGCGCCGCTCAAGCATCTCCATGCAGGCGCGGTTGTGGACGGGGATGCAGGGGCGAATCTCGGCACGAGCCCCGACCTGGCCTGCTCGTGCAAGTTCCGAGATGTTCCCGACGGCAACGGTCGACCCGTCGAGAACCCAGGGGTCGAGCCGTTCGAGATCGACGGCGCGACACACCTCATCCAGGATGGGGACGATACCGCGCGCTTGCGCGCCCGCGGCATCGAGCCCGGCCTCGAGCAGGGCGTCGACGGGCATGTATATGAGCTGCGCGCCCGCTTCGCGCGCGATGCCCGCGGCGTCGAGATCGCATACGGCGGCGCAGATGACGGCAGGATCCTTTGCACGTTCGGACGAGCGGGCCCGAGGGCGCTCGTCGACGCGCGGCGCGCTGCCGCGACGCTCGGCGTATGGGGCGAGGATGCGCTCGATGAGCGCGTCGCACGCCGCGCCGCGCACCTTGTGGACGGCGGAAAACGACATCCCGCAGCCCTCGTCGAGCTGGATATCGAACGACGCGGCCTCGAAGGGCGAGGAGCCCATGCGCCCCACGTGCTCGACGAGGTCGTCGGGCGAGACGGGGCGGGTCCGCGCGGGCTCGACGATGAAGCCCGTCGCAGATGCGCTGAGCGAGGGGTCGTCGCAGCACGTGAGGACCACCTCGAACGGCTCTCCCAAGCGTGCCGTGACGCGTACGTCGACCGCGCGCTTGCGGGCGATGTCGCGCTTGAGCGCGGCGGCTGCGGTGTCGATGGCCGCTTGGCTGCGGATGATGCGGACGCGGCTCCCGCGCGGCATCGCGCGCGGGATGCGGCATTCGATCGTGGAGCCCGCCTCGGCGTCAGCTCCCGCGATCGCGGTGAGGAACTGATCGAATTCGTCTTCGTGGCGAAGCTCGAGCAGGTCGCCCTTGCCTACCGGCTCATCGAGGAGGATGGTGGCGACGGCCGCGCGCAGGCGGCGGTCATCGGGGTGCAGGCCGCGCGTGTTGCCGCCGGCGGGCCGGCTTCCAAGGACGGTGCCCACGAGCTGGCCGCGGTTGTTGGAGCGCTCGTAGCTCATCATCTCGTCGCCCGAGGTGCCGTGCTGGTAGGCGGACGTGAAATCGCGGTTGAAGCTGCGCTTGAGCTGCCGGGCCCTTGCGGCCGCATCGGACGGCGTCGCCTCGCGTCCGGCTATCGCGTCGTCGAGCTGCCTGCGGTAGACGTCGACGACGGAGTGGACGTAGTCGGACGCCTTCATCCTGCCCTCGAGCTTCAGCGCGTGGGCACCGGCGGCGAGGAGCTCGGTAAGCATCGTCGAGGTGTCGGTGTCGCGCGGGCAGAGCGGCCGCTCGCGGCCGGCGGGGGAGAGCACACGGCCCCGCTCGTCGATGAGCTCGTAGGGTAGTCGGCAGGGCTGCGCGCACATGCCGCGGTTGGCGGAGCGGCCGGCGCGCGCGAAGCTGGAGAGCAGGCAGACGCCGGAGTAGCAGAAGCAGATGGCGCCGTGGGCGAAGACCTCGAGATCGATGTCCACAGCATCGTGAATGGCGGCGATCTCGGCGACGGAGAGCTCGCGCGAAAGCGTCACGCGGTCCGCCCCGGCATCGCGGCACCAGGCGGCCCCGCGCGCATCGTGAATGTTCGCCTGCGTGGAGATATGGGTCTCGACCTCGGGCATGGTTCGCTTGATCTCGGCGAACAGCCCCCAGTCCTGGATGATGAAGGCGTCGGCTCCGAGCCGCCAGCACGTGTCGACGAGGCGCAGGGCCTCGTCCATCTCCTCATCCTTGATCACGATGTTCACCGTGACGTAGACGCGCGCTCCGGCGAGATGCGCGGCGCGGCAGGCCTCGGTGAACGATTCGTCGGTGAAGTTGTCGGCCTTGCGCCGCGCGTTGAACGCCCCCATGCCGCAGTATATGGCGTCGGCGCCGGCGGCGAGCGCCGCGGCGAAGGGGGCGGGTCCGCCGGCGGGAGCGAGCAGCTCGGGCCGGCGCGAAGGGTCGGTGCGGTCGGTCGCGCGGGGTGCGGATGCGGGTGTGTTCACGTCGGTTCTTTCTGTGCGGGTCCGTTCGTCCTCGAGTATACATGCGGCCCCGGGCGTCGGCGGCGGTTTCGCCCGCGGCACACAATGGACGCGCGGCGCGCGCATAGGGTGCGGCGGCAAGGGCATAAGGGATGCATGTGAAGCGTGCCGCGCGGCGGCACGGGGACGACAGGGAGGTCCAAGTGGGAAGAGGCCGCGGAAGGTCACAGGGCGGGGCGTCTTCGGGGCGCAGGCGGGCGCCGGAGCTTACGGGCACGGTCGTGCTCACGGGGTCGGGTGCGTTCGTCGACACGCCGGAAGGGCGGTTCCGCTTCACCGAACGCGGCCTGCGGGGCGCCATGGGAGGCGACATCGTCTCGGTGAGCTTGCGCCGCGGCGAGCGCGGACAGCTGCGCGCCCAGGTGGAGAGCACCCTCGAGCGGGCGACCGATATCCTGGTGGGCACCTATGGGACGGCCGGTCCCCTGGGTGTGGTGCGCCCGCTCGACCCGCGGGTCAAGCTGGATTTCTTCGTGCTCCCCACGGATGACTCCCCCGCGCGCGCCGGCGCAGGCGAGGGCGACGTGGTGCGTGCCCGGATCGTCGGGTACCCGACGCGCCACGAGTCTGGCGTGGTCCGGATCGAGGAGCGCCTGGGCGGGCCGGATGCCCCCGATCTGCCCATACGGTGCGTGATGGCCCGGTACGACTTGGAGGGCGGATACCCCGCGGCCGCGCTCGAGGAGGCGCGCGCCCGCCGCGCGGACGTCGAGGACGCGCTGGCGGACCCGCTGCGCATCGACATCCGGGAGCGCTTCGCGCTCACCATCGACCCGGTCGATGCGCGGGATTTCGACGACGCCATCTCGATCGAGCGCACGGCGTCGGGTGGCTGGCTCCTGGGGGTGCATATCGCCGACGTCTCCCATTACGTGCCGTGGGGCGGACACGTCGATCTCGAGGCGCGCCGGCGGGGGACGTCGGTGTATCTTGCCGACCGCGTGCTGCCGATGGTTCCGGAGGAGCTGTCATGCGACGTGTGCTCGCTCGTCCCCGACGAGGACCGCCTGGCGGTCACCGTCGATATCGAGCTTGACGCCCGCGGTCGCGTCAAGGGGTTCAAGCCGTATCCGAGCGCGATCAGGTCGCGCGTTCGCACCGATTACGAGGCGGTCGAGGAGCTGCTGCCCACATGCTCGGATGAGGGCGGGGATGTCGGGCGAGATTCCGGCGGCGCGCACGAGGCGGCCCGCGGCCGCGCCGACGTCGCGGCGGAGCGCGCCGCGCGGGAGGGTGTCGACCTTGCCGCTTTCCTCGCCGACGCCGACGGGCTGGCGCGCGCCCGCCGCGCGCTGCGCGCCCGCCGCGGCGCGGTGGACTTCGAGACCTCCGAGGTGCATGTCCTGCTGGATCGAGACGGTGCGCCGGAGCGCATCGTCACCCGTGCGCGTACGGCGGCGACCTCGCTGGTCGAGGAGGCGATGCTGCTCGCGAACGAATGCGTCGCCCGCTGGCTTGTCGACCGCGGGCTCGAGGCCGCCTTCCGCGTCCATGCCGAGCCGTCCCCCGACGAGCTCGCCGCGGCGGCCCGCGTCCTGCTGGACGCGGGGGCTATCGACGCGTCATGTGCCCTCGGCCTGGAGGCCGCCGAGCCCGCCGCCCTGCAGGGCGCGGTCGATGCCGCGCACGGCACGCCTGCCGCCCCGCTCGTCAACGCGCTGCTCCTGCGCGCTCAGCAGCGGGCCGTGTACCGCCCGTGCAATCTCGGTCACTACGCGCTGGCGGCCCCTGCGTACTGCCACTTCACGAGCCCGATCAGGCGGTATCCGGACTTGGTCGTCCAACGTGTCGTCAAGCAGCGCCTGGCTGAGGAGCGCCTGGGCCGCCGCGCCGCCGCCGATGCGTCGCGGGGCCCGGAGTCGACCGCCGCCCTGATCGGGCGGGGCCCCGAGTCGCTTCCCGCGATCTTGGCCCCGATATGCCGGCAGGCGAGCGACTCCGAGCGCATCGCGGATGCCGCCGCCCATGCGTCCCAGAAGGCCATGGTCTGCCGCTACTACGCCGGGCGCGTCGGCGAGCGGGTGTCGGGCGCCGTGTCCTGGATCGATTCGATGGGCGCGTTCGTGCGGCTCGATGAGACGGGCGCCGAGGGCCTTGTGCGCATGGCCGCGCTGGGTGACGAGTGGTGGGATCTGGACGAGGAAAGGCTTATGCTCGTGAGCTCGGCAACCGGCCGGGAGATCCGTCTCGGCACGCGCGTCGTGGTCGAGATCGCCGGGTCCGACCCGATGCGGGGCCATCTCGATTTCAGGCTCATACATGCAGCCCCTGCGCTACACTGAACCATTAGTCATTGACCCGGGAGGTACCGTGGATATTCCGATAACCGAACAAGACATCGCCTACGCCGAGAATTTCCTCGCGTCCGGCGACCTGGCGACTGCGACTCCTTTGCTCGAGCATCTGGTCGAGCTCGCCGAGGATTACATCTCCGCTGCGTGTCAGGCCGGCGAGGACGTGCAGTACTTCAGCTTCGCCGACCCCTTCGAGCGCCTGGCGTACCGGCGCGTCGAGCGCGACCCCCGTCGGCTCGTGCAGGTCGGGGTCCCCTTCGACCGCCTGTACTCCGATATGGCGTTTGCCTACATCAGCCAGCGCGACTACGTGAGCGCCCGCAACGCCCTGTCCCAGGCGGTGCGGTGGAATCCCATGAACTGCAACTATCGGCTCGACCTGGCGGAGCTGTTCCGGGCGCTCGACGATACGCAGGAGTGGGCGGCCCTCAGCAACTCCGTGCTCGAGCGCGCCTCGGACGGACGCGCCGCCGCCCGCGCCTACGCCAACCTCGGCCAGTTCTTCTGCGATGCGGACGTCCCGCTCGCAGCCTCGGGCTGCGCGCGCCTGGCGCTCCGCCTCGCTCCGAACGATCCGCGCACCGAGAAGCTCATCGCGCGCCTCACCAAGGAGCACCCCGAGGTTGCCGAAGAGCCCGACGGCAAAGCCGTGGCCGAACTCGCGGCGCAGGGCATCCCCACGAGCCCGTCTGCGGATATCGCCGTCTGCCTGCTCATGTGCGCCACCGACGCCGCCGACGCCGGGGACGATGAGCTGGCGACCAAGCTCACGGTCCGCGCGAACAGCCTGGTTGGGGAAGAGGCCTGCCGAGCCCTTACCAAGCTGATCCGCGAGTCGGCTTCCGAGTCCGGTCCCGCCGACGCTCCCGAAGGCGCGTGAGGCGGTCATGTCCAGTCGTAAAGAGCGCAAGACCATCGCCAAGAACCGTTCCGCCCGCCATGAGTACTTCATCGAGGAGACGTATGAGTGCGGCATCGAGCTCGCGGGCACCGAGGTGCGCAGCCTTCGCGAGCGGGCGTGCCAGATCAGCGACACGTTCGCGCTCATCCGCGGGCGCGAGTGCTGGCTCGTGGGCGTGCACATCCATCCGTACAGCCATGGGACCATCTTCAACCGCGATCCCGACCGCCGCCGCAAGCTGCTTCTCCATCGAAAGGAGATCGATTACCTCGACCGCAAGCTCCACGACCGCGGCTACGCGCTCGTCCCCCTCGAGCTCTACTTCAACGAGGACGGCCGCGTAAAGCTTACGCTCGGCCTGGGCCGGGGCAAGAAGCTCTACGACAAGCGTGAGGACATGGCCAAGCGCGATATCCAGCGCGACATCGACCGCGCGCTCAAGGCCCGCAACCGCTAGGCCGCCTTCGCCTCGAACAGAAAGGACCCCATGCCCTCCCTCTCCGACCAGATCTCCGCGCGCCGCACGTTCGCGATCATCTCGCACCCGGATGCCGGCAAAACCACGCTGACCGAGAAGCTCCTGCTCTATACTGGCCAGCTCCAGAGCGCCGGCTCGGTCAAGGGCAAGCAGAACTCCCGCCACGCCGTGTCCGACTGGATGGACATCGAGAAGCAGCGCGGCATCTCCGTCACCTCCTCGGTGCTGCAGTTCACCTACGGAGGCTGCTGCGTCAACATCCTCGATACCCCCGGCCACCAGGACTTCTCCGAGGATACGTACC
This sequence comes from Collinsella phocaeensis, assembly GCF_900119895.1. Taxonomy (GTDB): domain Bacteria; phylum Actinomycetota; class Coriobacteriia; order Coriobacteriales; family Coriobacteriaceae; genus Collinsella; species Collinsella phocaeensis. The sequence continues at coordinate 1,438 of NZ_FQLR01000003.1, read as the reverse complement.
GTACCCTCATGGCCGCCGACGCCGCGGTCATGGTGATCGACGGCGCCAAGGGCGTCGAGGCCCAGACCAAGAAGCTGTTCCGCGTCTGCGCCCTGCGCGGCATCCCCATCTTCACCTTCGTGAACAAGATGGACCGCGAGACGCGCGACCCGTTCGACCTCATGGAGGAGGTCGAGAACGTCCTGGGCATCCGCACGTATCCCATGAACTGGCCCATCGGCAACGGCCGCACCTTCCGCGGCGTGTTCGACCGCGCCAGCCGCCACGTGCTGGCGTTCGAGGGCGACGGCCGCGCCAACGGCACCAAGAAGGTCGACGAGATCGAGGCCACGCTGGGCGACGAGGCGCTGAACGACCTCATCGGCGAGGACAACCATAAGAACCTGATGGACGACATCGAGCTGCTCGACGGCGCCGACTCCGAGTTCGATCTCGATGCGGTGCTGTCCGGCAAGCTGTCCCCCGTGTTCTTCGGAAGCGCCCTCACCAACTTCGGCGTGGAGCCCTTCTTGAAGGACTTCCTCCGCTTGGCGCCCGCGCCCTCCGCGCACGTCGACGCACTCACCGGCGAGGCCGTCGAGCCCGCGCGGGACGAGTTCTCGGGCTTCGTCTTCAAGATCCAGGCGAACATGGACAAGAACCATAGGGACCGCATCGCGTTCGTGCGCATCTGCTCGGGCAAGTTCGAGCGCGGCATGGAGGCGTTTCACGTGCAGGGCGGGCGCAAGCTCAAGCTGGCGACCGGTACGACGATGATGGCCGATGACCGAGCGATCGTCGACGAGGCGTATGCGGGCGACATCGTCGGGCTGTTCGACCCGGGCATCTTCAGCATCGGGGACACCATCTGCACCGGTAAGAAGCATGTCCAGTTCGCGGGCATCCCGACATTCGCCCCCGAGCTGTTCGCCCGCGTTACGCAGGTCGACACCTTGAAGCGCAAGCAGTTCGTCAAGGGCATGGAGCAGCTTGCCCAGGAGGGCGCCATCCAGATCTTCCGCGAGCTGGGCGCCGGCATGGAGTCCGTGATCGTGGGCGTGGTGGGCACGCTGCAGTTCGAGGTGCTCGAGCAGCGCCTCAAGAGCGAGTACCACGTCGAGGTGCGTCGGCAGGCGCTGCCCTACACGGATATCCGCTGGATCAAGAACGACCCGGACTCCATCGACATCCCGGGGCTTTCGCTCACCCGCGATACGCTCCGCGTCGAGGACATGCGCGGCGGCAAGCTTCTGCTCTTCACGAGTCCGTGGAATATCGATTGGGCGACTGACCACAACAAGGAGCTCCAGCTTTCGGAATTCGGAAACGTCGAGTTCTAGAGCGCGGATGCCGTGGCGGCATAGGCCGGAAAAGCGTGTCCTGCTGCCTGGGTGCTTCAAAAGTACCGGCGCGGCGGGGCGATCGCGTCGGTAGGCGGGCCCCTTCGGGGCAACCGAAG
>NZ_FQLR01000002.1 GCF_900119895.1 Collinsella phocaeensis | reverse complement strand
AAGCCGCACCGCGCCGATGGTACTGCGGGGCAAGCCCGTGGGAGAGCAGGGCGCCGCTGACCGGTGGACGGCGTTTCGGTCGGGGAGGCCCCCGCGGGAGACCGCGGGGGCCTCTTCGCGTTTAAAGGGGTCAAGCAGAGCGTAAATATGTAGTGCTGGTCCGACTCGTTCGCATGTTTCGGTGACGCATAATCCGAACGGTACAATAAGGCCGTTATACTCAATCCTGTCGTATATCAAGGAGTTGAGAGCATGGGTTGTCCCGTTCTCCCTGTCGAGCCCTCTGATGAGCTCGCTGCTCGCCTTGCTCGCGTCAAGTACATCTTTACCGACCTCGATGGAACGATGCTTGCTCCCGGTTCCTGCGCGCTTGCTGACGCCTCGGGCGAGGCGAGTCTCGACCTCGTATCCACCGTTCTTGATCTTAAACGGGCGGGTATCGAGATCATCCCCTGCTCCGGACGGAACAGGTCTATGATGCACGAGGATTCTCGTATCTTCGGCTTCAACTCCTATATTGCGGAAATGGGCGGCTTGCTTATGGTCGATCGCTCGGACAACCGCTGGGAGTATTTCTGCGCCGACATGCCGTACAATCCCGCCTGGGGCTATACGCCGCATGAATGCATCGAGGCCACGGGGATTCTCGATGCCTTCTCTACCCGTTGGCCCGGCTTGCTTGAATACCATAACGATATGTCTACGGGCTATAAGTATCGCGAGGTCACGGTGGGACTCCGCGGTGAGATTCCCGATGAGGAGGCTCGAGAGATCATCCGTGCATCCGGCGCCGAGCTCGAATGGAGCGATAACGGGTTCTTGGGCTACATCTCTGCCCCCACGACCCTTGAACTGCCTGAAGGCGTTCGCGGTAGAGCGTTCAACATCAGCCCGCTCGGTCTCAACAAAGGTCGAGGTATCGAGCGATTCTGCGAGCTCCGGGGAATCGACCCGGGAGAGACGCTTTCCATCGGCGACGCGTCGTCGGATTTCCTCATGGCGGATTACACGAGCGTCTTCTTCCTCGTTGAAAACGGCCTGCGAGACCCGGGGGCGGAGGAGTTCCTCGTGTCGCATGACAACGCCTTCGTCACGCGCGGACGAATCGTCGACGGCTGGGTTAACGCTATGCGCTGCCTGCTGGCCTGTAAATGATGCGGGGTGATTTGTGATGACTTCCAGCCATGACGCTCTGGATAGCCTGGATCAGCGTTCCGTGTATGCGGCGCCGCCGTTTTTCGGCTCTGCCGGCGCGGGCAACAACAGGCCGATCGGTGTATTCGATTCGGGGCTTGGCGGCCTGACCGTGGCGCGCTGCATCGCGACGTCGTTGCCGCATGAGTCAATCTACTATGTGGGCGACACCAAGCGGTGCCCCTACGGCGTCAGATCGGAGGAGGAGGTCCGCTCATTCGTCATGCAGGCGGGCCGCTGGCTTGCTGAGCGCGATATCAAGATCATGGTCATCGCCTGCAACACGGCGACCGCAGCGGGGCTTCGCATCGCGCAGCAGCTTCTTCCCGTCCCCGTGATCGGCGTCATAGCGCCTGGGGCCCGCGCCGCGATCAATTCCACGCGCACGCGCAAGGTGGGCGTCCTGGCCACGAGCCTCACGGTTCGATCGGGCGCCTATATGCGTGCGATCCAGGATCTTGATGCCGGCGTCGACGTCTACGGCTGCCCCGCCCCCAGTTTTGTCGAGATCGTCGAGCGCGAGCTTGCGACGGGAGCCCATCTGCAGGAACGTTGGCTTCAGAACGGCGATATCTTCGATACGCAGGAGAACCGCATCGAAGTCGAGCGGACGCTTGCTCCGATTGTGAACGGTGGGGCCCATGTGGACACGGTGGTGCTCGGTTGCACGCACTTTCCCCTGCTCGCTGGGCCGATTCGCCATGCGCTCGGTCCGGAGGTCCGCGTCGTGTCCTCCGCGGAGGAGACGACGCGCGAGCTGCGCGATATCTTGGAGCGTCGGGAGCAGCTTGCAGACGCGGGGAATGAGCCCCAGCACCGTTTCGCCACGACGTCGGACAACATTGCGGAATTCGCGGCTGCGGGGAGCTTCATCTTCGGTCAACCGCTCAAGTCAATCGAGCACATCAGCCTGGATGAGCTTAAGAGTATCTGATGGCTCGCCGTGCCGGGCGTGCTGCGCCGTGCGCCGCCGTACGGCCTTCGAGCCATGGGCATGAAAGGAATGCGACATGGAACATATGGATATCAAGCGCGCGAACGGCAGGCCTGCCTCCGCGATGCGCCCGGTCAAGCTTACGCGTGAGGTCATGAAGCATGCGCTGGGCTCGTGCCTCGTCGAGTTCGGCGACACGCGCGTGCTGTGCGCCGCAACGATCGAGGAGGGCCTTCCCGCATGGCGCCGCGCGAGCCGCGCGGGCTGGGTGACGGCCGAGTACGCGATGCTGCCCGCCTCGACCGGCCGCCGCACGCGCCGCGAGACGGGGATGCGGAAGGGCCGTTCGATGGAGATCGAGCGTCTGATCGGCCGCAGCCTGCGTACGGTCACGAATCTTCGCGCGCTCGGCGAATACACCGTCACGGTCGATTGCGACGTCATCCAGGCCGACGGCGGCACGCGGACCGCAAGCGTGACGGGTGCCTGGGTCGCTCTCCATGACGCGCTCATGGCGTGGGTCGAGGCGGGCAAGATTCCCCGCCTGCCGCTCTCCGGTCAGGTCGCCGCGGTTTCCATGGGCGTCGTCGACGGGTCGTGCGTGCTCGACCTCGACTACGGTGAGGACAGCCGCGCGGAGGTGGATATGAACCTCGTCGCCACGGATACCGGCGAGATCGTTGAGATCCAGGGTACCGGCGAGCAGGCCCCGTTCGACAGAAAGAGGCTGAACGATCTGCTCGACCTGGGGGAAATGGGTATCGCACAGCTCATTGCGCTGCAAAACGAGGTCACCGCATTCAGGGACTGATGGGGATCTCGGCATGCGGGCGGCACGACGCCGGGGGCTGCAGCGTACATGAGGCGGCTGCTTGGGGCCGCTGGGCTCAATAGAGGAGAGGGAGCGGTGATCGCATGGATCGCACGATGATTGATAGGGAAGAAATCGACCCCGCGCGCACGGTGGTCGTCGCGACGGGCAATGCTCATAAGTTGGTCGAGATCGAGGAGATACTCTCGACCGTGCTGCCCGATGTAAGGTTCGTGGCGCTCGGGCAGCTCGGGGAGTTCGAGGAGCCCGAGGAGAACGGAGCGACGTTTTTCGAGAACGCGCTGATCAAGGCGCAGGCCGCTGCGGAGGCGACGGGTCTGCCCGCCATCGCCGATGATTCTGGCCTGATGGTCGATGCGCTCGACGGGGAGCCGGGCGTTTACTCTGCTCGCTACGCGGGAGTCCATGGTGACGATGCGGCGAACAACGCGAAGCTCAAGGAGAGGTTAGCGGGCGTGCCGGACGAGCTCCGTCGCGGCCGGTTCGTGAGCTCCATCGCCTTCATCGACGCGACGGGCATGGTGCTGTCGGGCGAAGGCACGTGCGAGGGCGCGATCGGCCATGAGGAGCGGGGCTCGCATGGATTCGGCTACGATCCCCTGTTTCTGCCGGACGACACCCCAGGCAAGACGATGGCCGAGCTTACCCCGGAGGAGAAGAACGCCATCAGCCATCGCTTCCACGCCCTGCAGGATCTCGCCGCCAAGCTCGGCGGCTCCGAGGGTTAGGAGAGAAGCATGAGGGCGCTGGTCCAGCGCGTGACGCGAGCGAGCGTGACCATCGGGGGAGAGGTGACTGCGCGTATCGGTGCGGGCTATCTCGTCCTGCTCGGCGTGGGCGAAGGGGACACGCCCGCAGAGGCCGAGCGGCTTTGGAGCAAGCTGCGCGACCTGCGGATCATGGAGGACGACGAGGGCCGTGTGAACCGCTCGCTGATGGATACGGCGGGGGATGTCCTGGTCGTCTCGCAGTTCACGCTCTATGCCAACTGCCGCAGGGGAAGGCGGCCGTCGTTCACGGACGCCGCATCTCCCGATCTCGCGCGCGAGCTCTACGAGTATTTCGTCGACCTTGTCCGTCGCGATGTCGAGCGGGTGCGGACGGGGACCTTCGCGGCCGATATGGGCGTCGAATTGGTCAACGACGGCCCCTTCACCGTGATGCTCGACACGGCGGAGCTGTAAGCCCGCGGCGGCGCAGGCGCACTATTAGTTGTTCCTTAATAACTTTAGGATCCGCCAGGGGACGCGAAAAGGGCGGGGATAATGGTGACGTTTGAAAGGAGGGCCCGTTGGACGCGCACATCCTGGTCGTGGACGATGAGAAGACCATCGCAGACCTCGTGGGAATATATCTGCAAAATGAGGGGTTCGGCGTGACGATCGCCTATACCGGCGCCGAGGCGGCGAAGGCGATCTTCGAGCAGGAGTTCGACCTGGCCGTGCTCGACATCATGTTGCCGGATATAGATGGGTTCGAGCTGTTGCGCACCATCCGGTCCGATAGGACCTATCCGGTCATCATGCTCACGGCGCGCGACGCCCAGAAAGATAAGATCGAGGGCCTGGCCCTCGGGGCGGACGACTACGTCGTCAAGCCGTTCCGACCGCTCGAGCTCGTCGCGCGCGTCAAGGCGCAGCTGAGGCGCTATACGAGGTATGGAAGTAGGGTCGCAGAGGAAGACGCGAGCGAGCTTTCCGTGGACGGCCTCACGATCAATCGTGACGCCCGCACCGTCACGGTCGATGACCGCCCGGTGCGCTGCACGCCGCTTGAGTTTTCGATCCTTCTGTATCTTGTGGAGAACCGAGGCCGCGTGGTGCCCGTCGAGGATCTTTTCCGTGCGGTGTGGGGCGAGGATTTCATGTCGAGTTCGAGCAACACCGTCATGGTACACATCCGCCATCTGCGCGAGAAGCTGGGGGACGACGCCCAGAACCCGCGCTTCATCAAGAATATCTGGGGCGTGGGTTATACCATCGAGAAGTAGTCCGCCCTCCGTTCGGAACGCGTGGCGAGAGCACCGAGGGGATTTTAAGCAACTCTTCCGTTTCGGACTGCATCGCGCTTCCTATACTTCTTATAGGCTGGATGCAAGCTATAGGCTGGATGCAAGCCACCAGGCGCGCATGCGAGGACCTTCGCCGAAGCGCCATTCCGGCCCATACTGCCCATAAGCTGCCGTCGGCCGTCTCGAACGGGACGTCTCGTGCGGCGCACGCAGGAAAGGAAGCTCAACATGGTCAATCGAAGGACGTTTGTGGCCCTCGCGGCATGCGGTGCCTGCGCGGCGATCGGAGGCATCGCGGGATGCGGCCCGAAGTCCCAGGAGCCCACGGGTTCCGCCCCGGCGGATGCGGTGTCGGCGTGGGCCATTGAGGCCGTTGCGGAGGATGACAATCCGGTCGGCACGGTCCAGCGCGATTCGTGGAAGCTGCAGGATGACGGCTCCGTGCTCCTGACGTTTTGGGGCTCATCCAATCCACGCCCCGAGCCGGAATCCGCCGAGCTGGACGGCCGCGTGCTCGCGGTGCAGCTGAAGCCCTACGATGGCCCGGCGACGATGGACCTCGTTCCGAGCCTGTACGTGCTCACGCCGCCCGACGGGTCCGATGAGCCCGAGGCCGTGACGGTCGATTACGCCGATGACGCGGACCCGGTCGAGCTTCCGCGCACAGAGGACTAGAACTCTTTTCTTGTGGAGAGAAACGTCGGCGTTCGTGAAGATGGCGAGATGAGAGAGGGGCCAAGCATGGCGAATCGTTCCGGGCGAGCGCCCGTGAACCCGATGACGGGGCGTCCGAACGAGATCGCCGGCGCGCGGGATCTCGAGCATGCCGACCAGGCTGCGCAGGGGGAGGCTCCCGGCGCAGCGCGGCGCAGCGCGGATCCCGCGACGGACCCGGAGACCTCGTGGGCGACGGTGCTCGGCCGCCTGCGCGCCGTCGTCGACAGCAGGTGGGTCTCCACCGTCGTGCTGGGTGCGCTCTGCTTCGCCGTCCTGGGCATGGAGAACATCATCGTGCTCGCCGCCGTCTTCTTCATCGGCTATGTGCTGATCGAGCGGTTTCTCGAGGTTCGACGGGCGATCACGATGGGCGGTACCATCTGGCTCGCCGTTCTCTTCATGGGTGGTGTCGCGACCGCGCAGGCCCCGCAGCTCTACGTGAGCATCGACTACATCTTCGTCTTTTGCGGCTTCCTGCTCGCTCTCGCCGTGTGCGCCGCGCTGTTCTCGGCGCGCTCGGCATACGCGCACGGATGCGCCCGCGGCCGAGAGGAGGCGGACGGGGCCATCGCCCGCCACATGGTCGATCGCCTGATCGAGCATCCTGATAACTGGGACGACCTGGACAGCGACTATCTTGAGGTCGAAAGCGCGCTCAACCGGGTGCGAGAGCGCGAGCGTCTCGCGGCGCAGGCGCTTCGGGACGAATCGGGCCGCAAGGACGATCTGGTGACCTACCTGGCCCACGACCTCAAGACGCCGCTCGCGAGCGTCGTGGGCTACCTCTCGCTGCTGCACGAGGCCCCCGATCTTCCCGAGGAGCAGCGGGTGCGCTTCACGGGCGTGGCCCTGGAGAAGGCGCACCGCCTCGACAGCCTTATCGAGGAGTTCTTCGACATCACGCGCTTCGACTTCCATGACATCGTCTTGACGCGCGGCTACGTCGATCTCGGGCTCATGCTCGGCCAGGTCGCGGAGGAGTTCTATCCCCAGCTCTCCGATCAGCGCAAGCGCGCCGTCGTGGACATCCCCGAGGGGCTCGTGGCGCTTGTCGACGGCGATAAGATGGCGCGCGTGTTCAACAACGTGATGAAGAACGCGATCGCCTACAGCTACGATGGGACCGCGATTCGAATCGAGGCAGAGACGACCCCCGCCGGGGTCCGCATTCGCTTCATCAACCAGGGCGATCCGATCCCCGAGGCGAAGCTACGGGTCATTTTCGAGAAGTTCTACCGTCTCGACGCGGCCCGTTCGACGAACCGGGGCGGCGCGGGGCTCGGCCTGGCCATCGCGCGCGAGATCGTGGCGGCGCACGGCGGGACGATCGGCTGCACGTCGACGCCCGAGTTCACGACGTTCACCATCGACCTGCCCGCTTAGGGTGCATCGGTCTCGGGGCGCGGCTTTACAGAACTCTGACATCTCCCTTGCCTCCGGCTTTCGGCCCGAGCGTACCATGTGGCCCGAGAGCGTGCATGATGCAAGGAGGCCATATGGGGGAAGTGCAGGTGGAGCAGGCGGTCGCCGAGGCTCGCGAGCGCGAGTTGGGGGTCGCGGCGGAGGCATCTGATTTCCGCGACGGGGACGTTCGCCTTTCCGTTGAGCATCTGGATCTCTTCTACGGGGACCATCATGCGCTGAAAGACGTGTCCATCGATATTCGCGACAAGCAGATCACCTCGTTCATCGGTCCGTCGGGCTGCGGCAAGTCGACGCTGCTGCGGTGCTTCAACCGCATGAACGATGACGTCAAGGGGTGCCGCATCGAGGGCCGTGTCGCGCTCGACGGCGAGGACATCTACCGGGAGGCGAACCCGACGCGGCTCCGTCAGCGCGTCGGCATGGTGTTCCAGCGCCCCAATCCCTTTCCCATGAGCATCTACGACAACGTCGCGTACGGCCCTCGCGGTCTTGGCGTGCGCTCGCGCAGCGAGCTCGACGAGCTCGTCGAGGACTCCCTTCGTCACGCCGCGCTCTGGGATGAGGTCAAGGACAAGCTCAAGCAATCCGGCCTGGGCCTTTCCGGTGGCCAGCAGCAGCGCCTCTGCATCGCCCGCGCGATCGCTGTCAGGCCCGAGGTCCTCCTGATGGACGAGCCGACGAGCGCTCTCGACCCGATCTCCACGGTCCAGGTCGAGCAGCTCGCGCAGGAGCTGCGCCGCGACTACACGCTGGTCGTGGTCACCCATAACATGCAGCAGGCGTCCCGCATCTCCGACTCTGTCGCGTTCTTCCTGCTCGGAGAGCTCGTCGAGCACGCCGGGACGGCTGAGCTGTTCGCTCGTCCCAGCGATCCCCGCACGGCCGACTACCTGACGGGCCGCTTCGGATAGGGCCCGCGCCCGTGGCGTCTCCCCGCTCTGCGGGTGGACGCCGTGGGGGTAGTACAATCTTCGAAACGGCCGAGAGGAGCGGGACATGATCTACTACGTCGAGGATGACGACAACATTCGCGGGCTCACGCTGTACGCACTGCGTCAGCAGGGAATCGAGGCCGAGGGCTTCAGCTGCGACAGCGAGTTCAAGGCGGCTGTCGCCCGGCGCGTGCCCGATGCGGTCCTTCTCGACATCATGCTCCCCGACACCGACGGCCTCGAGATCATGCGCCGGCTTAGGGCGAGCACCGAGACGGCGACCGTGCCCATCATGATGCTGACGGCCAAGGATACCGAGCTGGACAAGGTCGTGGCGCTCGACGGAGGCGCGGACGATTACCTTACGAAGCCCTTCTCCCTCATGGAGCTCACGAGCCGCTGCCGCGCACTGCTGCGTCGCGGCGGCATGTCCCGTCAGGTAAGCGACCTGCTGTCCGCCGGCGGCATCGTGCTCTCGCCGAGCTGCAGGACGTGCTCTGTGGACGGCAAGGACGTCAAGCTCACCTTGCGCGAGTTCGATCTGCTCGAGTACCTCATGAAGAAGCCCGGCGTCGTCTTCACGCGCGAGGCGCTTCTCCGCAGCGTTTGGGGATGGGATTTCGACGGAGGCTCCCGGACCGTGGACGTTCATGTCCAGACGCTCCGCCAGAAGCTGGGGGAGCGCTCTTCAAGCATCGAGACCGTCCGAGGCGTCGGCTACCGCTTCGCTGCCCAGGATGCGTAAGGCGGCCGACTGCGCGCCGGCGTGCGCTATCGTCGACGGGGGGGGGATCCTATGAGCGGAAAGCATCGCTCGCTGATGCGTCGCGTCTTCATGACGGTGTTCGGGCTCACCATGGGCTTCGTGTGCGTCTTCGCCCTCGCGGGCACCGCGTTCGTGCACACGCGGTTGGTCGACCTGGCCCACGACGAGCTGGCCGAGCAGGCGGACATGGTCGCCTCTGCCCTCGACGCCTCGTCCGACGACATGGCCGTGCTGGGCAACCTCGACATCGCGACGACGCGTCTCACGCTAGTGGGACCGGATGGGGCGGTGCTGTACGACACCTTCGAGGACGCCGCGTCCATGGGAAACCATGCCGGCCGTCCCGAGATCCGCGCGGCCCTGGAGCACGGGCAGGGCACATCGGAACGCTCGAGCTCGACGCTCGGCGAGGTCATGGTCTACGAGGCCAAGCGCCTCGACGACGGCTCGGTGGTCCGCCTGGCGCAGGAGCAAGCCGGGTACCTGCCGATCCTCGTGAGCCTCGTGGGGCCGATGCTTCTGCTGCTCGGCGTGTGCGCGCTGCTCTCGCTCGCCATCGCCCGCCGTGAGTCCCGGCGCATCATCGCTCCCTTGACGGAGGTCGACCTGGACCATCCGACCCGCACCGCGGAAGGCGCCTACGCCGAGATGGTTCCCATGCTCGAGCGCATCGAGAGCCAGCGCCAAGAGCTTAAGCGGCAGATGCGCGCGATCTCTGACAGCGACCGCATGCGCCGCGAGTTCACCGCGAACATCACCCATGAACTCAAGACCCCGTTGACCACGGTGTCGGGGTATGCCGAGCTGATCGCCAACGGTCTCGTGACCGATGAGGCGGACCTGCGCGATTTCGGCAGCCGGATCTACCGGGAGGCGGGACGCCTCACATCGCTCGTGAACGACATCTTGACTTTATCGAACCTCGACGAGGCGGAGCGCAGCGAGTCGGGCGATGCGTCGGCCCTTCTGGGCTCTCGCGAGCCCATCGACCTGCGCCGCGCCCTGGAGAGCGTCAAGCAGCGCCTGGAGCAGGTCGCGGAGCGCGCCGACGTCGCCTTCGCCACCGCTTGCGAGCCCGCTCTGGTCGTCGGCGTTCCCCGCCTGGTGGACGAGCTCGTCTACAACCTCGCGAGCAACGCGATCCGCTACAACCGCCCCGGCGGATCGGTCACGCTCGGTTGCGGCGTCAACGACGAGGGCGCTCCGTGCATACGGGTCTCGGACACGGGCATCGGCATCGCTCCCGAGGAGGTCGATAAGATATTCGAGCGTTTCTACCGCGTGGAGAAGAGCCGATCGAAGGCTGGAGGGGGAACGGGCCTCGGTCTGGCGATCGTGAAGCATGCCGCGCATTTCCACGATGCGACCATAGACGTGAAGAGCGAGCTCGGTTGCGGCACCGACGTGACAGTCACGTTTCCGACCCCTCATCCCGGAATGCCGGGGCTACCGGAGATTCCTAGCACATAGGCGCTTTGCCCATGAGCGGCATGGGTTTTCGGGTATCCGGAAGCCTAATCGCGTATTTGCAAATTTTGAGAGAACGTCATACAAACGACATGTGAATAGCCCCCGCCAATCTTACATGCGATACCATAAAGACCGCATGCAGAGGGGTCCTGTGTCCACGCTCCGGGCCGTTTGGTGTCCGGCCGCTTTCGCCCCTCGCGTCTGAATGTCGTGCCGGGCGATGCGCCCGCTGCGCTCCGGAGATTAGGAAAGGTTGGTTCGATGACGCTCCTCGAACTCTTCCAGCTGCTGAAGAAGCATCTGCAGCTGGTCGTCGCGCTGCCTCTGGCGTGCGCGCTGATCATGGCGATAGCGAGCTTCGCCGTCATGCACAACACGTATACCGCGCGCACGAGTATGTATATTCTCGCCGCGTCCTCCCCGGAGAGCCAGAGCGCCAACTACAGCGACCTCACCGCATCCCAGCTTATCGCCAACGACGTCGCGACGCTGCTCAAGAGCGACCGCGTCGAGGCGGAGGCCGCGCGCACCCTCGGCCTCGAGGACCTCTCCGACTACGAGGTGAGCGTCACGAGCGAGACCACCACGCGCGTCATCTCCATCTCCGTGACCGGTCCGGACGCCGAGGGTGCCGCCGCCGTCGCCAACGAGATGGCCAAGCAGGTCTCCGTCGTCGCCCAGGACGTCAAGATGGCCGATTCCATCAACGTCATCGACGAGGCTGTCGCCCCCGAGGCCCCGAGCGGCCCCAACCGTCCGCTTTACGTTGCAGTCGCCCTGATGGGCGGTCTGTTCCTGGCCGTCGCCGTCGTCGTGCTCCAGGACATGCTCGATACGCGCATCCGCGGCGCCGAGGAGGTCGAGGAGCTCCTCGGCATCACCGTCGTCGGTCGCATCCCCGCTATGAAGGGCGGTAAGTAATATGGCGAAGAAGAAGGCCGGCGCCGACAAGCTCGTCGTCCAGAACGCCGCGAAGACCCTGCTGGCGAACATCCGCTTTTCCAGCGTCGACAACCCCATCCGCGTAATCACCCTCACGTCCTCGACGCCGAACGAGGGCAAGTCCACCGTCGCGCTCAACCTCGCTCAGGCCATCGCGACGAGCGGCAAGAGCGTGGTCCTCGTTGAGTGCGACATGCGCCGCCGCTCCCTTGCCGACATGATCGGCGCCCGCACGCGCGGCGGTCTCTACGCGGTGCTGTCTGAGCAGATGACCATCGAGGAAGCGGTCGTCGAGACGAGCCAGAAGAACCTGTACTTCCTCGATTCCGAGCCGCATATTCCCAACCCCGCCGATATCATCGCGTCCAAGCGCTTCCGTCGCCTCGTGGAGGCCCTGCGCGAGACCTTCCAGTACGTCATCTTCGATACGCCGCCCGTGGGCACGTTCGTCGACGCGGCGGAGGTCGGCCACCTCTCCGACGGCGTCCTGTTCGTCGTCCGCGAGAACTTCGCGAAGCGCGCCGAGGTCCAGGCCGCATTCGACCAGCTCCGTCGTGCCGAGGTCAACGTCATCGGTGCCGTCATGAACTACTGCGAGGCCGAGACGAGCGAGTACTACTACTCCTATTACACCAAGGACGGCAAGAAGGTTCGCAAGTCCGACGACGTGCAGGCGGTACCGCAGGGCAAGGGCGCCCAGGGTGCGTCGTCCGGCCTCGCCTCCTCGAGCCGCTTCGGCCGATAAGAGGAATACGGAGTCCAGGACATGCGCGACATCCATTGCCATATCCTTCCCGGCGTCGATGACGGTGCCGCCGACCTCGCGGAGAGCCTCGCGATGCTCGACGCCGCCCGCGCCGCGGGCGTCACGAGCATCGTGTGCACCCCGCATTGCCGCGAGCCGTATTTCGACTATGACGCCATGTGGGACGCTTACGAGCTGCTCGTCGCCCATGCCGGGGGATTTCCCTTGCAGATGGGCTTCGAGGTGAACCACGCCAAGCTCATGGATCTTGGCATGGAGTGGGCCGACGTGCTGCATTTCGACGGGTCAAACGAGTTTCTGCTCGAGCTCTCGACCCGTGCGGGCAAGATGGAGTTCCAGGAGTACGAGCGCACGATCTACGAGCTGCAGGGCATGGGCTACGAGGTCATCATCGCGCACCCCGAGCGGTATCGCGCGATCCAGGAGGATATCTCCGTCGCCAAGCGGCTCATGAAGATGGGGTGCAAGCTCCAGGCTTCTTCCGACTTCATCGCCGGCGGTCGCCTGGGTCGAGAGAAGAAGCCTGCCAAGCTCATGTTCGAGGAGAACATGTACACGTTCATCGCGAGCGACGCGCACATGGTGGAGCATTACGGCTATCTTGCCGAAGCCCGCTCGAAATTCCGCGTGCGCGGACGACATATGCGCGCTTAGGTATGCGAGGCGCCGTCGGATTCCCGGCGGCGCTTTTTCGTTTGAAGAATATCTAAGTCTTAAGCACTCAGGTTTTATGAGCGTGATATTGGGTACGATGCAGAACGTTTGAACATATGGGCTGCGATACGCCCCGCGTGGCGAAGCGGAAAGGACGAACGATGCGCGCATTCAAGACCGAGAGCAAGAAGCTTCTCGACCTCATGATCAACTCCATCTACACCAACAAGGAGATCTTCCTCCGCGAACTGATCTCCAATGCCTCCGATGCGGTCGATAAGCTCAACTTCAAGAGCCTTTCCGATGCGAGCATGGAACTCGCCGACGGCGATCTCGCCATCCGCATCTCCGTTGACGAGGGCGTCCGCACGCTGACCGTCTCCGACAACGGCATCGGCATGAACGCGGACGAGCTCGAGCGCAATCTCGGGACGATCGCCCATTCGGGCAGCGAGGAGTTCAAGTCGGAGAACGCCGAGAGCCAGGGCTCGGAGGTCGATATCATCGGTCAGTTCGGCGTCGGCTTCTACTCTGCATTCATGGTGGCGAAGCACGTCCGCGTCGTATCGCGCGCCTTCGGTTCCGAGGAGGCGAACGCCTGGGATTCCGACGGACTCGAGGGCTATACCATCGAGCCCGCCGAGCGCGCCGGGCACGGCACCGATGTCATTCTCACCCTGCGGGACGACGAGTCGGCGGAATCCGGCGAGGCCGGCGAGGACTACGGCCGCTACCTCACTGAATGGACGATCAAGGACCTGGTGCGCCGGTACAGCAACTACGTGCGCTACCCGATCCAGATGATGGTGACCAAGAGCCGCCAGAAGCCCAAGCCCGAGGACGCCGGCGACGACTACACGCCGGAGTGGGAGGACTACAAGGAGCTCGAGACGCTGAACTCCATGACCCCCATCTGGAAGAAGCGCGCGGCGGATGTGTCGCAGGAGGACTACGACGAGTTCTACAAGTCATCGTTCCATGATTTCGAGGCTCCGCTCCGCACCGCCTCCTTCCATGCCGAGGGGGCCCTGGAGTACGATGCGCTGCTCTTCATCCCCGGACGCGCGCCCTTCGACCTCTACAGCAAGGACTACGAGAAGGGCCTGGCACTCTACAGCTCCAACGTGCTCATCATGGAGAAGTGCGCCGACCTGCTTCCGGACTACTACAACTTCGTGCGCGGCGTCGTCGATTCCCAGGACGTCTCGCTCAACATCAGCCGCGAGACCCTTCAGCAGAACAGGCAGCTGCGCGCCATCGCCCGGCGCGTCGAGAAGAAGGTGACCTCCGAGCTCGAGGACATGCGCGACAACGATCGCGAAGCCTACGAGACGTTCTTCGATAACTTCGGGCGCGGGCTCAAGTACGGGATCTACTCGAGCTACGGTATGAAGGCCGACGAGCTGGCCGACCTTTTGCTGTTCTGGAGCGCGCGGGAGCAGAAGATGGTCACCTTGGCGGAGTACGCGGCAGCGATGCCGGAGGGTCAGCAGGCCATCTACTACGCTGCGGGCGATTCGCGCGAGCGCCTCGCCAAGATGCCGGTCGTGACCGGCGCCCTTTCGCGCGGTTACGACGTCTTGCTGCTCACCGCCGATGTGGACGAGTTCACCTTCCAGGCCATGCGCGAGTACGTCGCCCGTGACATGCCGAAGGTCTACGAGGACGACGCCGCCCGCGCGGCAGCGGAGCAGGCTGTCGCAGACGGAGCCGAGCCCGAGCTCGAAGACCGGCGCATCGAGTTCAAAAACGTTGCGGCCGGGGATGTCGACTTGGCGACCGACGAGGAGAAGGAGGACGCCCAGCGCGCGACCAAGGACAACGAGGCGCTCTGCGATGCCATGTGCGCGTCGCTCGACGGCAAGGTCGAGAAGGTTGCGGTCTCGGCTCGCCTGACGGATGCGCCCGCCTGCATCACGACCGAGGGACCGCTGTCGCTCGAGATGGAGAAGGTTCTCGCGCGCGGGCCGGAGGCGGCATCCGACGACCTGCCGAAGAGCCGCCGCGTGCTCGAGCTCAACGCGAAGCACCCGGTCTTCGAGAAGCTCGTGGCGGCCCAGGAGGCGGGCGACACCGATAAAATCGGCCTGTACGCCGGTTTGCTGTACGACCAGGCCCTGCTGGTCGAAGGCATGCTTCCCGAGGACCCGGTCGCGTTCGCGGCGCGCGTATGCGAGCTGATGTAGCGCTTATCGCAGGTTAGGGCCTCGACGAGCGACCGCCCGCCCCTCGCTGTCGCGCGGGGCGGGCGGTCGCTGTTTGCAAAGGGCGGATTTGTGGTAGAAGCACAAGCAGTGCAAGGCGTATCCGGCGAAGCCGGCGATGAGATAGGGGAGACGATGGACGGGAAGCTTCGGGGCGCGGCGGCGAACGCCGGAAAGGTCGCGGCGGTCTTCGAGGGCGGGAGCTTTCGATGCCAGTTCACCGCCGGCGTCGTGGACGTGCTGCTCGAGAACGGCATCGATGCGGACGCATGCTACGGGGTCTCTGCGGGAGCGCTTTCCGGCTTGAACTACAAGTCCCGTCAGATCGGCAGGCCGAACCGCGTCAACCTGGCATTTTGCAACGATCCGCGCTACATGGGCGCGAAGTCGCTGGCGACGAGCGGGAGCATCGTGGGCTACGACTTCCTGCTCAACGACGTGCAGGACCGTATCGACCCGTTCGACAACGAGGCCTTCGGCGCCAATCCGATGCGGCTGTTCGCCGCGGCGACGGATATCGTCTTCGGTACCGCGGCGTATCTGGAGGTCGAGAACGCGGTCCTCGATATCGAGCGCCTGCGCGCGACCACTTCCCTGCCGCTCGTCACGCCGCCGGTCGAGATCGACGGCCATCGCTACCTCGACGGCGGCATCGCCGACTCCGTGCCCATCGAGCACGTGCTCGAGGAGGCGGGGTACGGTCGGGCACTCGTGGTGCTCACGCAGGACCGCGGGTACACGAAGGGCCCTTATGAGTTCATGGGGGTCGCCCGGGCGCGGTATGCGGAGTACCCGTATCTGCTCGAAGCGCTCGAGAGCCGGCATGCGCGCTACAACGCGCAGCGCGAGCATATCTGGGAGTACGAGCAGCAGGGGCGCGCGCTCGTGCTCGCGCCCGATCATCCAGTCGAGGTCGCGCATGTCGAGCACGATACCGAGAAGCTGCTCAGGCTCTATATCGAGGGACGCCGCGCGGCGCTTTCCCGCCTCGATCAGATCAGGGAGTTCGTCGAGGGGTAGCGAGCGGGGTCCAGACGGCGCGCCGCGCCTCCGCCGTACCGGCGGGAGGCGCTGACATGTGCAGAAAGTCTGCGATGGGGCAGATTGTTCGTTGACGAGCCGCGTGAAGGCGGTATTATTGACAAGTTACTTTGCAGAGCCCCGTGAATCTCTGTTAAGACACGTACTGTACATGGAGGAGTCAAGTGATTCAGAAGTCGACTCACTACGCCAAGCAGGGTGAGGTTTCCCGCAACTGGGTCCTCATCGATGCCGAGGGTGCTGTCCTGGGCCGTCTCGCCACCCAGATCGCCATGATCCTGCGCGGCAAGAACAAGCCCCAGTTCACCCCCAACTCTGACTGCGGTGACTTCGTGGTGGTCATCAACGCCGATAAGGTCCAGCTTACCGGCAACAAGGCCGACCAGAAGGTCTACTACCGTCACAGCGGCTACAATGGCGGCCTCAAGGCGGAGAGCTTCCGCGTCGCTATGGAGAAGCATCCCGAGCAGGTCATCGAGCGCGCCGTCCGCGGCATGCTCCCCAAGACCACCCTGGGTCGCGCCCAGCTCAAGAAGCTCAAGGTGTACGCCGGTGCCGAGCACCCGCACGCCGCTCAGAACCCCGTCAAGATTGAGGTGGAGGCATAAAGATGGCTGAGAACACCGTTGTTTACTACGGCACCGGCCGTCGCAAGAACGCCGTTGCCCGCGTCCGCATCGTCCCCGGCACCGGCAAGGTGACCGTCAACAAGCGTGACGCCGCCGAGTATTTCGGCCGCCAGCAGCTCGTCGAGAACGCGCTGGCTCCCTTCAAGGTCACCGACACCGCCGGCACCTTCGACGTCATCGCCCTGTGCGACGGCGGCGGCATCACCGGTCAGTCCGGTGCCCTCCGTCTCGGTATCGCCCGTGCCCTCCTGAAGGCCGGCGACTACCGTGCCGACCTCAAGCGCGCCGGTTTCCTCACCCGCGACGCCCGCGTCGTCGAGCGCAAGAAGTACGGCCTCAAGAAGGCCCGTCGCGCTCCGCAGTTCTCCAAGCGCTAATCGCTTCCGGAGCTTACGCTTTCAAAACGGGGCCTGCCGAATGTTCGGTGGGTCCCGTTTTTTCGTATCATATAGAGCTATGGCCGCCTGGCGGCGACCGTACGGACGCAGAAGATCCGGTCGTCAGCGCGAGCCGGACAGAGCGAAGGGACAAGGCTTATGAAGTATTTCGGCACCGATGGGTTCCGCGGGGAGGCCGGCAGCGCCCTCACGGTCGAGCATGCGTACAAGATCGGTCGCTTCGTGGGCTGGTATTACGGCGCGCGTTTCGAGCGCAAGGCCCGCATCATCGTCGGAAAGGATACCCGCCGTTCGAGCTACATGTTCGAATCCGGTCTCGTTTCGGGCCTCGTGGCCTCCGGTGCCGACGCGTACCTGCTGCATGTCATCCCGACGCCGGGCGTCGCCTACGAGACGATCGACGGGCGCTTCGATTGCGGCATCATGATCTCGGCGAGCCATAACCCCTACACCGATAACGGCATCAAGCTCATGAACGGCGAAGGCTGCAAGATGGACGAAGAGGTCCTCGAGCTGATCGAGGACTATATCGACGGCAAGAGCGAGGTTCCCTTCGCGACGGGTGACGAGATCGGCTGCACGGTCGATTACATGCAGGGTCGCAACCGCTATATAGCCCACCTGATCGCCAGCGCCAACTTCTCGCTGCAGGGCATGAAGATCGGCCTGGACTGCGCGAACGGTTCGGCTTCCTCGGTCGCCAAGCCGGTGTTCGATGCGCTCGGTGCCGACGTTCGCGTCATCAGCAACGCTCCGGACGGCTTCAACATCAACGTCGACTGCGGCTCCACCCATATCGAGCGCCTGCGCCGTCACGTCGTGGAGCAGGGCCTGGACGTCGGATTCGCCTACGACGGCGATGCCGACCGTTGCCTGGCCGTGGATGAGCGCGGCAACGTCGTCGACGGCGATCTGATCCTGTACGTGTGCGGCACGTATCTGCACAAGCACGGGCGCCTCACCGCCGGCACCGTGGTGCCGACCGTGATGAGCAACCTCGGCCTCTTCCGCGCGTTCGACCGGGCCAACCTGCGCTACGAGACCACTGCGGTCGGCGATAAGTATGTCACCGCCTGCATGCGCGAGAAGGGCTACAGCCTGGGCGGCGAGCAGTCTGGGCACATCATCTTCGGTGACATCGAGACCACGGGTGACGGCATCATGACGTCTCTGCGGGTCATGGAGGTCATGCGAGCCGAGCGCGAGGCGCTCTCCACGCTCTGCGCACCCGTGCAGATCTTCCCGCAGGTGCTCGAGAACGTGCGTTCCGAGCGCAAGGCCGAGCTCGATGGTTGCGCGCCCGTCTGGGATGCCGTCCGCGCTGTCGAGGAGCGTCTGGGCGAGCGCGGGCGCGTGCTCGTGCGCACCTCCGGTACCGAGCCGCTCGTACGCGTCATGGCCGAGGCCGCGACGCAGGAGGAGGCGCAGGCCGCGGTCGACGAGATCACCGAGGTCGTTAAGCGCGAGCTCCCCTAACCGAGGCCTCCTTCGTTCCCTTTTCTGGGTGAAGTAGGGTAGGATATGGGGTGCTGATTACTGCACGGGTGATCTAGGGGGAACATGTTCGACGGGTTTCTCAAGTCGATTGGCCTGCGCACGCGAAGCAAGACGCTGCTTTCGCCGCTCGCGGGCAAAGTGATTTCGCTCTCAGAGGTTCAAGACCAGACGTTCGCTGCCGGCCTGCTCGGTCAAGGCGTCGCCGTCGTGCCGACGGGCGACAAGGTCGTCGCTCCCGCCGACTGCAAGGTCGAGGCTGTGTTTCCGACGGGCCACGCAGTCGCTCTCCACACCAACGATGGGCTTGATGTGCTCATTCATATCGGCCTCGATACGGTCAAGCTCGACGGGAGGCATTTCGGCGTTCGCGCGTCGGTGGGACAGGCGGTCAAGCGCGGAGACGTGCTGATCGAGTTCGATCGTGCCGCCATACAGCGGGAAGGGTTCGATGTGACGGTGCCCATCCTCGTGTGCAACGCGGTGGAGTTCGCCAGCATCAAGGGTAACGTGGGGGCCTCCGTCTCCGAGCTTGACGAGCTGATCTCCGTCCGCTGCCGTTGATTGGAGACGCTGCATCGACCGGTCCTCGCCAGGGATGTTTCGCGCCAAAAGGGTCCGTCCCTTTTGGCGCGTTTCTTTTGCCGTGCTTGCCGCGCGGTGCGTCCAGTGACCTTGAGCGGGTAGCCGTGGAGACGCATACGCTTCCGTCCGCTTGCTGGCGAGCGCTTGTCTTTTGCTATGAAGATATGACATAGTAGAACATGTCCGACCCGATTGGTTCGGGCTGCCGTGGACGGGCAGGGGCCTCGACACGGGAGTTCTTTTCATCACGCGCGACCTTGCCCTGAAGAGTTCGCGCTCACGTTGGTCGCGGCCGACGCGGGCCGCAAGGGGCTGGGACGTTTTGTCCTAGATGGAAAGGAGCGCGTCATGAAGATTATCCATGCAACCGATTATGAGGACATGAGCCGTAAGGCGGCGAATCTTATCGCCGCCCAGGTCACCCTTAAGCCGAACTGCGTGCTCGGCCTTGCCACGGGTTCCACCCCGATCGGCACCTATAAAGGGCTTGTCGCCAAGTATGAGGCGGGCGACCTCGATTTCTCCGAGGTGAGTTCGTATAACCTCGACGAGTATCGCGGTCTGACCGGTGACGATCCTCAGAGCTACCGCTACTTCATGAACGACAACCTCTTCGACCATGTGAACATCGACAAGTCGCGCACGTTCGTGCCCGATGGCTCCAATATGGACGCCGAGGCCAACTGCGCCGCATACGACGGGCTTGTCGGCGCCGCCGGCTATCCCGACCTGCAGCTCCTCGGCATCGGCAACAACGGCCATATCGGCTTCAACGAGCCGGACGATCACTTCTCCTGCGGTACCCACTGCGTGGACCTCACCGAGTCCACGATCGAGGCGAACAGCCGCCTGTTCGACCGCATCGAGGACGTCCCGCGCCAGGCCTACACCATGGGCACCCAGACGATCATGTTCGCCCGTCAGATCCTGGTGCTCGCAAACGGCGAGAAGAAGGCGCAGGCGGTGCACGACATGTGCTTCGGCCCGATCGCGCCGTCCTGCCCCGCCTCGATTCTGCAGCTTCATCCCAACGTCGTCGTCATCGCCGACGACGAGGCGCTGGCGCTCTGCAAGGACAAGCTGGCGTAGTCTTTCATCCATGAGACGCTGCGCACGCGGCGTGTGACGCGCTCCGGTAAGGCCGGGGCGCGTTTTTTTATCGCGCTTCAACGGTGATCGACGGTGCGCATGGATGCAACACGGAGCGTGCGGCTACCCAACGCAGTTATCAACAACTTCAACAGCCTGGCCATAAGAAGTGAGGTTGAAATTGTTCGGATGAGCAGGAGGCGATATGTAAACCATAATAACCCCTCGTCAAAAGGGGGTCTCATAAACTATGTCATAAGGGGGAGTGACACCCGGTTTCGGATCGCATGCGAAGATGCTTGCGCGTATCTGACGGCGCCGGCAAAGTTGATGGAACCGTGGAGTGGAATCGGGGCGTGGCGGCCGTAGAGTGGGGCCACTCGACACGTTGGGAGGAACGATGGATGAACGGATGGCGGATAGCGGGGGAGCGGAGGGGCTCGTCGCATATGCCGATCATGAGAAAACGGCGCTCGGCGTGTACGCGGGGTTGATCGTGAAGCGAGATCGGCTGTTGCATGACCTGGCGATGCATGGCAAGGATATGGGGATCTCGGTCGTCTGCGCCCCGCGCGGTTTCGGTGTGAGCGCCCTTCTGAGGCAGTATGTATCCGTTGTGCAGTCCGACCCCGCGCGAGGTGCGGCAACATATCTCGATGTCGCGCGTCTCGATTGCGCCGGGGTGATCGAGGCGGTGGAAGCTGCCTGCAAGGCGATGCCGGCCGGTTCGCACCCTCTGCTCGCCCTCGACCATCTTCCTCGCTTCGATCGAGATGCGTCGGAGCGAATCGCATCCACGCTGCGGGCGCTGCGGGAGCACGATGTCGAGGCGGTGGTTGGTTGCGTCCCCATCGCTCGGCCGTTCATGCAGGCCATGGGGGATGCGCACAAGGTTTCGGCGCAGCATCTGCTTGTGCGCCCGGACGAATATCGCGCCTGGGCGCGCGCGTTCGCCTTGTCTCCTGCGTTGGACGTGTATGAGTTGACCCGGGGCGTTCCGGCGCTCGTGGCGCTCTTGGAACGGTGCGTGGGCCGTGAGCCGGGATACGAGGCGTTGGATGCGGGGACGGCTGAGATCCTGTCCGACGCGCTCGTCCAGATGCGCTCCGCGCGCGATCCGCTGTACCGGATCGCATCGCTTATGGTGCTGACGGGATCGGGGGCGTTGCATACGTTCGCCGCCGTAGGGCTCAGGTTGCGTTCGGGGCTCATGGAGCGGCTTGCGCACGATTGGCCTCTGTTCGGCGTGGACCTGACGGAGCAGACCTACCGCTGCCTGGGCTCCGGGGCCGCCATCCGACCGCTACGGGAAGAGTTGGCGCGTCGGCGTCCGGCATTCGCCGAGGCCGCGGCCCGCATGTTGATGCTTTCGGGCAGGGTCGACGAATCGGTCGCTTTCGCCGAGGCCTATCTCGATGAGCGGGCTCGGCTCGATCTCGTCGCGGAGTTCCCTGCCGACCTCACGCTGGCCGGTCACGCGCGCTTCATCGGGGACTCGATCGCGGAGGCGGGGCGCGTCCCGCGTCCCCATGCTCACCCCGGGGCGCTGACGGCGACGTACATGGTCTCGCTGCTGACGGGGGAGTATCGGATGGCCCGTAAGATGGCGGCGGAGCTGGGGAGGCGAGCGGACGAGATACGCTCTGCGGTCTCGCCGCGGCAATGGGCGGCGGCGGTGGCGCTTGCGCGCGGATGGAGGACATGCTCGGGGATCGAGCTCCCGTATCTTCCGGCAGAGCATGCCGTGTCGGCGTCGGGGGAAGATGCGTATCTGCTGGATGAGCATGCGAGGATCTACGCGGAGATCATGGGAGGCACGGGGCCGATAGAATGGCACGATGTCGTGGACAGGCTGTCATCGCGCCCGACATCGAACGCCGTGGACGTGCCGCGCCTGCTGCTCATGGCAGACGGGTGTCTTGACCGCGCTATACATGAGGG
Source organism: Collinsella phocaeensis (assembly GCF_900119895.1). Taxonomy (GTDB): domain Bacteria; phylum Actinomycetota; class Coriobacteriia; order Coriobacteriales; family Coriobacteriaceae; genus Collinsella; species Collinsella phocaeensis. Next base: position 132,156 of record NZ_FQLR01000002.1, on the reverse strand, counting down.
TGGAGGCGTGGCGGCGGGGATCTCTCGCATGGAGGGGCTTTTGAAGCCTGTCATCGAGCGCGGCTTATTTGCCCTTGCGGTCAGGATCCGCATGACCGTCAACGTATGCCGTCTGGTTGAGGGCGAACCGATGGAGGACGAGCGGGGATTCATGGATGCAGGCGCCGCCGCCGTGCGTGAATCCGATCAGCTCACCCAGTTGTTCTGCATGGTGGCGGAAGGATGGCAGGACCTGATTGCCGGCCAGGCGGTAAATGCCCAATTCCGCGGCCAGCAAGTCATGCGGCTCGCAGGTTCGGCGAGGACGATGCTGTACGGTTGGGGCAGATTGCTCGACCGCGTGGCGCATTTGAGGAATACCTCTCCGCTCGGCATCGCGGACGAGGCGGAGATGCTCGACCTGTCCGAAGAGTGCGCGGATCCCGCCGAGGCATGGACCATTGCGCTGCATCTCTCCGCAGCCCGTCTCGACTCTGAGCTCGCGGCGTGGTTCTCGCTGCATAAACACGTTTTGCTCGTCGACTCGATCCGGCCTATAGCGCGCGTCGCGATATCGGTGCTGGGCGAACGCGCGGCATCGTTGTGCCGGATACTGCCCGATAGGGTTCGGGACGCCTACCGAATGGATGCTTCGGGAAGCGGGCCTGACGAGACGCTGTACGACGTCGTGGTTTCCCGGGAACGGGATACCGAGATGGGTCAGTTGGTCTTCAGCCTGTTCGGAGGCTTCCAGGTTTCAAAGAACGGGCACGCCCTCACCGATTCGATGTGGAAGCGGCGCAAAGCATGCGTTGTGGCTGAGCGGCTTGCGCTCGATATCGGTGTGTTCGTGACGCGCCGTGAGCTGATCGATATGCTGTGGCCGACGAAGGAATACGGTCGCGCCCGTTCCTGTCTGTACGTGACGCTGTCGGCGCTGCGTGCGGCAATGGGGCAGCACGAGACGGGCCCGCAGTACCTGTTGACCCAAGGGGAGGGTCTGGCGCTGAATAGGGAGTTCGCGACATCGGATACGAACCTGTTCGACACCCTCGCCCGCGAAATCCTGACGCACGGGGACAGGCTCGACGCGAAGCAGACGGTCGAGGCATGCCTCAAGCTGGAAGGGATCTATAAGGGACCGTTGCAGGTGCCGGATGCGGGAGACACCTCGCTGTTCGCGCGCATGAGGGATATGTACGCGTCTAAGTACGTCGACTGCATGGTGCGGGGAATCGACGAGGCGCTCGACGTGGAGAATCTGTCTGCAGCGGGTTGGCTGGCCGAGGCGGCGTTGCGTCAGGAGCCGAATCGAGAAGACTTGATCCGTCGCGCGATGAAGGTGTACGGGTTGATGGGCAGACGTCGCGAGGCGGCGCGGGTGTACCAGGCGCATCTGGGCTATCTCCAACGAGAGCTGCACGATGCGCCCGAAATCGAGACGCGGGAGATGTACGAGCGCGTGGTCGGTCCCGGGAAAGGTGAGCTGCTGATATGAAGCGGGCACGGCATTGCGCCGTGCCCGAACAGGGAATGCGAGGATGAGGCTAGACCAGGACGATCTTCTCGATGTCTTTGCGAGATGAGGGGCGATACAGGGTGAAACGATGGCCGATAACCTGTACGACATCGGCCCCGCAACGCTCGGCGAGCAACTCCGCCGCTTCACGGCAGGAGAGGTCGGATCCATCCTGGACGGAGCACTTGACGAGTTCGTGCGCTTCAAGGCTCTCGACGGTCTGCGCGACGACGGTATCGCTGACGTCTCCACGGCCGATCTGGACAACGGGATTGAGGTGATGGGCAAGGCTGCGGAGCTGGCGAACCTGTTTGCCGGTGAGTGCCATGTAACGACTCGCTTTCTGGGATGAAGGTGTGTGCCGGGTCGTGGCCGGACGTCGAAATCTTTGTCGTTGAGGATAGCATGAGGAGTTCGAACGCGGGGCGTCTGCACATAAGAAGCGGGGGCATATCTGCGGATACGCCCCCGATAGAAAGATGGATGCACGGCCCTTTTAGTTCTTGAGGGAGTTCAGCGGAGCGGGGAACCGTCCTCCGCGGTGCGCGAGAACGGTGCCGGCGTGCGGGTTGACGGGCATGATGGGTGCGCGTCCGAACAGGCCGCCGTAATCGACGCACTCGCCGACGCCCTTGCCGATTGCGGGGATGACGCGGACGGCGGTGGTCTTGTTGTTGATGACGCCGATCGCCATCTCGTCGGCGATGATGCCGGCGATGGTCTCGACGCTCGTGTCGCCGGGGATGGCGATCATGTCGAGGCCGACGGAGCAGACGCAGGTCATGGCCTCGAGCTTCTCAAGGGTGAGCGCCCCGGACTCCGCGGCGGCGATCATGCCGGCATCTTCGGATACGGGGATGAAGGCGCCTGAGAGGCCGCCGACGCTGGAGCTTGCCATCACGCCGCCCTTCTTTACCGCGTCGTTGAGCATGGCGAGGGCGCACGTGGTGCCGGGTCCTCCGCATTGGCCGACGCCGATGATCTCGAGGATGCGCGCGACCGAGTCTCCTACCGCGGGGGTTGGGGCGAGGGAGAGGTCGACGATGCCCTTCTCGACGCCGAGGCGACGGGCGGCCTCGCGGCTCATGAGCTCACCTGCGCGGGTGATCTTGAAGGCGGTCTGCTTGATCTTCTCGGCCACCTCCATCATGGATGCGGTGGTTGGGAGCTCCTCGAGGGCGGCGGCCATGACGCCCGGGCCGGAGACGCCGACGTTGATGACCGCATCGGCTTCGCCGGAGCCGTGCGTCGCGCCGGCCATGAAGGGGGAGTCCTCCACCATGTTGGCGAAGACGACGAACTTCGAGGCGCCGACGGACTCGTTGTCGGCGGTGAGCCGGGCGGCGTCGAGGACGGTTTGGGCGACCATCAGCACGGCATCCATGTTGATGCCGGCGCGCAGGCTGGCGACGTTGACGCTTGAGCACACGCGGCTGGTGCCGGCAAGGGCTTCAGGGATGGACTGGATGAGGCGACGGTCGGCATCGCCGATGCCCTTGTGGACAAGGGCGGAGAAGCCGCCGAGGTAATCGATGCCGAGGGTGCCGGCGGCACGGTCGAGCGCGTGAGCGAGCGGCGTCAGGTCCTCTTCTTTGCAGGCTGCGGCGATCTGCGCGACAGGCGTCACGGAGACGCGCTTGTTGACGATGGGGATGCCGTACTCGCGCTCGAGGTCCTCTGCGGTTGTCACGAGGTGCTCGGCGGTAGAGGTCACGTGGTCGTACACCTTGGTGCACATGCGGTCCAGGTTTTCGTCGGCGCAACCCATGAGCGAGATGCCCATGGTGATCGTGCGGATGTCGAGGTTCTGCTCGGAGACCATGCCACGGGTCTCGGCGATTTCTGCAGGCGTGATTGACATGAAGTCTCCCATCGTACGCGATCGTGTCGGCGTCTATTTTAGCGTCGGGCGCCGCCGCCGTGCGGCGCATCCTTCTGCTGCCCGGAAGTTTTACAGCGCGCCGTCACCGGGCTCGCGACCACAGTACGCCCGCTCCTGGGCGACCATGATCTGCAGCTGCTTGCGCTTGACGAGGAATAGGCAGATGGGCACGAGCGTGACCGTCACGCCCGCGGCGACGAGCGTTCCTTGGACCCCGAGCATCGCTGCGAGCGCGCGCGCGGCGAACAGCGGCACGACGCCGGCGAAGTTGAACCCTGCAGTCATGGCGGCGTTGACGCGCCCGATGTTCTCCAGGGGCGTGTGCACCTGGATGAGCGTGTCCTTGATGGGACCGAACGCGGCGAAGAAGAACCCGAGGGCGAGCTGTCCTGCGCAAGCGATGCGGACATCCGAGGTGGAGACATACAGAAGGCTGCCGCCGCCTGATAGCGCGAGGACCGTGAGCAGGGTTCGAACGTTGACGTGATGCCGCGGAATGGCGCCCACGGCGAACGCTCCGACGATACCCCCGACGCCGGAGAGCGCCGAGAGCCATCCCATCCAAGACGCCCCGACCCGGAGCACATCGCGATAGAAGAGCGATTCGAGCGGATCGAACGCGCCATAGCCGAGGAAGGAGAGCATGGTGCACCAGAAGAGCAGGTTGAGCACGCGGGAGGAGCGTATCGATTTGAATCCGTAGAGCGCGTCCGGGCGATCCTTCCCGCCCTTCCCGCTGCCCTGGCGCAAGGTGCGCAAGGGGCGCATGACGGCGGCCGGCACGAAGGCGAGCAGGGAGCAGGCGGTCATGAAGAGGAAGACGGTCTGGGTGGGGGCGACGGTGGCAATGGCGCCGCCGACGAGGGGTCCGACGATGATGCTGACGTTGGTGGCGACGGTGATGCCCGAGTTGATGCGCTTGAGCTCGTCGACGCGGTCGGTGAGATATGCGGGATAGGACCGGGGGATAACGTCGGCGGCGCCCATGGCGTAACCGAATAGCGCGGCTCCGAGGTAGAGACCGGGAACCGAGCGGGCGAGCACTTGGTAGAGCAGGCCTATGACGACAAGGGACGAGGCGCAGATGCGGAAATGCGCGCGCATGCCGAGGCGATCCAACAAGGTTCCGCTCTGCATGGAGCCAAATGTCATGAACAGGTTGAGGAGCCCCACGGCGATGGCGTTATCGAAGACGCCTCCGCCCAACGTGAAGGTGAGGGTGCCGAGCACGCCGATGAAGTAGGACGACATGCCCCCGAGATAGAGGAGGATCCTGACAGCGATGAGGGCCGCGGCCTGCTGGCGAACCGCGGCGGGGTCGTGGGACTGAGAGGCGGGTGCGGGCATGGGCTGCTCCGTGCGAACGTTTCGTATGCTGCTCGTGACGCAAGTCTAGCGCAACGTTTGCGACGATGCGTCTCCGATCTCCGGACATGCTTGGGTGTCGGGACGTGTGGCTTTGCAGACGGCGTGCGGCGAAGTCTTCATCATGCTACTATATTGTTTTCAGGTGGCGCCTCTGCCGCCTTGAACCTTGACAGGTCGACGCCGCATCAAGCGGCGGCCAGCGGGCATGCGCCCGCACGACCCTCGCCATGAGGGGCCGACTGGTTTCGACACGATAGCTCTGAGAGAGGAAGCAGGCCGTGGTCTCCTCGCCACGCTAAACAGGGGTACCGTCAAAATGAATTGACAAGAATTCTTCTTTTGAGCCTCAGCTGGCTCTCGCTGCTTAGTTAGATAGCGGCGCGTCAACCCGGTGATTTCCCCGACACCGGCGCGACGTCATCTTAGGGGAATGCTCCCGCGCACGTGATCGGTATGGCGCGGGCTAAGATCGAACCGGTTGGGACGCCGCGAGCGTGTCGCTCCGCGCAACGCGTCCGAGATCAAACGAGCGACTGAGCCTGGAGATGCCGATCAGGGGGCTTTCGTGGACCGGAGTTCGATTCTCCGCGGCTCCACCAAATGTTATGTCGCTGGTAGCATATAGCTGCCAGCGGTTTTGTTTTGCGTATGAGCCGCGGAGCATCGAACTCTGTGCAGCGCGCAAGACGCGCTGGCGTCGCGGCGGGCTCGCATCTGCATGGCGGATGCCGCCGGCCCGTTCGTCGATGACCCTTGAAACGTAAGCATACGAATGTAGCGCGACGAAAGATACGGTTGTTCGCATCTTTCGCTTGTCGACGTCGCATGAAGGCTGCGCAGATAAACTTGCAGAATATTTTTCAATCTGTACGATAGGCGAAAATATCTTTCATCGGTACATACCTGCAGGGAGGATGACATGTACGACGAACAGAACGAGCAGCTTGCCCAGGCCCTGGTCGGTCTCGGCGCGACCGTCGCAAAAGCGATCGAGTCGGATAAGATGGCCGGTGCATCCAATATGCCGACCGGCCTTGTCGTTGATACGCTGCATGCGCTGGGCCAGCAGTTGCCCGATGCCGAGCGTGCAGCGCGCCTGCAGGCCGTTCGCGATGCTGCCCGCAGCGTGAGCGATTGCACCGGGGTCGCTGCGGAATGGTTCGACGGTGCCATCGTTCAGGGGTCTCTGAAGGCCGACCTGTACGGTGCGGCGCGTCGGATCGCGCGCGTCGCCTCTTCGCGCGGTGCCGGTCACCGTTCCGTCGGAACGTGGCTTTGCCGCGCCCTCGCCGCCATCGCGTCCCAGGGCAACGATGACGCGGAGGAGCGCCTGTCGGAAGCGCCTTCCATCATGGCTGTCCTTGAGAGGGCGTAAGGTCGGAAGACGCGACGCGATGCGCGTCGCGTTGCTCTAGCGTCGATTGCTTCGCGGCGGTCCTTCTTGATGAGGGGCCGTCGCGTTTCGTCTAAAATGGCTGCGATCACATAGGAGATTGAAAGGGCGGCGGCATGGCGCAGAGGGTAATCGAGACGGACGCGCACGCGGAGGATTCCGCCTATGCAATCGGCCGCATCCATTCGATCGAGAGCATGGGCACGGTCGATGGGCCGGGGATCCGCTTCGTGGTCTTCACACAGGGGTGCCCCATGCGTTGCGCATACTGCCACAACCCCGACACCTGGGCCGTCGATGCGGGGAGCCTCGTATCGGTCGAGACCCTCGTTTCGGAATTCGAGAGCAACCGCGCCTTCTATCGTTCGGGCGGCATCACGGTTTCCGGTGGAGAGCCGTTGCTCCAGCCCGAGTTCATCGCCGACCTGTTCCGTGCGATGCACGAGCGCCCTGCCGGGCGCGTCCATACCTGTCTCGACAGCTGCGGGTACGCGTATGACCCGGAGCACCTCGAGCGCTTCTCCGCCGTCCTCGACGAGACGGACATGGTGCTTCTCGACATCAAGCATTCCGACCCCGCGGGCCATCGCGAGCTCACGGGGCGCGACCCCGAGCGCATCCTTGCGTTCGGCGCCGAGCTGGCGCGCCGCGGCATCAAGACGGTGATTCGTCACGTCATCGTCCCCGGCATCACGGACAGCGAGGAGGAATGCGAGGCCCTCGGGCGTCTGATCGCCCCGTGGCGCAACGTGGTGGGGCTCGAGCTTTTGCCTTACCACGTGATGGGGGTCTCGAAATACGAGCAGCTAGGGATACCCTATCGCCTTGCGGGCGTGGAGCCTATGGACAAGGCGCGCATACCCGCCCTTCGCGAAGCCGTGCTGCGCGGCATGCGTGTGGGCCGCGCATAGGGCGGTTGTCCGTAGCCTTGCTTCGACCTCGGTTGGCCCAGGGGGTTTGACCCTTCGTCGGATAAAAGGGCGTTGAGCGTTGCCGATTAAAAGGTTCTACAGGCTGTCAACGGTTCGAAACTCATATTTATCGCCTCGGTAGTGCGACAGGATGTACTCGAACGGCCGACCGTCCGCCAAGAAGCCAATCTGCTCAATCTCCAGGAGAGGTGTGCCGTAGGCGATCTGCATCCGCGCCCGCTCCTCCGTGGTGGGCATAACGGCGCGGACCGATTTGTGGGCGCTTCCTATCTTCAGGCCTAGATTGCGCTCGATGAACGTCCGGATAGGCTTGCTCGCGTACTCGTACTTGAATCTCGCCGCCAGCTCGAGCGGGATGAAGATGTACTCGAGTAGGAACGTTTCGCCCGCCTGCTTGCGTCCGCGCGTGACGCTGTACGTGAAGCTCTTCTTCTCTAGGTCGAGTGCGCGGCAGACGGCGGGTTCCGGCTGTACGACGTTGAAGTCGTAGACCTCGATCGTCACGGGCTTTTCGCCACCTCGAGCGTCGTCGCCGGCATCGTTAACGATCTGGTTGTACTTGTTCCAATAGGAGTCGGCCTCAGTGGCGATGCTCTTGACGTACATGCCCGACCCGCGGCGGCGCGCGATGAGGCCTCGGTTCGAAAGCTCGTTTATGACCTGCGTGATCGTGCTCTTGCTGACGTTATAGGTCTGGCAGAGCTCCTTGACGGTGGGCAGCTGGTCATATGCCTTGAGGAGGCCGTCGTTGATGGCGTTTTCGATATCTTCAGCGATCTCCTCGTACTTATACACCGGCTGCCGCCCCTCCTTACAGTGTGGCTTCGAAACTTCTAATCATTCTACCCCTGCATGTGAAATCGGGTCTTATAAAACCGACATACAGCCTTTTACCGTCTCGTTATGACCGTTTATATAAATCGAAACACATTTGAAAGTATACCGGGATAATATTCAAACCGTACTGATACGGATCATGAAGCGTCGCGGTTACGAAGGAGGAACGGGCGTATCGGATCCGTGCTGGTCGGCGAGGGGCGCAAGCCAGGGTTCTCAACACAAGGAGGGCGATTGCGTGAAGACTCTGACCATCAAGAACGGACGGTTGATATCACCGGTCAACGGGCTGCACGGCGATGCTGGCGACATCGTTGTCAAGGACGGTCGCATTGCGGAGGTTGGCAGCGACCTGGAGGCTCAGGGGGAGGTCATCGACGCGAAGGGGCGCTACGTCACGCCCGGGTTCATCGACATCCACACCCATTGCTATCCCAAGGCGTTTTTAGGTCTGTCCCCCGATGTCCTGGGTCTGGACCGCGGCGCCACGACGATCGTGGACGCGGGCAGCAGCGGATCGGATACCTATGATGATTTCAGATCCAACTATATCGATACCGCCCAGACAAAGGTGTTCACGCTTTTGAACATATCGCGCGAGGGCCTTATCCGGGGGCACGAGCTCGACGACCCGGCGAAGGTCGACGTCGCATCGGCGATGGCGTGTGCGCGGGCGCATGCGGACAACATCGTGGGACTGAAGGCGCGCGCGAGTGCGAGCGTCGTCGGCGACCAGGGCCTTGCGCCGATTTCCGTGGCGGCTCAGACCGCTCATGAGCTTAAGCTCCCGCTCATGGTCCATGTGGGCAACTATCCTCCGGCGCTTGGCGAGGTCATCGACCTGCTCGACACCGGGGACATCATCACGCATGCCTTCCACGGGAAGCCGGGCGGCATCCTGAACGAGGACGGCACGATCATTGCGCAGGCCGTAAGGGGTCGCCAGCGCGGCGTCCGCTTCGATGTGGGCCACGGTGTGGCGAGCTTCGCGTTCAAGACGTATCAGCGCGCCATGGCGGCGGGATTCGACTGCGATTCCATCTCGAGCGACCTCCATGTGCAGAACTGGGGCGGCCCGGTTTTCGATATGGCCACGACGCTCTCTAAAGTCATGGCATGTGGCGAGCCTTTCGAGGACGCTATTTCAAAATGCACGAGTGCGCCCGCGCGCTACTTCGGACTCTCTGGCTTGGGCGAAATAGCGCCTGGCATGGTCGCCGACCTCAACATCGTCACGGTCGATGAGGTCTGCGAGACCGTCGAGGACGCGATGGGGGAGCGCGTGGTGCTCGATCGGCGCATGCGCGTGCACACGACGATTTACAGCAGGGGTGATACGAGTGCTGTCATCGACCGAGCTTAAGGAGCGCTGCCAGAACCTCGCCGATGTCGATGAGGCTATCTGCGCGGAGTACGAGGCAATTGGACGCATCTACGATACGTTGGGCGTGACGATGGATGAGGTCGCCGACTTGATGTTTTCCAACCACGTGATGTGCCTGCTCAAGCGCATCCAAACGGGCGAGTACGTGCCGCCCATGGACGAGGGACTGTTCTCGGAGCTGACCGATCGCGCCCGCTCCATGGCAGAGGAACTCGTGGGCGGTGCGTTCAAGAAAGCGGGTCAGGAGCCCGACAAGACCGAGGTGTTAATGCTCGCGACGCATCTTGATGTTGCCATGGCGAAGAAAGGGGATCAGGGCAATGAGTAAGGAAATACTCGTCGTTATCGGACACCGGCTGGGCAAGGGTGATGCGATTGCCCGAGGTGTGGAGAAGGCCGGCGGCAAGGCGTACGTGATTCCGGGCATGGCGGCGGATATGAAGCTTGGTGACGTCATGAATGAGATGGGCGCCGATTTGGGCGTCAGCCAGTGCGGTAGCGGTGGCGCCGGTGCGCTGACCGCTCAGACCAAGTACGGTTACCCGGCACGCTACGAGCTTCGCAGTGTTGATGCGGCATGCACTGCCGTCAAGGAGGGTTGCAAGGTCGTCGGGCTGGGATTTTTGGATACCGAGGAGCTGGGTGAGCGTCTCGTGCAGGCCTACCGCGAGGCGCATGGGGATGAGTAGCGATAAGCGCGTCGCTGCAGACGGATCGGATGTGCAGCTTTTGGAGGAAATGGAGCACACCATGACCGTGAGCGCCCGGGGCGAGTCGCTCCAGGATCTCACGGGAAAGCTGTTCCAGAAGATGCGCAAACAGATCTTCCAGGAGATTTCGCAGCCCATTATCCACATGGAGGCGAAAGCCGTGTATTTCGATCAGGTCGATGTGGAGGAGACCACCGAGCACTTCATGCTGTTCTTCTGGCCTCGTCAGAAAAAGACCTATGAGGTGACGGCTCGCATCGTCGTGGATGTGAAATACCTGAACATCAACGAAAGGGGATAGACACATGATTGAGGTACTCATCTATTCGCTGATCATCGGTGCGGTCGGCGGAGGCTGCCTGGCAGCGGGCGCGGCGCGCATGTTCCGCGCCCCCGAGGTCCAGGCCATGGGGTCGTTCCGCACCCTGGGCGAGCTGAACGCCTGTGGCGGGGACCCGATCTCGCACTTCTCGTTCGGCCTGGGCTTCCTGTTCTCGTCCGCAGCATCCGCCGTCGCGGCAGGCGCGCTCACCCAGGACGTCTTCCACCGCATCGTCCCCAACTGGGCGGCGAGCATCCTGCTGTTCGGCAACAAGAATGTCGAGGAAACCCTGCAGAATCCCGCGAAGATGCTCTTCGCCGGAGCGGGTGTGGGTGCCGTCGTGGTTGCGTTCCTGAACACCCTGTCCGCGGTTATCCCCGAGAAGCTCTCCACGATCGCTTCCGAGGTCCTGGTGCCCGCGACCACCTATCTCATCAATCCCGTCATGCCTGCCATCTTCTGGCTGGCGGCGATCGACGGCGGCAAGATGTGCGGCATGTGGGCGACGGTCCTCGGCGGCGTTTCCGCGTTGGTCACCGGTAACGCGCTGCCCGGCCTCGTGCTCGGCATCCTGGTCGGCAAGTCCGCCGAGGAGAACGGCTACAAGTCCAACGTCGTGCGTATCCTGATCGCGGTCGTCGTCATCATGTTCGTGGCCATTGCGTATTTCCGCGGGTTCTTCGATCAGTTCTTCGTTGCCGCGGCTTAAGAGGGGAGTGAACGGAATGGAAAAGGAAAACCTGTCCTTCATGGACAAGCTTAACGAACTCCTGATGAAGGATTGGACTTTCATCCTGCTCGTCATGGGTGCGGCGGCCTCGATCTTCGCCGGCACGTATCTGTATATCAGCCATGGCACCGGCGCTTTCAACGAGGTCTCCATTGTGGCCATGCTTCAGGGTGGCATGGAGACGGGCGATTATAGCGCCGCCGCGGGCTTCGCCGCCGGCTTCCTGATTGCGCGCATCCTCGAGGGCCCGCTCGTCGGTCTTCTCGATATCGGCGGCTCCCTCATGACCGGCGTGGGCATCGGTATCCCGGGCCTGCTGCTCTCCATGGGCTGGGATTTCCCGTTGTCCAACTTCTTCGTCGCGCTCCTGTTCGGTGCCATCGTGGGCGTCGTCATCGGTGGCGTGATCATCGCGATCCGCAAGCTCGTCCCGAGTGGTGTCGCCGTGGGCGGCACGGGCATCATGATGGGCGCGGGCAACGCGTCCGGACGCTATCTCGCTCCCATGATCGTCATCTGCGCCGCCTCCTATAACGTGTACGCAGGCATCGGCGCGATCATCGGCTCCGCCATTTTCTACAAGTGGGGCAAGGAGATGACCGGCGGCGCGATCCTGGGTGCCATGATCATGGGCGCGATCTTCATCCCCTAGACGATTCTCGCATCCATGTAACGAACGCTGCGCGCCCGGTGATACTGCCGGGCGCGCGATAAGGAGGGGAACATGAGCGTTTACACGGAGATCGGCCTGCCCCGCGTCATCAACGCGAGCGGCCGCATGACGAAGCTCGGCGTGTCCACCATCAGCGACAGGGTCGCTCGGGCGGCTGTGGCGGGCGGTCAGTCCTACGTGGTGATCGACGACCTTATGAAGCGTGCGGGGGAGCTGATCGCCGAGCACACGGGGGCGGAGGACGCCTGCCCCACCTCGTGCGCATCGGCCGCCATCGCGCTATCGGTTGCCGCGCTTGTCACGCGCGGCAGGTGGAGTGACGTTGCTCGTCTGCCCGATTCGACGGGCCTGCCTAACGAGATCGTTATCCAGAAGGGCCATTCGGTGGAGTATGGCGCACCCATGCCCACGATGATTCGCCTGGGCGGAGGCGTTCCGGTCGAGGTCGGTTGCGCGAACGAGGTCGTGCCGGCCGATATCGAGGAGGCGATCACTGCCAAGACGGCCGCTCTCTTCTACGTGAAGAGCCACCATTGCGTCCAGAAGGGCATGGTCGACATCGAGACCATGCGCGATATCGCACACAAGCATGGCCTTCCGTTCATGATGGACTGCGCCGCGGAGGAGGATTTCCGCAAGTACATCGCGCTCGGCGCCGACCTGGTCTGCTACAGCGGCGCGAAGGCGCTCGAGGCGACGACGTCCGGGTTCGTCTGCGGCCGCGCGGACATCATCGATGCGGTCCGCAAGCAGTACCACGGCATCGGCCGCGCCATGAAGGTCGGCAAGGAGCAGATCATGGGCCTGCTCGAAGCGCTCGACCAGTACGACGAGCGCGATCACGAGGCGCAGGCGCGCCATAACCTCGACACCGCGACGTGGCTTGCCGACCATATCGGAGCCATCGGGGGCCTGAAGGCCCAGGTGATTCAGGACGAGGCGGGGCGTGCCATCTGGCGCTGCCGCGTGGAGCTCGATGCTGGCGCCGTTGTCGGCAGGACGATGTCGGAGGTCAACGACGCGCTGTTGGCGGGCGATCCGACCGTGTGGACCCGCACGGAGTTCCTGAACCTCGGCAAGATCGACTTCGATCCGCGTCCGCTCGTCGAGGGCGATAAGGAGCTCATCGTCGAGAAACTTCAATCGATTATTATGGAGGGATAACACTATGGCCACTGGAATCAACTACTACAACGACCGCGTGTGCCTCAATGTCCTGGCGGGAAGCTTGGACAACGCCCGCGAGATCTACGCGGCCGCCGAGAAGCACGTCGAGGTCGGCGTCCTGACCGCCGACTACCCGGATGTCTCGAGCGCGATCGAGGACATGGAGAAGTACATGGACGTGCTCGAGGGCAACCTCTCGGTCGGCCTGGGCGGCGGCAACCCCAACCAGTGGCGCGCCGTGGCCGAAGTGGCCAAGAAGATCAAGGCGCACCACTTCAACCAGGCCTTCTGCGCCGTGGGCTGGACGCGCGCCAACGTGGGCAACGACGACTGCCACATCAATGCCATGATCTCGCCCTCGGGGACGCCCGGCCTCGTGCGCGTCTCCACCGGCCCGCTGTCCCGCGAGTGCTCCGAGCCTGCCGACATCCCCGTGGCGACCGCCATCGCCATGATTAAGGAGATGGGCGGAAACTCCATTAAGTTCTTCCCCATGGGAGGACTGAAGTGCGCCGACGAGCTTCGCGTCGTCGCGCAGGCCTGCGCCGAGGCTGATTTCTGCCTCGAGCCCACCGGTGGCATCACGCCCGAGAACTTCCGCGAGATCATGCAGATCATCCTGGACGCCGGCGTGCCCAAGATCATCCCGCATGTGTACAGCTCCATTATCGATAAGGAGACCGGCTGCACGAAGATTGACGAGGTCGAGAACCTCATGGTGATTGTCAGGGAGCTCGTCGGCTAGTCCCGCAGCCGAAATACACGCTCCTCTATCATATGCACACGCCGCGCGCAGACGCCGTTGACGTCTGCGCGCGTTTTCGTGATGCGACTGGAGGCGGTTCAGGGCTCGCGCTTTTTGCGTTAAAGCTCCCGGCGCATGATGACGATCGTGCTGTTTTCGCCGGTGAAGGGCATTTCTGCTGCGGGCTGGCGACGCACGTATTCGAGTCCGCATTTCTCCATCACGCGATGGGAAGCTTCGTTCTGCTCGAAATGGTCCGCCCAGATCGCGCGGGCCGCTAAGTCGCGTTTCGCGTGCTCCATGAGGGCTCGGAGGGCCTCGGGGGCGTAACCGTGTCCCCAGAACGGCGCTCCGATCCAATAGCCCACGCTGAACTCATCTTCCGCCTCGACATAGCTGCAGCGTTCGTGGCCGATCAGGCCGATTGCTCCGACGAGCGTACCGTCCTTGCGCGCGATCGCGTACTGCTCCGGACCGCGCAGGACGTTGCGAATGATCTCCAGGCTCTCTTCAACCGCGGTGTGCGGAGGCCAGCCCGCCGCCGTCCCCACGCGCGGATCGCGGGCGAGTTCGAACAGGGCGGGTGCGTCCGCATCGTCCCATGGGCGCAGGACGAGGCGGTCCGTGTGGATATCCATGGTTGCTTCCTTTCGACTCGGGACTTTATCCGGTCAGTGTATCTCAGTGGCGCTCCGGCGGCATCTTCTGTCCAGCTGCCGTCTGCCCTTGACCTTAACGTAGAGTTAGGGTTTAAGCTGGGCATGACAAGAGGGAAGGACGTGTCCGATGGCGCATGAGGGGTACGGTATCGGCGCGGTGTCGCGGATGAGCGGAGTGAGTCCGCGCGCCCTGCGCTTGTACGAGGAGGCGGGGCTGATCGCTCCCAGGCGGATGGCGAACGGGTATCGGCGCTACATGTCGAGCGATCTTGACCGTCTCCAGGAGATCCTGCTGCTCCGCAGAGCGGGGGTGCCGCTGTCGCGGATCGCCGAGTGCCTGTGCGCCGAGCCGTCTGAACGGGCAGGTTTTCTTATTAAGCATCTGGAGCGCTTGCGCCGCGAACGCGACGAGATCGATCGCCTGATTGAGACGGTGGAGGCGACGTTGCGCTGTGAGAGGGAAGGGGTAGCCATGAGCGATCGAGAGAAGTTCGAAGGCATGAAGCGCGCGATGGTCGAGAGCAACGAAGAGGCTCACGGCATGGAGGCGCGTGCGCGCTACGGGGACGTTGCGGTCGATGCTTCCGCACAGAAGGTCATGGGGCTCGGGCCTGCCGAATTCGAGAGATGGAGGCGGCTTGAGGAGGAGATCCGTACCGACGTCGAGCGTGCGGTCGAATTCGGCGCGGACCCGGAGGGGGAGCTCGGTGCGCATCTGTGCGCGCTGCATAGGGAGTGGCTGGGGTACACCTGGCCGTCGTATAGCCCCGCCGCCCATCGGGGCCTTGCTGAAATGTACATGCGCGACGACCGCTTTCGCGCGTATTACGACCGAAGGCTTGCGGGCTGCGCCGCCTGGTTGCGTGACGCGATAGATGCCCATGCGCGCTGAGGCGCTTGACTCGAGCGCGGGCGGCCGAATTCGGGCACACCGGGCACCGGCGCGCATCAGTTGCGGGTGGGGATGCGGGCGCGATGCGCATTCGGCCATCGCGGGTTCGGGCTGAAAGGATGGGTTGAGATGGCAGAGTACCAGCATATCGTTCAGCCGTTCGATCCGGTGTTCGATAGGCACAGCCGTACGCTCGTGCTCGGATCGTTTCCTTCGGCCCTTTCTCGTACGAATGAGTTCTACTACGGCAACCCGCGCAATCGTTTTTGGCGCGTGATCGCCGCCTGCTTGGGTGAAGAGGTGCCGGGCGATCATGACCTTGCGGCCAAGCGGATGCTGCTGCTTCGGCACGGCATCGCGCTGTGGGACGTGATCGAGAGCTGCGATATTAAAGGCTCGAGCGATGCGTCGATCAGAAATGTCGTGCCTGCGCGTATCGAGTGCATTCTCGAGGTGGCTCCCATCGAGCGGGTGATTTGCAACGGCGCGACGTCCGCGCGTCTCTACAAGCGCCACCTTGAGGTGCAAACGGGTATGCGGGCCGTCGTGCTGCCCTCGACGAGTCCCGCCAACGCCGCATGGTCCGAAGGACGCTTGATTGAATGCTGGCGGGAAGGCTTGCGAGCGCCTTAGGGTGCTGAAGGGGCTGGCACGGAGACGGGGGCGAAGGCGTGCCTGTTGTTTTCGGCCCGCGTCCGTGCGTTGCCCGTGGGCTTAGCCGGTCGCAGCGCCGGATGTACCTGAGCATTCCTGTTTCACCGCTTCGTGTTTCAAAGTGTGGTCAAAATGGATCAATATCGCGCCGGTGATGGCCCTTTATCTCTTGGGAAAGGCAGCGCGTTGCGGTTGAAATGGTCAAGAGACCCAAGATATGCGGCTCCTGATGCGGAAGCGCCTCAATTTGACGCGGTCGGTGCGCGCTGGGTCGATGGAGTGGTCTCCAGGACGGACTCAGAGAGGTCCTATCGGCGCGAAATCAACCTATTCTGACCAGTTTGTACAGAATGGACGCAGCAGGACGGTCACCGCGTCCATCGCTGGGCAGTTTCGAGGGTCCGGGGTCAGGCGATGACGACCTCGCGGTTCTCGCTCGTCACGAGTTCCTGGACGGCGATCGTCGCGCCCAGGTGGCGCTCCACCAGCTCGGCGAGCTCATCGGTCGCGGCGCGGCAGTCTTCGACGCGCGCGGGGTCGGCGCACTCCACGATGAGGAAGGCGTTCTCGGTTTCGTCGGTGAGCGCGGTGCGCACGCCGTCGCGCCAGTTCCAGCAGCGGCAGACGGCGCCGGCATCGTCCAGGTAGGCGAGTTCGCCGGAGAGCGTCGGGTCGTTCTCGGCGCCCTCGCCAAGCGGCGTGAAGTCGTCACCGCCTTCGGTGACGCGCAGGACGAGGTCGCCCTGGAAGGCGTCGATGTCCTCGCCGCCGAGGGGCAGCGCGTACTTGAGCGAGATCGCATTGTAGATGTCGACGGACGGCGAGATGCTACCTACGGGATGCCCTTGAGGACGCGCTTGAGCAGGTTCTCGATGGAGCGGCGGGCGCCTCGCTTGGTCTTGAACCGCTGGTAGGCCTGGCGCCATACGCGCACCGGGGCGTTCTCGGAGAGCGTGGGCGACTCCAGGTGGCGCTCGGCTTGCGCGTTGGCGCGCGCGAGCAGCTGCTCGATGGCCGCGGCGTCCTCGGGCGCCACGTCCGCCGCGGGCCTCATGCCGTGCGCGACGACGACGCCGAACGACGCGCCGGGAAAGAGCTTCCAAAATGAGGTGTCGGTGACGAACTTCTTCATGATGCACTCCTATTCCATCGGGCGCTATGAAAAGGAGCGCCCACCCGCCGGCCACCTTCAACGTCCTACGGTGCCGGCACGTGAGCGCTCGCGCGCCGCTCCCATCCGGAGAAGGGGGCGAATATGTCCTTGCTAGTCTAGCGCCAGGGGCGTGAAACCTCAAATTGAGGATGGCGACAAATCGAGACGCCGCATCGAAGGCGGTGGTCTGCAAACGGGCGTGATGTCGAGGGCGCAGGCTGCTTGCGTGCCGCTTCCTGCCGGAGCCCCGCCTCAGATTAGTGCCTGTCCCCTTTCTGAGGTTTGCGGGCCACGATGGTGAACATGAGGGGCAGCCGCGGCGACCCTTCGGGTAGGCGCCACGACTCGTCTGCGGCGTGGAACTCGAGCATGGGGAGCGATCGCCACTCGGCCACCTCGTCTTCGGTGAGCGCTTCGATGGAGAGGCCGGCGCCCAAGAGCGCTCCCACGATCTCTGCGAAGTCGTGCGTCCAGTTGTGGTTCCTGGTGTGCGCGAGCTTCTGCGCGGCGTCGTTGCCGGGATCGGTGGTGTAGGTGACGTCCATGTCGTAGGAGCTGAGCGCGCCGGTTTTATAGTCGCCGCAGATGCCCATGCCGCTGAAGCCGAGCGCGGCGAGCAGCGGGTGGTCGTCGCGGATCATGAAGACGCCGCCGGGAGCGAGGAGCCGCTCGATGGAGCGCGCCCAATCGATAAGATCGGGCAGCCAGGTGATCGTGCCGGCGCTGGTCACGATGGCGTCGAAGGTGCCGGCGTGATCGTGGAGCGCATCTACCGCGCATCGCGCATCGCCCTCCACGTAGTGAACCGCGACGTTCGCCTGGCGTGCGAATTCGCGCGCGTGGGCGAGGGCGCACGGCGAGAAGTCCAGCCCCCAGGTCTCGGCCGCGCCCAGACGCGGCCAGCAGAGGGTGTCGGTGCCGATGTGGCATTGCAGATGGAGTAGCTTGAGGCCCTCGATCGAGTTGCGCGGCAGGTGCGGTTTCAACGCCTCGTAGTCCCTGCGGGCGACGCTCGTGATGGCGCGCGGGTCGTCCGTGAGGGCGGAGAGGTCGCCGTATCCGCCGCGCGCGTGGACCTCGGCGCGGTCGTCCCAGCTGGCGCGGTTCTCGTCGATGCGGATTTGCTCGCTGTTCATGGTTGCTTCTTCCCTTCGCCTGGTTCGGATGGCCGCCTCAAAAAGGGGACAGGCACTAATTTGAGGCGGGACGTTCGACGTAACATGCGAAGCCGACAGTCATCGCAGCCAGCAGTCTCGGATTAACCTCTGCCTCAGATTAGTGCCTGTCCCTTTTCTGAGGTTCCCGTGCGGAGCCGCCCCGCGCATGCTGCATCGTCTCGTCTCTTGCGGCGGGGTGCATTCAAGACTACTATACATACCAATAGTATGTATGAGGAGGCGGGCACGCTATGGCGAGAAACAAGCACCCCGAGGAGACGGTCGCGAAGATCCTCGACGTCGCGATGCGCCTGTTCGTCGAGCGCGGCTACGAGCAGACGAGCATGCAAAACATCATCGACGAGCTCGGCGGGCTCACCAAGGGGGCGGTCTACCATCATTTCTCGAGTAAGGAGGAGATCTTCTTCGCCGCCATGGACCGCGTGATGGCGCCCGGCGTGGAGCGGTTGCGTAAGATTCGCGATGCCGAGGGCATGACCGGTCGCGAGAAGATTCAGGCGATGTTCGACAACGGTGCGCGCGGAGTGGACTCGGCCTTCTTCTCCCAGGCCGACCCCGAGCTGGATCCCATGAGGAACCCGCGGATGCTCGCCACCGAGTATCGCGATTTGTTCGCCGTGAGCGCCCATGAGCTCATGGTGCCCGTGATCGAGCAGGGCGTGGAGGACGGGACCATCCAGACCGAGTATCCGCGCGAGCTTGCCGAGGCGATCGCCCTGCTCAACAACTTGTGGTGCGTTCCGGCCTTCTTCCCTGCACACGATGAGGAGGAGCAGGCACGGCGCGTGGCGTTCATGAATGCCTTTATGAAGGGCATGGGGTTGGACATCGTGCTGGATCCGCAGGTGAGCTTGGAAACCTGGCGGCGCCGTTATGGAGGCTCGCTCGCGGATGAAGGCGCGCGGCCCCGGGGATAGCCCCGCGGGCGCATGTGGGAGAGGAACCGCTGCGGCGGTTTTTCTCAGCAGTAAATAACATACCAACAGTATGTATAAACGTACGGGAGGGCGGCCTCGATGGGAACGATGGTTGGGAAATCGGATAGGCGCACGTTCGCGCTGATCCTGCTCGCGCAGTTCTGCTCGCTGCTGGGCCAGGAGGTGCTGCAGTTCGTCCTGCCGCTCTACCTGCTCGACGTGACGGGCTCCGGCACGCGCTTCGGCTTGGCGATCGCATGCGGCTTCGTGCCCTATACGCTGCTGAGCCCGATCGGCGGCGTGCTGGCGGACCGCACGCGCAAGCGCGGCATCATGATGGGCGTGAACGCCGCGCTGGTCGCCGTGCTGCTGGTGTTTCTCGCGCTCAAGGATACCGGGGACCCCTTTGCGCTGGTGGTGTTCGCCACCATGGCCTCGTTCATGGCGCAGGCGCTCTACCAGCCGTCGATCCAGTCGACGGTGCCGTTCGTCCTCGCCGCCCCCGACGTGCCGCGCGGCGTGGCGCTCGTCAGCCAGATCGGCAGCCTGACCACGCTCAGCGGACCCGTGGTGGGTGCGGCGGTCTACGGTGCGGTGGGGCTGGTGCCCGTGGTCTGGGTGTCGCTCGCCGCGTTCGCGCTGTCCGGCGCGGTGGTGGCGCTCGCGGTGCGGTTTCCCTGCGAGCCCGCTTCGTGGGAGGGCGGTGCGATCGCCATGGTCCGCGACGACCTGGCCGAGGCGGTCCGTTATCTGCGCGACAAGCCGCTGCTGCTGGGCGGTATGGCGACGGCGACCTTCGTGAACGTGTCGGCGGGCGCGCTCATCAGCGTGGGCACCGTGTACGTGGTCACCATCACGCTGGGGCTCCCCGCGGCGTATGCTTCGTTTGCCCAGATGGCGATGGGGGCGGGAAGCCTGGTGGGCCACAGCCTGCTGGCCATCGCGCCGCGGCGCTTCTCGTTGAGGCGTTCGGCGCCCTACGTGGGCGGAATCGCGGCGGCCATAGGCGTCGCCGCCTGGGTGCTGTCCCCTGCGGCCTTCATGGCGCCCATGGCGGTGTTTCTGGTCCTGACGGCGAGCTATGCGTTCGCGACGATGTCCGGCGGCCTCATGGGCTCCTGCATGCTGGCGGAGTTGCAGGCAGGGGCTCCGTCGGCTTTGGTGGGCAAGCTCATCGCGCTCTTCATGACGCTGGTGAACTGCGCCACGCCGCTCGGCCAGGCCGTCTTCGGCGTCCTGTTCGACGTGCTGCCGGCGTGGACGATCGCGCTCGCGACCGCGCTCGAGTTGGCGGTCGTCGCCGGGGCGTGGCGCCGGTTTCTGCGCCGTCGGCAGGCGGGGCCGGTTCGCTCCGCGGTTTAGCGACGCGCGACGGCCCCCTTGCCGTTGGGGACGCGGCGTCCGGCCTTCCCCGAAATGTGCTCGAGGTCGATGGCCCATACGGCGGTGACGGGCAGCTCCCGCTCGATGGCGCCGCCGATCTCGTCCTTGTATTCGGGCGCGTACTTCAGGCAGAGCTGGGCCAGTGCGCGACGGATCTGGGCGGCGTCGGTGACGCGTCGCACGACGCCCGTGGCGATGACGCTGGCGTAGCGCGTGGTGAAGAACCCGGGCTCGCCGTTCTTCTCCACGAAGACGGGCTCCATGTCCACGGCGACGGTAACGCAGACGCGCGGGTCGCGCTCCCAGTCGTCGGTCTTCTGGCCGCCGGCGGCACCGGTGTGGATGAGGAGGACGTCGCCGTCGAGCACGTAGGAGAGCGGCGTGGCATAGGGGTGGCCGTCCGCGTCGACGGTGGCGACGACGCAGTACTCGCCGTCGTACAGGATTTCGCGCGCCTCGTCTTCGGAGATCGCGCGTTTGGGCAGTTGCTTCATGGGTTGGTGCATGGTGGGTCCCTTCATGGCGACGGCGGTGCGGTCCTTTTGAGGGTAGCACCTCAAATAAGGGACAGGCACGAATTTGAGATTTAGGGGGCGGGCGCTTTTTAATATGAGTTGAACATTGTCAAGTGGCAAAAAGGCCCTGCCCTCCGCGGAGCTACCGCGGAGGGCAGGGTCCATCTATCTTCACCCGGTGGCCGCGCCGCTTGAGGGCGTGTCTGCTCGACGCACGTTCGGCACTCTAATATCCGCGGGTCGGAACCGCATCTCGTTGCTACGGCTGGGGGCCTCCGCTCGGTCGCAGTCTCGTGGCGGGCGTGGCGGTCTCCCGCCGCCCAGAAAAAGGACTGGAACGGCCTCCCAACGGCCTCGAGCGCGGCGAGCCCCCGGGGTCGGACTCCTATGGGGCCGCGGGCGCTACCGGGCCATGAGCGCTATCGCCCAGACCCAGCAGGCCATCTCGCGGGCCGTCGCGCAGTTCGCCACGCACGGCCTCTTCCCCGCCTGGGACATGGCGTCCCGCCTGTCCTGCAGGCGGCGGTTGCACTTCGCGGCGTGCCTCGACACGGCCGGCGCGACCCCGTGGCCCGGCCTCGGCTTCTTGGGGTGCCTCGTCGACATCGGGACGTGCCAGGACGCCTCGACCAGCGCGCGCCGGACGTGGCCGTTACCGGCGCGGGTGATCCCGCCGCGCGACTCCGTCTCGCCGCTCGAGCGCTCCGAGGGGGCCAGGCCGCACCACGAGGCGAACGACGGCGCGGTCGGGAACCTCGAGAAGTCGCCGGCCTCGGCGGCGAGCAGGAAGGCACTCGCGACGTCGATGCCCTTCACCAGGCAGAGCGCGTCGACGACAGGCGCCCACTCGGGGCGCGCGGCGGCCTCCTCCACCTTGCGCTCGAGCTCCCTCTTGGCCTCGGCGCAGCGCTCCACGGCGTCCATGTAGTGCTCGTAGGCGGCCGCGTCGTCGGCCTCGCCGAACTCGATCGACCTCGCCCACCTCCAGTACGCCTCGGTCCAGTTCGACCTGCGGCGCCCGGCCGGCGTCGTCTCGTCGAACACCAGGCCGTGCCTGAGCAGGAACTTGGACATGCGCTGCCTGGCGCGCTGCAGGTCGTCGCGGGCGTCCTCGAGCGCGCGGGAGAGGTCCCGGGCGGCCTCGGTGCGGTCATCGGGCACCCACACCTCGACGACGTTGCGGCAGGCGAGGAGCCTGGCCAGCCACTCGGCGTCGCGCCGGTCGTTCTTGCGGCCCCGGTCGGCCGCGGGCCGGTGCATCTTGGAGACGGCGCCCACGGCGCAGTCGACGCCGAGGGCGCGCAGGGCGCGGCACAGGTGGAAGCCGGTCGGGCCGCTCTCGTACACCGCCCTGGGCGACTCGAACCCCAGGACCCACTCGGCGACCGACGCCGGGTCGTAGCCGAACCTGGCCCGGACCACCTCGCCGGTCATGGGGTCGAAGGCGCATGCGGAGATGCTCCTCGCGTGGACGTCGAGACCGATGGCTGTGACATAATTGGACATGGCGGGCCCCTCTCCGTCGCATGTGGCGCGCGGCCACGGTTGGCGTTACGACCATTGTCGCCCGACCCACGATAGAGCTACAAGGGGAGGGGCTCCCAATGTTCAACTCATATCGTCTCGAGGTAGGGCTTGCGCCGTCGCGCGCATGATACGGAAATCGAACGAGGGCCAATTTGCAACGTATGGAGGGAGCGCACGTATAGTCTCATAGCAAGGGGCCGCGATGCCGTGCGAGGAGGTGATCGAATGGCGGACGGGGATGTCGCGCTGGTGCGCAAGATCGTTCGAACAGGATCGCGCCGATGCGCGGACAAGTTGATTCGCAGGCACTATGACGACATCTACCGGTTTGTCGCCCATCAGATGCGAGATAAGGACGAGGCGCTCGACGTGACGCAGGATGTCTTCGTTGCGGCGATGCGCGCGCTTGCATCCTTCGACGAGCGGCGCGCCTCGTTTCGAACGTGGCTCTACCGCATCGCCGCCAATAGGATCATCGATTGGCATCGCGCGCGGATGCGCTTCACGCCGCTATCCATAGATGGGGTAGAGATCGATCCCGTGGATATGCGCGATGAATACGAGGAGCTCATCGATCGCTCTTGGAGCGAGGACAGGGCGCGGAGGGCGATGGGGCTCTTGTTGGGGCTTGAGCCCAGAGTGCAGGCGGTGGTGCGCTTGCGGGTGTTTGCCGGGAGCAGCTTCGCCGAGATCGCTCGGGCGACCCAGCAAGGCGAAGCAGCCGCCAAGGCCCAGTACTACCGGGCGGTCAAGGCGATGAGGGCATGCATTGAGCGGGAGGAGCGACTATGAGCAAAGCGGAATGGCGCGAAGGGTTGAGCAGCGAGGAGCGCGATCGCGCCATCGAATCGATTCTCGATGAGGCGCTGCCTTCATGCGAAGCGTCATACGGCCGTATGCGGGGCAATTTCGCCGCCCTGTCTTTGCGCGCGCTGTTCTTCGGGATCGAGGACTGCGCGATTCTGGCAGGAATCATCACTCTTGCCGGCGCGGCTCCTTTGGCGTTCATCGCAGAACCCGGGGACGCGGCGCTCGCGGTCTTTATGCTGGCTCCGTTGTTTTTTGCGGCGCTTCAGGGACTTGTTGCGTGGAAGGACCGCGAGAGCGGAACAATCGCGTGGCGCGCGGCATGTCGCATGACGGTTCTCGAGTTCCATGCTGCCCGCATGCTGGCGTTTGGGGCGATGGCGATTCTGCTTACCGTGCCGCTTGCCGCTGCGGCCTGGGTCGCGAGCGCGCGCATGGTCTCGTTTTGGTGGATGCTGTCCCTTGCCGCGGCGAGCCTCGCGACCTTCGGCGCCTTTTCGCTTCTGATCTTTCGGCTTAACGTGGCTGGGCGAATGTACGGGGCGGCTCAGGCGGTTGTCGTCCCGCTGATGCCGATTGTCATCTGGGCGCTTGCAGGCATGCTGCTGGCAATGCTCCCTGCAGCCGCCACGGCGCTGCTCGCCGTTCCCGCGGTGGTGTTCTTCGCGGTCGCAGCGGCCGCGACGATCCTATTTGTCCGCCTTATTGCTGATGCCTGCACGATGTCGTTCGCAGAATACGCGTAGGGGAGATGCGCTATGCTTACCGTCGAACACGTGACCAAACGATTCAAGAGCAACGTTGTGATCGAGGACGCGACGCTTGCGTTTTCCACGGGCGTTACCGGGTTGATAGCGCCAAACGGAGCGGGTAAGTCGACGC
Organism: Collinsella phocaeensis; assembly: GCF_900119895.1. Lineage (GTDB taxonomy): Bacteria > Actinomycetota > Coriobacteriia > Coriobacteriales > Coriobacteriaceae > Collinsella > Collinsella phocaeensis. The sequence goes on along the minus strand of NZ_FQLR01000002.1, from coordinate 107,948 downwards.
TTCTGAAGATGCTCGCCACGCTTACCTTTCCAACCGAGGGAAGAATCTGCTGGAACGGCGAGGACATTCATGCGATGGGGGAGCGCTACCGTGCCGTGCTAGGCTACCTGCCCCAGCAGTTTGGATATTATCCGAGCTATACGCCCCGGGCGTTCCTGCGCTACGTGGGCGTCCTGCAGCGAATGGGCAAGCACGACATCGCGCGGAGATGCGACGAGCTGCTCGAGCTGGTAGGTCTTGCCGACGCGGCAGACCGCCGCATGCGCGAGTTCTCGGGCGGCATGGTCCAGCGCATCGGAATCGCGACCGCGCTGCTTGCCGATCCCCAGATCCTCATTCTTGATGAGCCCACCGCGGGGCTTGATCCGCGCGAGCGCGTGCGCTTTCGCAACATCATTCATGAGCTCGCAAAAGAGCGCACGGTGATTCTGTCGACGCATATCGTGTCGGACATCGAGGCGATTGCCGGCCAGATCGTATTCATCCAAAACGGTCGCGTGAAGGCGTATCCGGGCAGCGCGGAACTCTGCGCCGAGCTTGCTGGAATGATATTCGAGATGCCGGTTCATGCGGAACTTCCCCGTGGCTGTCAGGTGCTGGGAGAGCGGGAGCGCGATGGACGCACGATGCTTCGCATCTGCGCGACACGGTGCCCCGAGGGTGCGCGCGCCGTTTCCCCCACCTTGGAGGATGCGTTTCTGGTGCGGTATCGCGAGGGGCGGTGAGGAAAATGACGGCGCTGAGCGCGGCGATATCGCGCTCGCTAGGGTTGTCACTGCTTGCGGAAGAGTTGCGCCGGATCGTTCGCATGCCCCTGCTTGTCGCGTTGCCGTTCGCCTTCCTCGTTTTGAACGGTGCGCTCATCTTTGGCAACTCGTGGCTGTTTCCGCATATGGCGGAAGTCGCTTCGGTCGCCCAGCTGGTGGGTGTTCATATGGATCAGGAATTCTTGGATGCGGTGATGGCACGTCCGGCGACCGGTGCTCGCGACCAGCTCGCATGGTCCGTGTCCCACGCCCAGGGCATACTTGCCGCCTTTGATGCGGGCGAGGCCGGTACCGCGGCGGCGATCGATATGGATGCGCCGTTGGCGTCGCACTTGGTGGCTTCGAAATATGCGGCTTGGGAGGATCGGGTCGATGCGGTGCGGGCGTCGAGGCAGGAGCGGGACGTATACGGTGCCGCCTACACGTTCGACGTGCACCAATTCTTATTCGGGACGCTCGTGCCCGTGGTTATCTTGGAGGCTTCTGCCATAGGAATGGCCGCGCTGCTTGCTATGTGCGAGCTGGACGAGCGAACGGGGGCGCGGTCGATCGCGCTGTCGAGTCCCGTCGGGCGCGGCGTCGTTGCAACAAGGCTCACCGCATCCTTGATATGGGCGTTGACGATGTACGCAGCGTTCGCGGTGCTGACCTTCGGAGCGGTTGCCGCGCTGTCCGGATGGGGAATCGGTCCCGTGTGGGAGAGCAGCGTTTCGAGCTTGTTCAACGTTGTGGTGGACGGAGGCTCCGCGCGGCCGTTCGTGACGTGGTTCGATTGCTCGATCGGCTCGTACCTCATGTGGACCCTGCTGCTGGGGTCGGGCTTCGTGGCGCTGCTGTGCCTTACGGTCCAAGCGGTCCTGCTGGCAACCGGTTATAGCGTGGTCCGTGCCGCTGTAACGGCTTGCGTGCTCTTGATCGCGCCGCTGGGGGCGCAGGCGGCATGCGCGCTCAACGGATGGCACGTCGCCCGTGCACTCATGCACGTCTTTCCAGCGCCCTTGCTTTCCGTGAGCGGCCAGTGGTTTACCGACTTGGGGCTTCGTTCGTTCATCCCATTGCAAGAAGCTGCAGCTGTGATTTGCGGCATCGCTGTCCTGTGGTGCATGCATCCGGTGCTGCGGCGCATGTGGTTCGATAAGGATGTGGCATAGATGAGTCTGTTCGCGCAGGAGCTGAGTAGGATATGGCGCCCGGGTATCTTTGCGGCGCTTCTGGTGTCCGGCATCGCTTTCTGGTTTCTTGTCGGAAAGGGGCCTGGGATAGTCGCTTTTCCCAACGGGAGCCAGGCGACCTTTCATTTCGAGCTTGCCCAGGAGTGGGCGGATAGATTCGGGGCCTCGATCGATGATGCCGAGATGCGTGAAATCCGTGCGGAAGCACGCGCTGCGGAGACGGCGTTCGAGTCTGATTTGGCGACGCTCGATGGGGCTGCCGAGCGCGACCTTCGCACGCGGGCGGACTTCGATGCCTTTTCAATCGAGGTGCTCGATCGCGAATATGGGGTACAGCAAGCGGGAGGCGAGCCCGATGATGCGCTCAAGGCGGATATCGCTTTGAGCGAGCGGATCCTTGCCTTGCCTTCCCATGAGAGGGCGTATGAGATGGACCTTTGGCTTCAGGCTTTAGAGGGGGAAGGGGGCGCACGCGGCTATCTCTCGCACATGTGGTTGCAGGATATCGAGACGTATCTCAACCGTCTCTCAACGTGGCTTGTGGTCGCACCCATGTTTGTGATGGCTCCTGTCGCGGTGAGCGACCAGCTGCATCGCATGCGGGCGGTCCAGTGGTCATCGCGCATCGGTCGCAAGGTGTTCGGCGCGCAGCTGGCGGCTGCGGTGTTGTCGGCGGCGCTCGTTCTTGCCGTGAGCCTGTGCGCCTGGGCCGTTCCCCTTGCCGGTGCTGGGATTGGTGCCCTGATGGACTGCGTTATCACGGGTCCGTTGAGCGGTTATGTCTGCGGCTGGGACATGACGCTGGGGGCTTATGTAGCTGCTCGCGTCGCGCTGATGGTGGGCCTGGGTCTTGCTGCGGGGCTCCTGTCGTTCGTGCTTGCCCGGATGAGTGCGGGCTATGTTGGCATGCTCGTGCGCGTTGTGCCCGTGTGCGCGGGTTTCGGATGGCTGCTTGTGCCCGTGCTGTTCGACCATGCGCTGTGCGAGCGGTCGGTGCCGGGGAGCGCCAATCCCTTCTCAACGGGCTGGCTGCCGGTGGGCGGCGAGTTGGCGTTCGTTGCAGTGATCGCGCTGGTGGCTATCGTGAGCTGCGTGTTCTCCTGCATGCGAGAACGTCGATGCGATGCGAGATAGGCGCTCAGCGGGCAATCGTGAGAACCGCGTGCAGTTAGGGCGTGCACCTCAAATTAGGGACAGGCACGAATTTGAGGTTTAGGGGCGGGCGCTTTTCCAAGGTTTCCGATTCGGTGTCCGGAGACTGCCCTTGATGCCGCGGCCGATGCCGATTTCCGTGCCGCTGACAGACCTCAATTTAGTGCCTGTCCCCAATTTGAGGTTTCGCGTGCCCTGTGCGGTCCCCGGACAAGGCCCGCGCCTCAAAAAAGTGCCTGTCCCCTTTTTGAGGCGGGAAAAAAGAGGCCGCCGCCTGGATGTGTTCCAGGCGGCGGCCTTCATGCTGCCACGGGGAGGGGCGGGGCAAAACCCGCCCCAACATGACTCGCTTACGAGAAGTACGCGACGCCGCTCTCGAACAGCGGCATGAACTTCTCGCCGGGGACGTTCTTGTACAGGCCGTCGCCGCGGCGCTCCACGTGGCCCATCTTGCCGAACACGCGGCCGTCGGGGCTGGTGATGCCCTCGATGCACGCCACGGAGCCGTTGGGGTTCACGTCGAGGTCCATGGACGGCATGCCCGCCACGTCCACGTATTGCGTGGCGATCTGGCCGCCGGCGCGCAGCTGCGCGAGCACCTCGTCGTTAGCGACGAAGCGGCCCTCGCCGTGGGAGATGGCCACGGTGTAGAGCTCCTCGGGGTCGCACTGGGAGAGCCACGGCGACAGGTCGCTGCAGATGCGCGTGCGCACCAGGCGGCTCTGGTGACGGCCGATCTCGTTGAAGGTGAGCGTCGGGGCGTCAGCCGTGGCGTCCACGATGTCGCCGTAGGGCACCAGGCCGAGTTTGACGAGCGCCTGGAAGCCGTTGCAGATGCCGAGCATCAGGCCGTCGCGGGACTGCAGCAGGTCGCGAACGGCTTCGGTGACCTCGGGTGCGCGGAAGAACGCGGTGATGAACTTGGCGGAGCCGTCGGGCTCGTCGCCGCCGGAGAAGCCGCCGGGGATCATGACGATCTGGGACTCGCGGATGTGGCGCGCCAGCTCGCGGGTGGACTCGGCGACGTGCTCGGGCGTGAGGTTGTTGATCACGAAGACATCGGCCTCGGCGCCGGCGGCGGTAAAGGCGCGGGCGGAGTCGAACTCGCAGTTGTTGCCGGGGAAGACCGGGATGATCACGCGCGGACGGGCGATCTTGAGGCCGCCGTAGGTCGCGCGGACGCGGCCCTCCTCCTCGCAGCGGTAGCGCTCCTCGGGCACGAGCTCCTCGGGGGCGTCGACGTCGTCGGCTGCGCTGCGGTAGGGGAACACGGACTCGATGCCGGACTCCCAAGCCTCCTGCAGCTCGGCCATATCGAGGGTCTCGTCGTAGGCGGCGAGCTCGTAGGCCTCGGTGGTGGTGCCGAGCTCGACCACGGTCACGCCGTCGACCTCGGGCAGTTCCGCGCCCTCGGCGAGCTCCACGATGAAGCAGCCGTAGGCGTGGTCGAACAGGTCGCGCGCGTCGGCCTCGTAGTAGGCGTCCGCGACGGTGAAGCCGATGCGGTTGCCCAGGCAGGCCTTGAACAGGACCTCGGCCAGGCCGCCGAAGCCGGGCGTGGAGACGGAGAGCGCGCTGCCCTCGCGGACGAGCTCCTCGACGGCGCCGAAGGCGGCGAGCAGCGAGTCGGTCTCGGGCAGGAGGTCGTCCATCTGGTAGGCGGGCTGGATCAGCGCGACGCGGCTGCCCGCGCGCTTGAACTCGGGCGACACGATGTTGGCGAGCTTATCGACCGCGACGGCGAAGGAGATCAGCGTGGGCGGGACGTCGAGGTCCTCGAAGGAGCCGGACATGGAGTCCTTGCCGCCGATGGCGCCGGCGCCGAGCTCGACCTGGGCCATGAGGGCGCCCAGGACGGCGGCCATGGGCTTGCCCCAGCGCTCGGGGACGTCGCGCAGACGCTCGAAGTACTCCTGGAAGGAGAGGTACGCCTTGGTGTGGTCGAAGCCGGTGGCCACGAGGCGCGCGATGCTCTCGACGACGGAGAGGTAGGCGCCGCGGTACTGGTCGGCCTCCATGATGTAGGGGTTGAAGCCCCAGGCCATGCCGGAGACCGTGGTGGTCTCGCCGTCGACCGGGAACTTGGCGACCATGGCCTGGCTCGGGGTGAGCTGGCGCTCGCCGCCGAAGGGCATGAGGACGGTCGCGGCGCCGATGGTGGAGTCGAAGCGCTCGGACAGGCCCTTGTTGGAGCAGACGTTGAGGTCGCTCACGAGCAGGCGCATGGCCTCGGCGAAGGAATCGACCTCCTCGGCGCCCGGGACCATGGGCACGGTGCTCTCGAAGACGTTCTCGAGGCTGTCAAACTCCTCGAGCGCGGCCTGTGCCAGCTCGCTCTCGGGGTCGATGGGCGCGACGCCCTGCGCGGGGACGTGGACGTCCTGGAACTTCGGCGCGCCGTTGGAGTTGAGGAACGCGCGGGAGAGGTCGACGATGGCGTCGCCCTGCCATGCCATGCGGACGCGGGGCTCGGCGGTGACCTCGGCGATCACGGTCGCCTCGAGGTTCTCCTCCTCGGCGTAGCCCATGAACTCGTCGACGTCGGCCTCGGCCACGGCGACGGCCATGCGCTCCTGGGACTCGGAGATGGCGAGCTCGGTGCCGTCCAGGCCGTCGTACTTCTTGGTGACCATGTCGAGGTCGATGTAGAGGCCGTCGGCCAGCTCGCCCACGGCGACGGAGACGCCGCCCGCGCCGAAGTCGTTGCAGCGCTTGATCAGGCGGCAGGCGTCGCCGCGGCGGAACAGGCGCTGCAGCTTGCGCTCCATGGGGGCGTTGCCCTTCTGGACCTCGGCGCCGTCCTTCTCGATGGACTCGACGTTGTGGGCCTTGGAGGAGCCGGTGGCGCCGCCGATGCCGTCACGGCCGGTTCGGCCGCCGAGCAGGATGATCTTGTCGCCGGGGGCGGGGCACTCGCGGCGGACGTGGCTCGCGGGCGCGGCGCCCACCACGGCGCCGACCTCCATGCGCTTGGCCATGTAGCCGGGGTGGTAGAGCTCGGAGACCTGGCCGGTGGCCAGGCCGATCTGGTTGCCGTAGGAGGAGTAGCCGGCCGCCGCGGTGGTCACGAGCTTGCGCTGGGGCAGCTTGCCGGCGATGGTCTCGGACACCGGCACGGTCGGGTCGGCCGCGCCGGTGACGCGCATGGCCTGGTAGACGTAGGAACGGCCCGAGAGCGGGTCGCGGATCGCGCCGCCCACGCAGGTGGCCGCGCCGCCGAAGGGCTCGATCTCGGTGGGGTGGTTGTGCGTCTCGTTCTTGAAGAGGAACAGCCAGTCCTGGTCCTCGCCGTCCACGTCGACCGTCACCTTGACGGTGCAGGCGTTGATCTCCTCGGACTCGTCGAGGTTGGTGAGGATGCCCTGCTTCTTGAGCCACTTGGCGCCGATGGTGCCCATGTCCATGAGGCAGATGGGCTTCTCGTCACGGCCGAGCTGCGAGCGCATCTCGAGGTAGCGGTCGAAGGCCGCCTGGACGGTCGCGTCGTCGATCTCGATGTTCTCGAGGACGGTGCCGAAGGTGGTGTGGCGGCAGTGGTCGGACCAGTAGGTGTCGATCACGCGGATCTCGGTGATCGAGGGGTCGCGGCCCTCGTCGATGAAGTACTGCTGGCAGAAGGTGATGTCCGCCTCGTCCATGGCCAGGCCGCGCTCGGCGATGAAGGCGGCGAGGCCGCCCTCGTCGAGCTCGCGGAAGCCGTCGATGACCTCGACCGGCTCGGGGTCGGGGATCTCCTGGGTGAGGGTCTCAGGGCACTCGAGGGACGCCAGGCGCGACTCGACCGGGTTGACGACGTAGCCCTTGATGGCGTCGAGGTCCTCTGCGGAAAGGTTGCCGGAGAGCACGTACACCTTGGCGCAGCGAACGGCAGGCCGCTCGCCCTGGGAGATCAACTGCACGCACTCGGCGGCGGAGGCGGCGCGCTGGTCGAACTGGCCAGGCAGGGCTTCGACGGCGAAGACGGTCGCGGCGTCGTCCGCCGGCAGCTCGTCGTACACGACGTCGACCTGCGGCTCGGAGAACACGGTGGGCACGCAGCGAGCGAACAGCTCCTCGTCGATGCCCTCGACGTCGTAGCGGTTGATGAGGCGGAGGCCGGTGAGGCCCGAAATCCCCAGGATCGCGGTCAGCTCGCCCTTGAGCTGCCGGGCCTCGACGTCGAAGCCGGGTTTCTTCTCTACGTACACACGAGAGACCATGGAGTCCTGCCCTTCTTTGTGGACGGGTCGGTGCCGCGCGGCAGCGGCCGGCCGCGCGGTGCGCGGACCGCCTTGAGCCGGCGGATTGCTAACCTCTCCATGATACGTCACCCCGTCGTGCGCAGGCTCGTGCTTGTGCGTCCGGCATCCTAATTGCATGTCGCCTGCCGGCTGTGCCAAGGGGGACAGGCCCTCGCCAAGAGGGGCGTACCCTAATGGCACGGTGCGCCGTTAGGGTACGCCCCTCTTGGCGAGGGCCTTCGGGGAGCAGCCCGGCGGGCTGCGTCCCGATTAATACTTACTTATTTGTCATCTGCCGGTAAGGATGCGTAAAGGTTGGCAGACCAGAATGGTTGGCGGCGACCTCGCCCGCGGACCCGATTCGGTACTTGCCAGATCGGGGTCGGGGGGGGGTAGCCTTCTCGTCTGTGTATCGAATTCGCCGCGGCGTACGCCGCTTGCGTGCGGAGGGGTGGAAGAGGCATGAAGTACCTGGAGAGCATTGAGTACACGGCGCGGACGCTGCCTCAGACGCCGGCGCTGCGCACGTCCGCGGGGGACCGCATGACGTATCTCGAGCTCTGGCTCGCGTCGGAGGCCCTGGCGTCCCGGATCGCGGGCATCGCGGCCCCGGGTCAGCCGGTCATGGTCTACGGCAACAAGCATCCGCTCATGGTCGCGTGCTTTCTCGCCTGCATGAAGGCGGGCTGCCCGTACGTGCCGGTCGACCGGTTCTCGGTCCCGCCCGAGCGCGTGGCGTCGATTGCGGCCCAGATAGCGGGGAACGCGCCGTTGCCGGTGCTCGCGAGCGAGCCGTTTCCCGGCGTGGAGGGCGCATGCGCCGTCGAGCTGTTCGATGGCGACGAACTCTTCCGCATCGTCTCGGAGGGCGGCTTCTCGGACCGTTCCCGCTGGATCTCCGGCGAGGATCTCGCGTACATCCTGTTCACCTCGGGCTCGACCGGCGCCCCCAAGGGCGTTGAGGTGACGGCGGACTGTTTCGACAACTTCTGTGCCTGGGACCTCGAGCTCTCGGGCGGGAGTCCCGCGGTGTGGCTCGATCAGGCCCCGTTCTCGTTCGACCTCTCCGTCTTTGAGCTCGCGGGTGCGCTGGCGAGCGGCGGCACGCTCTTCTCGCTGGTCCACGATTCCCAGCAAAGCGCATCGGCCCTGCTCGCCGCCCTCGCGTCGTCCGGCATCGAGGTGTGGGTCTCCACCCCGGCGTTCGCATCCCTCTGCCTGGCGAACCCGGAGTTCGGCCAAGGCCTCATGGCCGACCTTCGCTTGTCCATCTTTTGCGGAGAGACCCTGCCGAACGCCACCGCCGCGCGGCTTCTCGAGCGCTTCCCCTCGGCACGCGTGCTTAACACCTACGGTCCGACCGAGTCGACGGTCGCCGTGACCTCCGTCGAGGTGACGGACGAGATGGCCGGCGCCTCCGACCCGCTGCCCGTAGGGTCCGCGCGGCCGGGCACGCGCATCCGCATCGTGGACGCTTCGGGCGCGGAGTGCGCGCCCGGCTCCCTCGGCGAGGTCGTCATCGAGGGCGATACGGTGGCGCGTGGCTACTATCGCCGGCCGGATCTGACGGAACGGTCTTTCGGTGCCTGCGAGCTGGCCGGAGCGCCCGTCCGCACGTACCGCACGGGGGATGAGGGATGGCTGGACGGCGCGGGCATGCTTCATTATCGCGGCCGCCTCGACCTGCAGGTCAAGCTCAACGGGTTCCGCATCGAGCTCGGCGACATCGAGGAGCATCTGCGGCGCCTGCCCGAGGTGGCCGCCGCAGCGGTGGTCCCCGCCGTCCGCGAGGGACGGGTCTCGCACCTCGTCGCGCACGTGGTGCCCGCCGCCCCGCTCTCCACGACGCCGTTCCGCGCTGGCCTCGCCCTCAAGGAGCGCCTGCGCGGCGCTCTGCCGCACTACATGATCCCCAAGAAGGTGGCCTTTCTCGACGCACTGCCCATGACGGGCAACGGCAAGGTGGACCGTCGCGCACTCGCCGAGACGGCGCGGTAGCCCCATGGGGTTCTACACGTCCCCGTCCTTCTTCATCGCGCTCGCGGCTGTGTCCGCGCCCGCGGTGGCGCTGGGGCTCGCGGGGCGCTCCGTCAGGGGCTACGGCATGGTCGCCTCGTGGGCGATGCTCGCGCTGCTGTTCGCCGGCGACCCGCGGGGCGCCTGCGCGTTCGCCCTGTTCGTCGCGGCGGCGTCGGTCGCGACGTATGCGGTTTGGCGCAGCTGGGCGCGAGAGGGCGGCAACAGGAGCATGGCGGTGTACCGCCTTGCCCTCGCGGCGTGCCTCGCCCCGCTCGTCGCCTGCAAGGTCGGGGCGGTGTTCGACTGCAACCTGCTCGGCTTCATCGGGATCAGCTACGCGACGTTCCGCGCGGTGCAGGTGGTCATCGAGATCCGCGACGGCCTCATTCGCGATATCGCGCCCCTGGACTACCTGTACTTCCTCACGTTCTTCGCGACGTTCACCTCCGGGCCCATCGATCGGTCCCGGCGCTTCGCCTCGGACCTCGCCGCGCCGCGCCCGCGCTCCGCGTACGCCGACCTGCTCGCGCGCGGGACCATGATGCTTCTCGCCGGAGCGGTCCTGCAGCTGGTGCTCGCCACGGTCGCGCGCGGGTTCTACGACCCGGCCTCCGCCCCCGCCGGCACGCTCACCGTCGATGCGCTCGGCCTGCCCGTCGCCGCCCGCGAGGTCCTGCGCGCCTACGGGTACGCCGTGTACCTCTTCTGCGATTTCGCCGGCTACTCGCTCATGGCGATGGGGGCGAGCGCGTGCTTCGGTATCGAGACTCCGGCGAACTTTCGCGCCCCGTACCGCGCGCTCGACATGAAGGACTTCTGGAACCGCTGGCACATCACGCTGTCGACGTGGCTGAGGGACTTCGTGTTCATGCGCTTCGTGCGCGCCGCGACGAGGCGCAAGGTCTTCTCGAGCCGCCTGTCGACGGCGTGCGCCGCCTATGCCGTCGACATGCTCCTCATGGGCGCGTGGCACGGGCTCACGCCCGACTACCTCGCCTACGGTGCCTATCACGGCGTCCTGCTGGCGGCGACCGAGGTCTACCAGAAGCGCTGCGGGTTCCATAAGCGCTACCGCAAGAAGGCCTGGTACCGGGTGCTCACGTGGTTCGTGACGCTGCAGCTCGTGGTGCTCGGCTTCGCACTGTTCTCCGGCCAGGTGGGCGGCCTGCTCGCCCGCGCGTTCGCAGCGTGACCCACGGCCCCGGGCCTCGACGGCTCGGGGCGCCGCCGGCGGGGCGGCACATCCGACGTCTATCAATGCGCGCCCCGCGGCGCGCATGCGAGAAGGGAAACGACATGGAGAGAAACGAACTCGAGAACAGGGTGCTCGATATGCTCGAGGACATCTGCGAGGACGACGCGGTGCGCGAGGAGCGCGATGTCGACCTGTTCGAGGCGGGCCTGCTCGACTCGCTCGCCGCCATCGAGGTGCTCGTGGGCATCGAGGAGGCGTTCGGCGTCGACATAGCCCCGACCGCGGTCGAGCGCGAGGAGATGAACACGGTGAACAAGATCATCGAGCAGATCGCGGTGCGCCTGTGAGGGCGATCGGGTCCGCGCCTGCAGGGGATGGGGCCGCCTCGCCGGCTCTCGCCTCGGGCCCGTCCGTCCGGCCGTTCCGGGTTTCGCCTGGGGCGGGCGGGAAGGGGCGCGGGTCCCGCGGCGCGTCGCCTTCGTCGCCGGACCCCGGGTGCGTCTGGTGCCGGTGGAGGGCTCGCCTTGCGCGCCGCCGCGCGCGCTGCCGCGAGGTTCTCGGCTCCGATTCGATTGGCTCCGCCGCGGCCTGGGCGCTCGCGGCGCTTGCCCTGCTGGCCGTCCTCGCATGGTTCTTCGTCTGCTCGCCCTACGGCGCGCCGGCGGCCCCGGTCTACGCTGAGTTCTAGGAGGTGCACATGAGGCGTCTTGCCGCTATCGGCATCGCGCTTGCGCTCGCGGCGGGCGCCTGCGCCATCGCGTTCACCGGGGGCGGCGTCGCCGGGCTCCCGTCGGAGCTGCTCCGCTCGGAGTATCCCGGGTACGACGAGGTGGCGAGCTGGGAATTCATGTCGGGCGAATACGACGCGCTCGCCGAGGCGGGCGCGTCCCCGGAGGTCGTGCTGGGCTCCTCCGAGCTCAAGCCGGGCCCTGCCGGCCCGGCCCATCCTGCAGCGATGTTTTCGGACGGCCGTTTCGGGGCGACGTCGGTCGTTGCGGGCCGCGCGGGCGCGAACGACTTCTGGCAGGCCATCGAGCTCGGCGCCCTCGCCCCGCGCCTGCCCGAAGGGAGCCGGCGCGCGGTCGTCTTCGTCAGCATGCAGTGGTTCATGTGCTACCGGGACCCGCAGTCCAGCTTCCCGGGCGTCTTCTCGCAGGGCGCCTACGACGCCTTCATGGCGAACGCCTCGATTCCCGACGGCATCAAGCGCCGCGTGGCGGAGCGCGCAGAGGAGTACGGGGCGCACGTCTCGGGCGGTTCGGACGCCTGCCCGCTGGCCCGCGCGACATCCGCCGTCGACCGCGCCGCGCGCGAGCGCGTCGACGACCTGCGCCTCGCCTGGAGGCTCCGCGCGAACGGGGGCGCAGGGGCCCCAGGGGAGGACGGCGCCGCGGCGGACGGATCGGGGCCCGGTCCCGACGACCTTCCCGAGACCGCTTCGGGGGAGCCGGATTGGGAGGGGATCGTCGCCGCGGCGCGCGAGCGCGCGGTGGAGGCCTCCTCGTCGAACGACCTCGGCCTATACGATGCGTGGTACGAGAAGAAGTACGACGCCTGGCTTTCCGGTGCCCAGAGCGGCTGGAAAATCGGAGAGGAAGGGTATTTCAGCGAGCAGGAGCTCGAGGACTTCGAGCTGATGCTCGAGGTGTGCCGGGCGACGGGCGTCGAGCCGCTCGTGGTGATCCAGCCCGTCAAGGGCGCCGTCTACGACCAGACGGCCTATACGCGGGACGTGCGCGCCCGATATTACGACATGGTGCGCTCGGCGTGCGCGCGGGCGGGCGTGCGCACGGCGGATTTCTCGGATCGCGAGTATGACCCGCTCTTCCTGCGCGACTATTCGCATCCGTCGGACTACGGAGCCGCGCTCTACTCCCAGGCGCTGTACGGGTTCTGGCGGGAGTAGGGTTCGACATGGGCGACGCGCGGGATGCGGGTCGTACGGATGGGCGCGCGGGGTTGTCGGCCCGGTTCGGACGGACGCCGAAGTGCGCTGGCGCCCGGCTCCGCTCCCCTCCGCAACGGGTTACATCGATTTTTTTGCTTAACCCCCTGCTTTCTTGGGCAAATTTGGCAATTATATAAGTCGTTTGCGCGAGCACGCGGCCCATCGATTCCCGTGATTTATCAGAAGGTGCGCACAGCCATGAGGACGAGTAATATTAACCCGCTCGCGCGCACCTCGAGCGCGCTTCGGACGCTCTCATGGGGCGATCCCTGCCGGTCAGACCTATATTTGCCATATTTGTCCAATTCAGCAGGGGGTTATGGATTAATTCGTTCAGCCGCCCCCAGCGTCTCCGTCCCGATCCTGGAAGGGAGGGCGGCTAAGCCGTGCCGAAGATGCGGTGTCGGTGGCGGCGATCGCCGCCCTGCGGGGGAATACCGCGTTCGAGTGCGGGTATAAGGAGTTCCACGCTTCCTCGGGCGCCACGCAGCCGGCGCCGTCTGCGCGAAAGGCTCCTATGTTCGATACGCAAACCCGTCGAGCCGCCGCCCTCGTGGCGTTCGGCGTCTGCCTGTATGTCGGCCTCAGCCATCTCGACGTCGTGCTCGGCGTGCTCTCCGCGGTCGTCGACATATTCTTCCCGGTGCTGCTCGGCCTGGGCGTGGCGTTCGTCCTGAACGTTCCCGTCTCCGGTATGGAGCGCCTGCTGCGTCGTGCCGCCTCCGCGCTTCCCGAGGGGCGCCGCCCCGGCGACGGCGCCATCTCCGCCGTGAGCATCGTGCTGGCGCTTCTTGCGATCGTCGGCGTCGCGGTCCTCGCGGTCACCATGCTCGTGCCCCAGCTCGTCGCCTCCGCGCGCTCCGTCGCCCCGCTGCTCACCGAGCGCCTGCCGGAGATCGAGCGCGCGCTCGCCGCCAACGGGGTCGATGTCGACGAGCTCGCCCGCCTCTTCAAGCCGGCTTCCGGCGTCGCGGCGGGCAGCGTCCAAGGGCTGCTCAACTTCGGGCTCGGCTCGATCGCCAACTCGGTCTTCGCGGCGGCCCGCTCGACCGTCTCCATGGTCTCGAGCTTCATCTTCGCGTTCGTCATCGCGGTGTACGTGCTGGCGAGCAAGCGAACCCTCGGCCGTCAGGCCGTCCGCGTGATGGATGCGCACCTCGACCCCCGGGTCGCGTTCCGCATCCGCCATGTCGCCGCTCTCGCGTCGGACACCTACTCCAAGTTCCTTTCCGGCCAGTGTCTCGAGGCGTGCATCCTGGGAACCCTCATCTTTTTCGCCTTCTCGGTCGTCGGCTTGCCGTATGCGGGCCTCATCGGATTCCTGACGGCGCTCTTCGCGTTCATTCCCTACGTGGGCGCCTTCGCCTCGTGCGCGATCGGCGCGTTCCTCACCCTGCTCGCTGCGCCTGAGCAGGCGATTCTGTGCGTGATCGTGTACCTGGTCGTGCAGTTCGTCGAGAACCAGTTCATCTATCCGCACGTCGTGGGGTCTTCGGTCGGGCTGTCCGCGCTGTGGACGCTGATCGCGGCGCTCGTCGGCGGCAACCTGTTCGGCGTGGTGGGCATCGTCTTCTTCATCCCCATCGTCGCGGTGCTCTACGAGCTGTTCCGCGAGTGGACGAACGCCCGGCTTGCCGCCCGTGCCTCGGAGGGACCCGAGCGCGCGTAGCCGTGTCGACGCGGGCGCGTCTCGTGCGCCGGCTCCCGTCGGCCGCCGCCTGTCGGGTGGGCGCGCCCGTGTTGAATCGACCGGCTGGGGAGGGGTTTCGACCCGTTCGTCTCGGCCTGGCGGGGTGGCTGGCGCGCGGGAATTTAAGGCGTTCGCTCGGATAAGCGCATCGATTCGGGGTATCAACAGGTGACGCAACCGATCGATGGGAACGTGCGAGCATGATCGAGATCAGGGACATCACCAAGACCTACACTACGGGCGACTTGGTCCAGCGGGCGCTGGACGGCGTGTCCGTGACCTTCCGCGCCAACGAGTTCGTGGCCGTGCTGGGGCCCTCGGGCTCGGGCAAGACCACGTTCCTCAACATCCTGGGCGGCTTCGACCATGCGGACTCGGGCGACATCGTGGTGAACGGCGTCTCGACGCGCGACTATGGCGATGCCGAATGGGACACCTACCGCAACCACCGCGTGGGCTTCATCTTCCAGAGCTACAACCTCATCCCGCACCAGACGGTGCTCGCCAACGTGGAGCTCGCCCTCACGCTGGCGGGCGTGGACCGCGCCGAGCGCACCCGCCGGGCGATTGCCGCGCTCGAGCGCGTGGGGCTGGGCGCGCACGTGAACAAGAAGCCCTCGCAGCTTTCCGGCGGGCAGATGCAGCGCGTGGCCATCGCCCGCGCCCTGGTGAACGACCCCGAGATCGTGCTGGCCGACGAGCCCACCGGCGCCCTCGACACCGAGACGGGCATCCAGGTGATGGACCTGCTCGCCGAGGTCGCGCGCGAGCGGCTCGTCATCATGGTCACGCACAACCCCCAGCTCGCCGAGGACTATGCTTCGCGCATCGTGCGGATCCAGGACGGGCACATGGTGGGCGACACCAATCCGGTGACGGCCGACGAGCTCTCCGCCGCGCGCGCCGCCGAGGCCGCGCATCCCGATGCGGCCCCGTCGCGCCGATCCTCGATGAGCCTGCTAACGGCGCTGTCGCTTTCATTCAACAACCTGATGACGAAGAAGGGCCGCACGATCATGACGGCCTTCGCGGGATCGATCGGCATCATGGGCATCGCGGCGATCTTGGCGCTGTCCAACGGCGTGAACGGCTACATCGCGAAGGTCGAGCAGGACACGCTTTCGAGCTATCCGCTCACCATCGCGCGGCAGAGCTACGACCTCACGAGCATGATGACCGGGGACGCGGGCGCTGCGGAGACCGATGATGGCGCCGATGCGGATGCGGACGATGGTGCGGAGCAGGGATCGACCTCGAAGGACGTGGCGCCCGAAACGGTGGATCCCAGCAAGCCCATCCCGGTGTTCACGATGCTTTCGGACATGTTCGCGAGCGTGAAGTCCAACGACATGGCGAGCTTCAAGACCTTTCTCGACGGGGATGCCAAGGAGCTCGACGGCGAGGTTTCCGCCATCCAGTACGACTACGGGATCACGCCGCTCGTGTACCGTGCGGACGCGGACGGCGGCGATCCCGTGCAGGTTTCACCTAACGCGATGTCGACCGCCATGTCCGGCGGCGCTTCGAGTGGGGCCATGGCGGGGACCATGATGAGCGGCACCACGGCGTTCAGCGAGATGATCGACAACCCCGAGCTGCTCGACGAGCAGTACGACGTGGTGGCGGGCCGTTGGGCCGAGGCGGCGGATGAATGCGTGCTCGTGCTCTCCGTGCGCGGGAAGATCTCCGATTTCACCCTCTACAGCATCGGCGCGCTCGATCCCGCGGAGCTGAATCGCATGGTGGACAGTACCATGAGCGGGTCCGGCGAGGTCGACGTGCCTGCGGTCAAGGCCGATTTCACCTACGACGACGCGCTGGGCACGAGCTTCAAGGTCCTGAGCCCGTCGGACTCCTATCGCAGGAACGCCGAGACGGGCGGCTGGACCGACATGTCCGACGACGCCGCGTTCATGGCGCGGCAAGTCGCGAACGGCTTGGACCTCAAGGTGGTGGGCGTGGTGCAGCCGAGCCCCACGGCGAAGTCCGCCGCGCTCTCGCAGGGCATCGCCTACACGCACGGGCTCACCGAGGAGCTCATGGCGCGCGCCGCGAACTCCGAGATCGTGCGCCAGCAGCTCGCCGACCCGGAGGTCGACGTCTTCACCGACAAGCCTTTCGCCACCCTGCAGGAGGAGGCGAAGCAGGGCGTCGATCTGTCGAGCCTGTTCACGGTGGATGAATCCGGCCTGCGCAGCGCGTTCAAGGTCGATGCATCGAAGCTGACGGCGGGCCTCGACCTATCGGGCTTCAATCTGGCCGGCGTCGACCTGGGCGGTATCGACATCGATGTCTCGGGCGCGCTGGGGTCGATCGACCTCTCCTCCGTTCTCGCCGGCGCCCCGATGCCCGACCTCGAGGGGATCCTGGGCGATCTGCAGAACGACTCGGTGCTCGACAAGACCCAGCTCGAGCAGGTGGTGGATCTTTCGGGTCAATTCGTCCAGCGGTTCCTGACGGCATGGCTGCCCGCGCATGGCGAGGGGCTTCGCCCCACCGACCCCGATTTCGGCAAGAAGCTGGTAGAGCAGTTCGCCGCGTATGCGACGAGCGATGCGCCGGAGGGCGGCACCGCGCTGCTCGAGCAGGTGGGCGAGGTCGCGGGCAAGCCCGTGTCGGAGCGCCTGGAGCAGATCGTGCGCGCCTACGTGGAGAACGACCTCGCGCCCTATATGGCGACGGCGCTTCAAGGCATGGCGGAGCAGGTGGGCGCGCAGCTTTCCGCGGCTATCGGCGCCCAGCTCCAAGAGGGGCTCGGGCGCGCCATGGCGGCCATGGCCCCGCACCTCGCCCAGCGGCTCGCCGCGAATATGCAGAGCGCGTTCTCGGTGGACGGAGCCGCGTTCGCGAACGCGATCCATTTCAACATGGATGCCGAGGACCTGGCGTCGCTCATGGCGAGCTACGCCAACGCGGGCAAGCTGACGTATGCGAACAACCTGTCGACGCTCGGCTACGCCGATCAGTCCGATCCGCAGGCGGTGAGCATCTATCCGGTGGACTTCCAGGCGAAGGATGCGGTGCTTTCCGCGATCGACCGCTACAACCAGGAGATGCGCGACTCCGGGCAGGAGGACAAGACGATCGTCTACACCGACTACATGGGCGTGCTCATGGGCAGCGTGACGAGCATCGTCAACATGATCTCGCTCGTGCTCATCGCCTTCGTGAGTATCTCGCTCGTGGTGAGCTCGATCATGATCGGCATCATCACCTACATCAGCGTGCTCGAGCGCAAGAAGGAGATCGGCATCCTGCGCGCGATGGGCGCCTCCAAGCGCAATATCGCCAACGTGTTCAACGCCGAGACCTTCATCGAGGGCCTGATCGCCGGCGCGCTCGCCATCGGCGTGGTGGTTGCCGTCTCGTTCCCCGTCAACGCCTGGGCGCTCGCCGAGCACCAGGTGGAGAACGTGATGCAGCTGCCGGTGGCGTCTGCGCTGGGGCTGATCCTCATCTCCGTGCTGCTCACGGTGGTGGCCGGCCTCATCCCGAGCCGCAGTGCCGCCCGTCGCGATCCCGTCGAGGCCCTGCGCAGCGAATAGCCTCGATGCGGAGCCTCAAATTGGGGACAGGCACTTTTTTGAGGCAGACGGGGCTTTGGACGAAGGGGCGGCTGAAGGCCGCGCTCCTCTCAAAAAAGTGCCTGTCCCCTTTTTGAGGGAGGCTAGAGGCGCTGCATGCGGTAGCCAACGCCCACGTGCGTCTGGATCATGGTGGGATGCGACGGGTCGGCCTCGATCTTCTTGCGCAGCGTCCGCATGAACACGCGCAGGCTCGCGATGTCGCTGTCCCAGCTTGTTCCCCAGATCTCATGCGTGATGAACGTATGCGTGAGCACCTTGCCCACGTTCTTGGCGAGCAGTGCGAGCAGCTTGTACTCGGTGGGTGTGAGCTGGAGCTCCTGCCCCGCGATGCTGGCGCAGCCCGCGGCGAAGTCGATATGAAGCGGGCCGTTGTCGAACGTGCTCGCCTCGACCGCGTCCGTCCCCGCCATCCCCGATCGCCGCAGGCTCGCGCGGACGCGCGCAAGCAGCTCCTCGACGGAGAACGGCTTGGTGAGGTAGTCATCCGCACCGGCGTCGAGCGCGCCGATCTTGTCGGAATCCTCGGTGCGCGCGGATATGACGATGATGGGCACCGCCGACCAGCCGCGAATCTTGGAGATGACCTCGACACCGTCGATATCGGGCAGGCCGAGGTCGAGCATGATGAGGTCCGGGTTGCGCGAGGCGGCCTCCATGACGGCGCTCTCTCCGGTCTCGGCCCGCTCGACATCGTAGCCATGCAGGTCGAGCGCCGTCGTGACGAGGTTGCGGACAGCCGGGTCGTCCTCTACCACCAAAATACGCTGCCGCGATGCATCACTCATGTATCTCTACCTCCTCGGCGGGAAGGGTGAACTTGAAGACGGCCCCATGGGGCTGATTATCTCCGACCTCGATGATACCCCCATGCGCCTCGACGATCGCGCGGCAGAGCGACAGCCCCAGCCCGAAGCTGCGGTGCGAATCGACTGGCCTGTTCCTATCGGCGATGAAGAAGCGGTCGAAGACATGCGGCTTGTCGGCGTCTGCGACGCCCGGCCCATCGTCGGCCACCGTTACCACGATGTCCGCACCCGATCGACGCGCCCCTACGGTGACGGTCGATCCCCGCGGCGTGTACTTGAACGCATTCACGATGAGGTTCGTGAGGACCTGCATGATGAGGTGGACGTCGATCCGTGCCAGCAAGATGTCGTCGGTGTGCTCCACCACGAGATGGTGCCCGTGCGCCTCGCGTGCCACATGGGTCATCGCGCCCGCGATGACCTCGTCCATGAGCTCCGTCGTGAGATTGAGATGCAGGTCGCCGTCCTCGACGCGCGTGATGGCGAGCAGGTTCTCCACGGTGTCGATGAGCCAAAGCGAATCATCGTAGATGGCATCGGCGAGTTCGCGGCGCTTTGCCGGCGGCAGCTGATCGCCGCTCTCGCGCAGGACGGCGGCCGACCCCGAGATGGCGGTGAGCGGGGTACGTAGATCATGCCCGAGCGAGCGCAGCAGGTTGGCGCGGAGCTGCTCGTTCTTAGCGAGCACGGCCGCCTCCTCGCGCTCGCGAGCCGCCTTGTCGCTCTCTAGCGCAAGCGCGCACTCGCCCACGATGGACAGCACGATCGAGTTCTCGAATGCCTCGAGCTCGCGTCCCTCCAGCGCGATGCCGATGACGCCGAACACCTCCTTTCCCGCGCGGACGGCCAGGTAGAGGCACTGCGCCTCGGGCAGGGTGCGGGTGCTCGCGCCCGCGTGCTTGTTGTTGGTGAAGGTCCAGGTGGCGACCGCGCGCTCGTACTCCGTGAGAATGCTCGCAGATCGGTCCTGCGTCCCGGCGGGCTCGTAGAGCGCGTCTCCCAGCAGGTCTCCGCTTGCCGGGTAGAAGACGATGTCGAGCCGCAGGAGCTTGATGAGCTGGCTCATGGCCACGCGGGCGCGGGCCTCCATACCCTCGGCCTGCTGAAGGAGCTGGTTCGTCTCGAGCAGCACGCGGGTGCGGAACGCGTTCTTGGCGCTCGCGCGGGCGTTGTTGGTGAGGCGCGCGGTGAGCTCGGCCGCCACCATGGCGGTTACGAACATGATGGCGAACGTCACGAGGTAGCTTCGGTCGTAGCTGTTGAGCGAGAACAGCGGCGTGACGAAGCAGAAGTTGTAGAGCACCACGGAGAGCACGCTCGACAGCAGGGTGCAGGCGCGCCCCTCGGTGGTGACGGCGGTGAGCAGGGCCGTGAGGATGTAGAGCGAGATGATGCTCGAGTCGGCGAAGCCGAGATGCCTGAAGTACGTCCCGATGGCGGTGGCGAGAAGGGAGAGGCCGAGGGTCCGCGCCATGTCGCGCCCTCTCGGCGGGCGAAAGCCGCCGTGCTCGCGACGGTCGTCCGGGCGCGACTCGGGCGCCGCCCGGTCGGGGATGATGTAGATGTCGAGGTTGGGAGCTATGGAGATGAGCTGCTCCACGAGGGATTTGCGCCCGAAGAGGACGTTATGGGCACCCTTCAGCTCGCCGGTCCGCCCCATGACGATCTTGGAGATGCCCGAGAGGCGGGCGAACTCGGCGATCTGGAAGGCGATGTCGTCGCCGTACACCGTCTCCATGTGGGCCCCGAGCTGCTCGGCGAGGGCGATGTTGCCCGACAGCCTACCGCGTTCCTGCTCGCTCATCGCCTGCGTGCGCGGGCTTTCCACGAAAAGGGCGACCAGCTCTCCGCGAAACGCCTTGGCCATGCGCGCGGCTGCCCGGACGATGCGGGGATTGGTCGGCGCCGGGGAGACGCACACGAGGATGCGCTCGCTCGTGTAATAGTCGCGGTTGCCGAGCACGCGCGCGGCGTCTGCCAGGTGCCCCATGCGGTCGGCGCACTTGCGCAGGGCGATCTCGCGCAGGGCGGTGAGGTTCTCGACGGTGAAGAAGTGGTCTTGCGCCCGTTCCGCCTGAGCCTCGCGGTAGACGAGCCCCGCTTGCAGGCGCTCGAGGAGGTCGGCGGGCTCGATGTCCACAAGTTCAACCTGGTCGGCGTCGTCAAAGACGCGGTCGGGGATGCGCTCGCGCACGACGACGCCGGTGATGGAGGCCACCATGTCGTTCAGGCTCTCGATATGCTGGACGTTGACGGTGGTGTACACGTCTATCCCTGCGCGCAGGAGCTCCTCGACGTCCTGGTAGCGCTTCTCATGCCGGCAGCCCGGGGCGTTCGTGTGGGCGAGCTCGTCGACGAGGATGAGCTGCGGCGCGCGCACGATCGCGGCGTCCAAATCGAACTCGGTGAGGGTGATGCCGTTGTGCTCGACGAGCTCGTGCGGCACCTGCTCGAGGCCCCGCACGAGGCGCGCCGTCGCCGGCCGCTCGTGGGGTTCGATGTAGCCGGCCACCACGTCCACGCCGCGTCGTTTCGCGGCGTGGGCCGCTTGCAGCATGGCATAGGTCTTGCCCACGCCGGCCGCATAGCCGAAGAAGATCTTGAGATGTCCGCGCCGTGCATGCTCCTCGTCGCCGTCGGCATCGTGCTCGATGGCCTTGAGAAGCGCATCGGGATCGACGCGGCCATCGGTTGTGTCACGTGGCATGAGACTCCCTTCCGTGGGTTCCCTCGGCGGGCCCGCAACGTCCGCTGCCCGGACGGTCCTGCGCAAGACGGAGCGTCCGCCGGGCGCTCCTTTGCGTGCGGAACTCGCGACGGACCTTGCATGCCGCTCGGGGGAACAGCTCGCTATAGAGTGCTGCGATTAAGTGCGTCGCGCCAGCCCGTGGGCCATATCATTCCGCGCGCAGTTCCGCACGAGCCGAAGGACCCGGTGGGTCCTTCGCGCGAGCAGGACGGTTCGAGCACGGGATGATATGGCCCACGGGCTGGCGCATGGGATGAGTATAGCTGTCCAAAGCTTGCTTTTATGTACACCTACCTGCATCTTTACGGTATCTTAATGCGTGGGCGCGCAACCCTAACACCGCTTTAATGCGCACGGGCGTTTACTATTCTCATGCCGCGTCCCCTTCGGACGCAGCGTGAGGGAAAGAGGCTTCTTCGAAAGGAGCGGGCGCATGGACGTCCTCATTCCGATCATCGGAATCACATGCATCGGACTTCTTATCTACTACATCTACATTCTCATGAGGAGTGATTCGTAAAGCATGAGTGCCATCATTCAGTACGCTCTGTACTTTGCCGTCCTCATCGCGCTCGCCATCCCCCTGGGGAAGTTCATGGCGCGCGTCATGGACGGTGAGCATACGTTTCTGTCGCCCGTGCTTGCCCCGGTCGAGCGAGGCGTCTATCGCCTGCTCCGCATTGACGCGGGGGAGCAGATGGGCTGGAAGCGCTATCTGGCGAGCGTCCTCGCCTTCTCGGGTATCGGGCTCGTGGTGCTCATCGCGCTCCAGATGCTCCAGGCCGTCCTGCCGGGCAACCCGCAGCACCTGCCGGGCGTGTCGTGGGACCTGTCGTTCAACACGGCGGCCTCCTTCATCACCAATACCAACTGGCAGTCCTACTCCGGTGAGACCACCCTGTCCTACCTCGTGCAGTTCATGGGCCTCACCGTGCAGAACTTCGTTTCCGCCGGTACCGGCATCGCGGTCATGTTCGCTCTGATCCGCGGTTTCCGTCAGGTCAAGGAGCAGGGTCTGGGTTCCTTCTGGGTCGACCTCACCCGTACCGTCCTGTACGTGCTCATCCCGCTGAACCTCGTGTTCGGCATCTGCCTGGCTGCCGGTGGCGTCATCTCCAACTTCCAGCCGGCTCAGAAGGCCGAGCTCGTCGAGCCCGTTGCCGTTCAGCCCAATGCCGACGGTGGCTGGAGCGTTATCGACGGCGCCCAGATCGAGGGCGACACCGTCAAGGTCGACGGCAAGGTTGTCGAGGACGCGCGCGTGGTCACCGAGCAGTTCCTGCCCCAGGGCCCCGCGGCCCCCCAGGTCGCCATCAAGCAGTCCGGCACCAACGGCGGCGGCTTCTTCGGCGTGAACTCCGCCCATCCGTATGAGAACCCCAGCGCCTTCACCAACATCATTGAGATGACCAGCCTGCTGCTGATTCCGGCCGCCTGCTGCTTCACCTTCGGTATCGGCGTCAAGAACACCAAGCAGGGCAAGGCCATCTTTGCCGCCATGTTCATCCTGCTGGTGATCTTCACCGGCGTCATCGCCGTCAACGAGCATGCGGGCACCCCGCAGCTGGCCGATAGCGGCGCGGTCAATATCGAGATGACCGACGGCCAGGCCGGCGGCAACATGGAGGGCAAGGAGAGCCGCTTCGGCATCGCCACCTCCTCCACGTGGTCGGCTTACACCACCGCCGCTTCCAACGGCTCGGTTAACTCCATGCACGATTCCTACACCCCGCTGGGCGGTTTTGTCCAGATGCTCCAGATGGCTCTGGGCGAGGTCGTCTTCGGCGGCGTGGGCTGCGGCTTGTACGGCATGATCGGCTTCGCCATCCTCACGGTGTTCATCGCCGGCCTCATGGTCGGACGCACGCCTGAGTTCCTGGGCAAGAAGATCGAGCCGGGTGAGATGCGCTGGGCAGTTGTCCTGTGCCTGGCAACTCCGTTTGCCATTCTGGTGTGCTCGGCCATCGCCTGCATGGTGCCCGGTCTTGCCGACCAGCTCAACAATGGTGGCGCGCACGGCTTCTCCGAGGTGCTGTATGCCTTCACCTCATGCGGCGGCAACAACGGCTCGGCGTTTGCGGGCATGAACTGCAACATTCCCTGGATCAACGTCATACTCGGCCTTGAGATGCTGTTCGCCCGCTTCATGCCCATCGTCGGTACGCTGGCCATCGCCGGCTCGCTGGCCAAGAAGGGTAAGGTCGCCGAGAGCGCCGGTACCCTGTCTACCACCAACGGCATGTTCGTATTCCTGCTCGTGTTCATCGTTCTGCTGATCGGTGCCCTGAGCTTCTTCCCGGCCCTGGCGCTTGGCCCCGTTGCCGAGTTCTTCCAGATGATTGCGTAAAGGAGGGCGCAGATTTATGGCTATGCAAAAAGACATGATGGGCCGCGCGGTCCGCGACTCGTTTGCCAAGCTGGATCCTCGCGTCCAGATTCAAAACCCGGTCATGTTCCTGGTGTGGCTTTCCGCCGTCATGACCTCCGTCCTGGCCGTCGCTTCCGTCTTCGGTGTGCAGGACGCGGGTGTGCCCACCTACTATGTGGTCGCCATCGCGGTCATCCTGTGGCTCACCGACCTGTTCTCGAACTTTGCCGAGGCGCTTGCCGAGGGCCGCGGTAAGGCTCAGGCCGATTCCCTGCGTGCGGCCAAGAAGGATGTCGAGGCCCATCGCATCGAGTCCGTCGAGGACAAGGAGCACTTCACCGTCGTTCCCGGCACCGAGCTCACGCGCGGCGACCTGGTGATCGTACGCGCCGGCGAGCAGATTCCCGGCGACGGCGACGTCATCGAGGGCGCTGCCTCCGTTGACGAGTCCGCCATCACCGGCGAGTCCGCCCCCGTGGTCCGCGAGGCTGGCGGCGACCGCTCTGCCGTTACCGGCGGTACCACGGTGCTGTCCGACTGGATCATTGTCAAGATCTCCAGCGAGCCCGGCCAGAGCTTCCTGGACAAGATGATCGCGATGGTCGAGGGCGCCGCGCGCAAGAAGACCCCTAACGAGATCGCCCTGGAGATCTTCCTGGTGGCCCTCTCCATCGTCTTCATCTTGGTCACGCTGGCCCTCTATTGCTACTCCTGCTTCTCGGCCGGCCTTAACGACATGGCCAACCCCACGTCTGTGACCACGCTCGTGGCGCTGCTCGTGTGCCTGGCTCCCACCACCATCGGCGCGCTGCTGTCCGCCATCGGCATCGCCGGCATGAGCCGTCTGAACGAGGCCAACGTGCTGGCCATGTCCGGCCGCGCCATCGAGGCCGCCGGCGACGTCGACATCCTCATGCTCGACAAGACCGGCACCATCACCCTGGGTAATCGCCAGGCGTCTGAGTTCATCCCGGTCGACGGCGTCGATCCCGCGGAACTCGCCGACGCCGCGCAGCTCTCCTCGCTGGCCGACGAGACCCCCGAGGGCAGATCCATCGTCGTGCTCGCCAAGGAGCAGTTCGGCCTGCGCGGACGCACGCTCGAGGACAAGGGCATGGAGTTCATCCCGTTCACCGCGGCGACGCGTATGTCCGGCGTGAACTACGAGGGCAATGAGATCCGCAAGGGCGCTGCCGATTCCGTGCGCGCCTATGTGGAGGCAGCCGGCGGCGTGTTCTCCGCCGAGTGCGACGAGGTCGTTGAGCGCATCGCCAAGGCCGGCGGCACCCCGCTGGTCGTGGCCAAGAACCGCCGCGTGCTGGGCGTTGTGTACCTCAAGGACATCATCAAGTCCGGCGTTAAGGAGAAGTTCGCCGACCTGCGCAAGATGGGCATCAAGACCATCATGGTGACGGGCGACAACCCGCTCACTGCCGCGGCAATCGCCGCCGAGGCCGGCGTGGACGACTTCCTGGCCGAGGCCACCCCCGAGGGCAAGCTCGAGAAGATCCGCGAGTTCCAGCGCGAGGGTCACCTGGTCGCCATGACCGGCGACGGCACCAACGACGCACCGGCTCTGGCTCAGGCCGACGTCGCCGTGGCCATGAACACGGGCACCCAGGCTGCCAAGGAGGCCGGCAACATGGTCGACCTCGACTCCAGCCCCACCAAGCTCATCGATATCGTGCGCATCGGCAAGCAGCTGCTCATGACCCGCGGTTCGCTCACGACCTTCTCGGTGGCCAACGACGTGGCGAAGTACTTCGCTATCATCCCGGCCCTGTTCTCGCCGATCTACCCGGGCCTTGGCGCGCTCAACATCCTCGGTCTGGCAAGCCCGCTGTCCGCGGTTCTTTCGGCCATCATCTATAACGCGCTCGTTATCGTCGCGCTGATCCCGGCCGCGCTGAAGGGCGTTAAGTACCGCGAGGTCCCGTCCGGACAGCTGCTGACCCACAACCTGCTCGTGTGGGGTCTGGGCGGCATCATTGCCCCGTTCGTATTCATCAAGCTCATCGACATGCTGCTCGCGTTCTGCGGCATTATGTAAGTGGAGGTCTGTATGTTCAAAGGTGTTGCATCGCGCGCACTGGGCGTGTTCGCGCTGTTTACCGTTGTCTGCGGCCTGGGCTATACGCTCGTCGTGACCGGCATCGCCCAGGTTGCGTTCCCGTATCAGGCGAACGGTTCGCTCATCAAGGTCGACGACAAGATCGTGGGCTCCGAGCTGATCGGTCAGAACTTCGAGGATGAGGACCACATGTGGGGCCGCATCCAGAACGTGTCGGTGGTCGAGGATGAGAACGGTGAGCTCATGGCCTACTCCGCTCCGTCCAACCTGTCTCCGGCAAGTGAGGAGTATCAGGAGCTCGTGGATGCGCGCGTCGAGAAGATTCGCGCCGCGAACCCCGATGCCGACATGGATGCGGTCCCGGTGGACCTGGTGACCTGCTCCGGTTCCGGCCTCGATCCCGAGATCTCTCCGGATGCGGCCGAGTATCAGGTTCCGCGCCTGGCCAAGGCTACCGGCAAGAGCGAGGACGAGGTGCGCGAGATCATCGCCCAATGCACCAAGGGCCGATTCCTGGGCGTCTTCGGTGAGCCCACGGTCAACGTGCTCAAGGTGAACCTCATGTTGGATGGTGTGCTGTAGGCGGCGTTTTCGACTAGAGATGCTTGCATGCCCCCGGTGCGGTCGCGCCGGGGGCATGCTTGTTTTAACCAGCGGTTAGATTTCCTGCCGAAAACATGAGGGCGTGTCAATTGTGTTGGCGGTCGCTAGCTGATGAAATAGATGCCAAGCAGCTGCGGTATATCGTCCTTAGGCGAAAGGAAAGACATGCACATCTCAGAGATTATTCGCTCTCGCCGTCGCGAGCTCGGTATGACTCAGGAGCAAGTGGCGCAGCGTCTCGGTGTTTCGGCCCCTGCGGTCAACAAATGGGAGCGCGGGATATGCTATCCGGATATCACGCTCATCCCTTCGCTTGCTCGCCTGTTCGAAACGGATGCAAATACGCTGCTGTCGTTCGAGCCGGAGTTGGGAGAGGAAGAGAGCCTGGCAATACAGCGCGAAGTCGATCGACTGGTGCGTGAAGAGGGATACGATGCGGGCTTCGATTACGCGCAGGAGAAGATGCGCCTATATCCGACGAGCGATGAGCTGGCCATCGTTCTTACGCAGTATCTCGACGGCTCGCTCACGCTTCGGCAAGTAGCGGATGCCGAGGGGTATCGGCCAGCGCTTGACGATGCGTATGCGCGTTTGGCGAAGAGCGCCGTGCCGGCGGTGAGGGATCAGGCGTCCGCAATGCTCATCGCGAAAGCCATGCAGAAAGAACGGTATGAGGACGCTCAGCGTATCCTGGACGGCATCCCCGACCGCACGGTGGATAAGGAGGAGCGCCAGGCTATCTTGTATGCGCGCGAGGGGAGAGACGAGGACGCCGCACGCACTTGGGAGGCCCGCGTGATTCGCATCGCCGCCGATTTGATGGGGGCGATTGTCGGGTTGATCGAAATTGCCTTGAGGGATGGCCGCAAAGATGATGCGCTCGAATGCGCGCACCGCGCTCAGTTGGCATTCGAGGCACTTGGTCAGCCTGTATGGATGGGTCTGATGCCGCGGCTGGCGGCCGTGACGGTGGCGGGCGACGCCGATGAGGCAATCGAGCTTCTTGATGCCGTTATGGCTTCGCTGCACGGGAATGACTCCGCATCGCTCCAAGGACCGCTCTACCGCTACTCGGACCTGAACGACCTGACAGATTTGACCTCCAGAATGGGCGCACTGCTGCTTTCGGAAGTCGAGAGTGAAGACGAGTATGCTTTTGTGCGCGCAGTCCCTGCCTACCGTTCGTTCTTGGAGAAATGGAAGGCCGTGGGTTCGGTGTAGGGAATCCGATCCGGCCCTCAAAGCACGGGCGTTTTTGGCCGCGAACGGAGCGGTTGTCTTTACTTTGATTCGCTTCGAGTGGGCGACAGGCCTCCGGGTATGGCCAGAGGGGGCTGTGGGTGGGCCTCTCAGATTGGGGACAGGCACTTTTCTGAGGCGGACGGGGCTTTGAACGAAGGGGCGGCAGCTGAAGACCGCGCTCTTCTCGAAAAAGTGCCTGTCCCCTTTTTGAGGGAGGTTGGCGGGGGCTCCCTTTGACACGGTATCGAACCTCTCAATTTGGTGCCTGTCCCCTTTTTGAGAGGCGGGTGCCGGTTGATGCGGAGGGTCCGTGAGCGGCGGTTCGGCTTCATTCGCCGAGTTATCGGTCTTGCGGCGGACGAGGTGGGTAGGACTCCGGATAGCACCGGGGTTCGGCGCGAAGGCGATGACGGAAAGGAGCCATCATGTCTGGATACGAGATCTTGATGCTGTTGGCGGTTGTCGCGCTGCTCGCGATCGCGGCGTTCTTCGCCGTCCCGCGCGTCATGCGCACATGGTCGGCGGCGACGTCGCCCGCGGACGAGCGCCTCGAGTACGCCGCCCAGGTCGGCAAGGCGGTCGACCAGGGTTCGGCGCCCACGGCGAGGGGTGAGCGCGAGCGCGCTGGCCATCGCGAGATCGAGGGCGCGCCGATTCGCCAGCTGTAGGACGGTTGATGCCCTGCATGGGGCGCCGTGCGACGGGGCGCGGGCCTTCGGGTCCGCGCCCGTTTCGTTTTCGGGGCCCTTCTGGCCCCTCCGTCGGCGGTCCGTCCGCAGGGAGACGGCCTGCGGGTAGGGGCAGGGCATGATGTTATTCCCTGCCGGCGATAAGCGGTTTCGGAGCGTTCTCCCGCATCCTGTGCCTCCGCGCCTCGCAGGAACCTTACGGTTTTGTTCGCCACGTGTAAGCAGAATCGATGGCGACCGTACCATGCGCCCGCGAGAATGGATGCCGTCAAGACGTTCGGAGGGATCATCATGCGACTGCTTCTCAAGCTCGCCATCGGCAACGTGCGCCGCAGCGCGCGCGACTACTCGGTGTACCTCGTCACGCTCGGGTTCGCGGCGTGCCTGCTGTACTCGTTCGTGGCGTCGACCGACCACCTGCGCGCCATGGGACTCTCGTCCGAGCAGATGGGCGTGCTGGGGAGCGCGGGCGACGTCTTGCAGGCGTTCTCCGTCTTCACGGTGCTCGTGTTCCTCTTCCTGGTGCGCTACGCCAACCGCTTCCTGCTGCGCCGGCGCAAGCGCGAGTTCGCCCTCTACGAGCTGTGCGGCATGGGGCGCGGCGCGGTATCGGGCGTGCTCGTGGCCGAGACGGCGCTCGTGGGCGCCGGGGCGCTGGCGTGCGGCCTGGGGGCGGGCGCGGCGCTATCGCCCGCGTTCGGCGCGGTCGCGGCGTTCGTGTTCGACGTTCCCTGGAGGCTCGCGTTCTCCTTCTCGCCGGACGCTGCGGTATGGACCGCCGGGTGCTTCGCCGTGGTGTTCGCGGTGAACGCGGCGGACGGCGCGCGCGACATCGCGCGGCGCCCGCTGATCGAGCTCATGTCCGCCGAGCGCGCGCCGGAGCGCATGCGCCTCGGCGGCCGGGTCGCGCGGGGCGGCCAGGCGGTGCTCGCCGCGGTCCTGCTCGCGGTCGTATGGGGCTCGTGCGTGTTCCAACCGGTGTACTTCATCGCGTTCATCATCCCCATGGGCTTCGCCGCCTGCTTCGCCACGTCGCTCGTCGCGCGCCTGGGCGTGGCCGCGTGGGGCGATCGGGTGCGCGGGCGCTCCGAGCGGTACTGGGACGGGCTCACCGCCTTCACGGTACGGCAGGTCGAGGCGCGCGTGTCCAGCACCTCGATGGCGCTCGCCTGCGTATGCGTGCTCGTCGCGGTGGCCGTGTGCATGATGGTCGCGGGATTCGTCTTCAGCATCGGGCTGCGCACGCCCGAGATGGTCTCGGCCGGCATCGCGGCGTCGATGGCGCCGATCGGCTACATCGGCATCTTCTACGGGGCGGTGTTCCTGCTGAGCGCCGTCGCGGTGCTCGCGCTCCAGCAGCTTTCGGGCGCGGTCGATGCGCGGCGCGCGTACGGGGTGCTGGGACAGCTCGGGTGCGACCGCGCCCTCATGCGCGCGTCCGTGCGCCGGCAGCTCGCGCTCTACTTCGCCGCGCCGCTCGCCGGGGCACTCGTCCACGACGTCTTCGGGCTGTTCCTCGTGGCGTTCCTCGCGTTCGCGATCGGTGCCGAGGGCTTGCTTGCGATCGTCGCGGGCGTGCTCGCCTTCACGATCGGCCTCATGGCGGCGTACGGGGCGATCACCGCCCGCGCCGTCGAGCGCGTGGTGCTGGAAACCTCAGAAAGGGGACAGGCACTTTTCTGAGGTCGCGGCCCTCGCACCGTCCGCTACCACTTTTTTGAGGTCACGGCCCTCGCGCCGTCCGCTACGATGGCTTCGTCTCGTCTGCGCCTCAAATTAGTGCCTGTCCCCTTTCTGAGGCTTTTCTGAGGCTGCCCGCCGGCGGAGCGCTCCGCATGTCACAGCTTTTTCTCAGCTTGCTCGGGTATCCTTCTTCTTGAATCGACGATGGGGGAGGTGCCCGATGCGCATCTTGCTTTGCGAGGATGCTCCGCGCTTGGCGGAGGCGGAGGCCGAGGTCCTGCGCAAGCAGGGCTATGGTGTCGACATCGCGACGGATGGCGAGCGCGCTGAAGAGCTCGCCCTCACCGGGGCGCACGATTGCGTGCTGCTCGATATCATGCTGCCGAAAAAGAGCGGCTTGGAGGTTCTGCAGGTCCTGCGGACGGCGGGCTCATCGGTACCGGTGATCCTGCTCACCGCACGCACGGGCGTGGACGATCGCGTCGCGGGCCTCGACGCCGGTGCGGACGACTACCTGCCCAAGCCGTTCCATGCAAGCGAGCTTCTCGCGCGGATCCGCGCGGTGACGCGCCGCCCGCTGGCGATACGGCCCCCGCGCGCCCTCGCGTCCTTCGGCGCCGAGCTCGATGTGCGCGGCCTCTCGCTTCGCGTCGCCACGGCGGCGGGGGCCGGCGATATCGCTCTCACGCCCCGCGAGGCGCAGCTGCTCGAGAGACTTATGGCGCGCGTCGGCGCGCCCGTCGCGAAGGGCGACCTCGTCGCGAGCCTCTGGGGTCCGTCAACCATCGGCGGCGAGAACCGGCTCGAGGTGCTCGTGCATGCACTGCGCGGGAAGCTTGAGAAGGCGGGCGCGATGCCCCGGATTGAGACGGTCCGCGGCGTCGGGTATCGCTGGGCGATGTGACGCGGGTCGGGAAGAGGGGAGACGATGATGGGCGCGAAGCATGCGAGCGGTGCGAAAGAGAGGGACGGGCTAGCCGCGACGTATCGCCGCCTATGGCTGACGTCCAGCGTGCTGGCATGCGCCGTCCTCGTGGTGGCGCTCACGGGCGCTTGGGGGTTCTCCGCCACGACGGCGTACGAGTCCGCCGCGACCCTGCTGTACGGCACCATGACCTCCGAGAGGCCCGAGCCAGACGTGCTGCTCGGCGGATATGCCACGGCATCCGAGGCCGTCGCAGCCTACACATGGCCCGAGCGGGGCGATTTTCTGCCCATGAGTGTTGGACGCGATATCGCGACATGGGACGGCCTGCCGGGGTTCCACGAGGCCTTCGTCGCGCTGTACGCTCCAGATGACACGGTGACGTTGCTGCGGCGCCCATCGCGCGTGACGACGGGCGAGGACTCGGACTTCACCGACGGGGAGGCTGCCGAGCTGATCGAGCGTGCGAGCGATGCCTTCGCGTCCGGTCGCGCGCGCTTCTGGTGGGAGCGCCTGATCACGGTGGGCGGTCGGACGTTCCTGTGGGACAGCGCGGTGGCCTGCGTCAACCCGGACTATGATCCCGAGACGGGGGAGAATTCGGACACCGCGTGGTATGCGAGCGGCGACTTGCAGGATTACGTGGCGGACGGCCACCTCGCCGGGCGCATGCTCGGCATGCTCGACGTGACGCCCGACGTTGTCTCCCTCACCTCGCTGGCCAAGATGCTCGCTGTGCTGGGGGCGGTCGGTTGCCTGTTGTTGGCGCTCGTGTGCCGTCGCATGGTCCGTCGCGCGCTCAAGCCCGCCGAGGATGCCGCCGAACGGCAGCGCGCGTTCATCGTGCGGGCGTCGCATGAGCTCAAGACGCCCCTCGCGTCGCTTTCCGCCACGATCGACGCGCTGGAGGCGAACGAGGAGGAGACCGTCGGCAGCCAGCGCCGCTGGCTGGACAACATGCGCGAGGAGGTCGACGCCATGGCGGCGCGCGTCTTCGAGCTGCTGGCCGGCCTGTAGTCCAGGGATTGTGCCTCTCAGAAAGGGGACAGGCACTTTTTTGAGAGCTCTGTGGCGGGCCGCGGGATGAGCGTCGCCACCAAGGTCCGCATCATGGTCATGGTGACGCTGCTGCTCTCGATCGGGTTCGCGCTCATGGGCGGCGCGCCCGTCGGCCGCGCGGTGCTCGTCATCGTGTGGCTTGGCCACGTCGCGTACTTCGTTTTCGGCGTCAAGACCGCACGCTGACCTCGGCGGCAGGCCCTCGGAAAGGGCCCTCAGAAAGGGGACAGGCACTTTTTTGAGACAGGGACCGCACTTTGAAGCGGTGCGCTTCGCGGCCGCCTTGGCGCTCGGGAAAGCGACGGTCGCTTCGAGCTCTCAAAAAAGTGCCTGTCCCCTTTCTGAGGTTCTTTCTGAGGTTTCGTTTCGAGTGCGTGAACTTGCAGAGCTACCTATCGGCGCTGTGGGCTGGTAGTACACTAAAACCCCGTGGAAGTAAGCATCTTCGACGGGAAAGCGCAGGCAAACACCATGACAAAGCATATATTCGTGACCGGCGGCGTGGTCAGCTCGCTGGGCAAGGGCATCACCGCGGCATCGCTCGGCCGCCTGCTCAGGGCGCGCGGCTACCGTGTGACCATGCAGAAGGCCGACCCGTATCTCAACGTGGACCCGGGCACCATGAGCCCGTTCCAGCACGGCGAGGTGTTCGTCACCGAGGACGGCTACGAGAGCGATCTCGACCTCGGCCACTACGAGCGCTTCATCGACGAGAACCTCACGCGCGACTCTAACTTCACCACGGGCGCCATCTACCAGGACCTCATCGCGCGCGAGCGCCGCGGCGATTTCCTCGGCGGCACGGTGCAGGTCATCCCGCACGTGACGAACGCCATCAAGGCCAAGTTCCGCGGCGTCGAGGAGCAGACGGACGCCGACGTGGTCATCAC
The DNA here is from genome assembly GCF_900119895.1 of Collinsella phocaeensis. GTDB lineage: Bacteria > Actinomycetota > Coriobacteriia > Coriobacteriales > Coriobacteriaceae > Collinsella > Collinsella phocaeensis. The sequence goes on along the minus strand of NZ_FQLR01000002.1, from coordinate 75,113 downwards.
CGAGCTCGGCGGCACGATCGGCGACATCGAGGGCCAGCCGTTCGTCGAGGCCATCCGCCAGTACAAGAAGGACGCCGGCGCCGAGAACGTCTGCTACATCCACGTTTCGCTCGTGCCCTATATCGCGGCGGCCCACGAGGTGAAGACCAAGCCCACGCAGCACTCCGTCAAGGAGCTGCGGAGCTTCGGCATCCAGCCCGACATCATCGTGCTGCGCAGCGACCACCACATCGACGACGACGTGCGCGCCAAGATCGCCTCGTTCACCGACGTGGACATGGATTGCGTGTTCACCTGCGAAGACGCCCCGTCCATCTACGATGTGCCGCGCATGATGGCCGAGCAGGATTTCGACCTGCGCGTCTGCGAGCGTCTGGGGCTCGATCCACGCGAGCGCGACATGGCGGATTGGGAGAGGTTCCTCGCCGCGAAGGACCATGCGGAAAACGAGGGCGACCCCGTGAAGATCGCGCTCGTGGGCAAGTACACCCAGCTGCCCGACGCGTACCTCTCCGTCATCGAGGCGCTGCACCACGCGGGCACGCACCTGGGCAAGCACGTGGAGGTCGAGCTCGTCGACGGCGAGGCGCTCTCCGATGACAACGCCGAGCAGGTGCTGGGCGACGCGTCGGGCATCCTCGTGCCGGGCGGCTTCGGTAAGCGCGCCTTCGACGGCAAGATCGCCGCGGCCCGCTACGCGCGCGAGCACCGGGTGCCGTATCTGGGTATCTGCCTGGGGATGCAGGTCGCCGTGTGCGAGTTCGCGCGCGACGTGCTGGGCTATGCGGATGCGAGCTCGTCCGAGTTCGACCCGCAGTGCGCGCACGCCGTCATCGACCTGCTCGACGAACAGGAGGGCGTGACCGAGAAGGGCGGCACCATGCGCCTGGGCGCGTACCCGTGCGCGTTGGTCGAAGGCACGCTCGCAGCGGAGGCGTACGGCGAGCCGCTGGTGCACGAGCGCCATCGCCATCGTTACGAGTTCAACAACGCGTACCGCGAGGAGCTGGAGGCGGCCGGCTTGGTCGTGTCCGGCACGAGCCCGGATGGCGAGCTGGTCGAGATGGTCGAGCTGCGCCGCGACCTGCACCCGTGGTTCGTCGCCACGCAGGCGCACCCCGAGTTCAAGAGCCGCCCCACGCGTCCGCACCCGCTGTTCCGTGAATTCGTTCGTGCGGCCGCGGAGTAAGCGTGCCACGTTCTCAAATAGGGGACAGGCACTTATTTGAGACCCTCGTTTGAGGCTCAGGGGGCTGCAGGTGAACCACGCCCGCAGCCCCCTTTCGTGCGCAAGGGCGACTCCGCCTCAAATTGGGGCGGGCACTCATTCGAGCCGCGCGGCGGGCGAGGACGGCGGGCGTTCCGGACGCCGCATGCGACGGGGAGAGGACGGCGCGTCTCTACGGTGCGTAGGTTGGCGCGCGGGTAACCGGCACGCATAATGCAAGCGTGCGCATCTATTGAGCCGGCCAGCTTCATCGCCTATGTGACACCGGATACGGTTCGGCTGAAGAAGCTCTACCCCGAACAGGCCGCCGAGGCGCGCTTCGCCATGCGCGGCAGCGGCGTGGTCTATCTGTACTGCAACCGTCATGGCCTGTTCCGGATGAAGACCCCGCGCGTCGAGCGCGCTCATACATCGCGGCTGCCTTTCTAATGCGCGCACACGCCTCGATTTGGGGACAGGTGCCAAATAGAGGTGGGGTGACTGGCTGCGAGGCGGATCGGGGTGCGACATCCGCGCCCGATCCACCGTCTCAGAGACGCGCCCATCCCTAATCTGAGGTGAAAGGATCTTTGGTTTCGCGGTACGCGCCCGCGCTTTTCACCTCTCGCGGACGCGCAGGCGGGCCGCTACGAGGCCCGCGGATGCGATGGCCGCGGCGAACAGCGCGATGATGCCGAGGTCGACCCCAATGGTGCCGAGAAGTTGCGGCGTTACCCTGGGCGCTTCGAGCGCTCGAGTCACGGCGTCGTACATCCAGAAGGTGGGGGAGAGCCTCGCTGCGGTTTGGACGCCGTGACCCATCAGCGACAGCGGGACCCATGCTCCTCCCAAAAACGACATGATCATGCCGCCGAGGTTGGCGATGGCGTTGAGCGCCTCCTCGCGCAGGCCACATTGCGTGAGCGTATAGGCGAGCGAAAGCGGGACCATCGAGAACACGAGGAACGAGGTAAGGGCAAGACAAATCTGAGGTGCGATCTGAGCAAAGGTCGCTGTCGCTCCGGACGTCACGATACCCACGGTGGCAACCCAGGCGCATACGCCGAGCGTCAGCACGGCGCACCCGGCGATGCTCTCGGCACCCGTGCGCCAACTGCTTACCGTCGACGCGAGCTGCCTGTGACGCACTCCGGGTTTGCTCATCGCCGCAAGGACGACGCCGGCGATGACGACAACGGACGAGGTCACCGTGTAGGAGCTAAAGGTGAGGTAGAACGCCAGGCGCGATGCGGCTGTATCTTCTTGTGTTGCCTCGATGACCTCGACGTTCGCGTCGAGGTCATCGAGATCCCGAACGTTTGCCAGGATTTGCTCCACGTCCGCTCGCGGGTCTATGGCCGCCTGGGAGGCGACGAGCGAGGCCAAGCGGCTCGCCCGCTGACTTGCCAGTGCCGTCGCCTGCATGTCGCTTCCCGTCGCGACCTCGAGGGCGGGCAGCTCGCGTCCGGAACGCGCCGAGTCGATCAGATCGTCGCCAAACCCCGCGGGGGCTATGAGCACCGCATCGACGTGGTCGGAGGCGAGGGCGTCTTGGAGCGCCACCTCCTCGTCTTCGCAGGGTACGAGCTCATCGGTCCGGGCAAGGGCCTTTTCTACCCCGCGCGAAACGGCCGAGTCGTCGCGGTCGATCCACGCGATCCGGGTTCTGGCGCCCTCGGTGCCGGCGGTCTCGCTTGCATGCGCTCCGCCATCCACCTCTCCCATAAGGGCAACGCCCATCACGGACAGAAAACCGATGTAGATCACGAGGTATATCGGGTGCCTGAGGGCGATGGTGAGCGCTCGTTTAGCGATGTTCATGCGCGGACCTCCTCAAGAGCCACGTCGCCCCCGCCAACAGCGCAACGGCGATACCGCAGCAGGCAAGAAGGCGAAGCGTAAACGGGGCGAGCGTGTCGTAGTAATAGACGCTGTAGAACATGTCTCGGATCAAGCAGACCGGGTTGAGCCAAGCCGCCGCGGAAAACGCGCGGGCAACGGCATCGGCGAGCTGCATGGCGGGCGCGCCGTAGAGGCCGGCGAAGAGCGACAGCAGGCATGTCGCCGCCGTGAGCAGGCCGCTGCGCGAATCTCTCTCGAGCTTACCGGGAAGTGCCCCCACCACGGCACCGATGCCGCTGGAGAGCAAGCTGGCCGCCGTGATCCCTGCAAGGCAGAGCGCCTCGCGCCCGCCGAAGTCGATATGCGCGGTAAGGCAGATGTAGCCGAACGCGATGGCGAGAAACGCGCTTGAAACCGCCCAACATGCGCCCACGGTGGGAACGAGCTGCCGCATGCGGCTCGTGCCGGATGCGGCCCGACGGGCGCCCTCTGCGGATGCCATGGGCTGCAGGCGCCACACGTGTTCCTCGGCGAGCTGGGCAGCGAACATCGAGGCCATGCCGAGCAACGCGTAGTAGTAGCGCACCATGGCGTCGGGCTGAGCGTGCGTGAGGGAGACCTCGCGCACGGGGGCATCGAGCGAGAGCGCCCGCTCGACCGCTTCGGCATCTGCAGGCGCCGCGGGGTTGCTTGCGGCGACCTGCTGGGTGAGTGCTTCGCTCTGGAGGTAGCCCGTCACGATGGACTCGATGATCGAGCGGTTCACGTCGTGGGATATAGCGTCGGCGGAGCCGTTGCCAGCGGGGGCGAGGATCACATGGGGAGCCGGCGCGGCTTCGTTTGTCACTGCGGATGCGGTGGATGCGTCTGCATCATTGCCCTTTTCGAGGGCTGTTTTCTCGCCGTGGTCGATAACTTCGACCAGGTACGCGCCTTCGACCGCGCCTTGTTCGATCAGATCGCGCGCCTCCTGCTCGCTTGCGACGGCATGCAGCGCGATGAGGGGCTCATCGGCCTCCGCCAGCGTTTCGACCACGGCCGAGAACGGCGACGCGTTCCAGGAATCGTCAGCCACCACCGCCACATCGACCGCCTCGATGGAGGTCGTCGCGCGCATGGGCTCGAACATGAAGTTGAAGACCGTGGCGAGGATGATGGGAAAGATGAGCGTCCATACGACGGCGCTCGGCGTGAGCAAGAGCCTGTGCACCGTCGTTTTGAAGGTAGTCCACATATTCGCCCCTTAGTCGCGCAGCTCGCGGCCGGTGATTTCGAGGAACACATCGTTCAGGGTGGGCGGGGCGCACGTGATGCGGCCCAGGCGCGCCTTGCCCGCGCGCAGCGCTGCGAGCACGTCGGTGAGGTTGTGCTCGCTCGCCTCGCACGAGACGGTGAGTAGGTTGCCGTCGAGCGCGACGTCGATCACATGGGGAAGCGCACGCAGGCGTTCGAGCTCACGTTCCGGAATCGCGGGAGGTGTAGGGGCGGCATCGCGTACGGCCCCACGACGCCCCTTCGCTCCTTCCAGCTCCACCACGATGCGCTCTCCCGTGCGAATCGAGCGCTTGAGCTCGTCGCAGGTGCCCTGGGTGAGAGCGCGGCCGTGATCCATGATCATCACGCGGTCGCAGATCTGCTCGACCTCTTCCATGTAATGGCTCGTGTACACCACGGTCGCCCCCTCGGCGCGCAGGCGTTGGATGCCGACGAGAATGGCGTTGCGGCTCTGCGGGTCGACCGCCACGGTGGGTTCGTCGAAGAAGATCAGCTCGGGTTTGTGTGTAATGCCGCAGGCGATGTTGAGACGGCGCAGCAGGCCGCCCGACAGCTTCCCAGGGCGGAAGCGCGCGAATTCCTCGAGTCCCACGAACTCGATGGCCTCTTCGACCAACGCCCGCCGCTGCGTGCGGTCGCCTATGTAGAGCGAGCAGAAGTAATCGATGTTCTCCCGCACGGTGAGCTCATCGAAGACGGCCACCTGCTGCGGCACGATGCCGATGCGGCGCTTGAGGTCGTAGCGGGTGGGCGCCATCGCCTCGCCGAACAGCCGGATGCTGCCTCGGTCGTAGGCGAGTAGGCTGAGCATGCAGTTGATGCTCGTGGTTTTGCCCGATCCGTTGGGTCCCAGCAGGCCGAAGATCTCGCCCGCGGCGACGTGCAGGTCGAAGTGATCGAGCGCGAGCAGCTCGCCGTAGCGCTTGACGAGCCCGTCGACGGCGATGATGTCCATTGCTTCCTCCACTCCACCTCAGTTTAGGGACAGGCACTGAATTGAGCGGCCGTTCGCCACGCGCATTGCGGCTGGAGTCGAGCCTAAGATCGGTACCTGTCCCCAAATTGAGGTCGTTGGGTGCGGTCATGTTGGGAACATGGTGCCTGACGGGCGGAAATGACGGTAGTGACATTTGTCACGACTTGGTTTTACCTGCCGTATCTTGCTTTTGCTACCATGGGGAACCATGGTACGAATCGTCGACATACTGGTTGTTTTCACTGCATGCGCGGTGTCGTTCGTTGCACATTCGACGCTCGACGCCGGGGTCGTGGACACTGCCGGTGCTGGCGTGCTGCTGCCATTTGGGGATATTGCAGCTTCTGCTTCGGTGGTCGCCTGCTTGCTGGTTGCTGTCATCGCGGTGTTGGGATGCGAATGGGCGAGGAGCGGGTGGCGTTCGCTTGCCCCCGTTTTCTTTTGCGCGCTCTCTGCCGTCGTGCCCGAGGGGTTGTTCTTCGTGCCGGCTGCCACCTACGAACTGTGCCGTTTCATCCGGGATCCTTTGCCTTGGCGCGCGGCGCCTCTAGCGGTGCCCATTCCGTTTGCCTGTGCCGCCGCGGTGCACCATGTGCCCGCGGGGGCCATCGTGCTCAGCGCGGCGCTGTGCGCCCTTGCCGCCCTTGTCTCCATGCGCACGAGCGCATTGCTCGCCCAGCGCGATCTTCGCCATCGGGCGTGGGATGAGTATCGCGAGCGCGAGCTGGTCGAGGTGGAAGGTCGCTTGGTAAGGGGTCGCGTCGATTTCGATTCCCGTGTCACCGGCGCCGCGGACCGTCCTGATGGGACCTCTGCTGCCGATGCTGAGCCGGCGCATGCGGTTATGTTGCCTCATCTTGCCGCCTTGTCGACCGATGGGCGTTGCCGGGCTGCGTTCTCCCAGCTTACCGATCGCGAATACGAGGTGGTTGCCCTCATCGCCGAGGGACTCGACAATCACGAGATTGCCGCTGCGGCGTTCATCAGCGAGGGTACGGTCCGCAACCGCATCAGCTCGTCGCTCCAGAAGACGGGCTACAAGAACCGCACGCAGCTCGCCGTCGCCTGGTGGCAAGCGCGTGAGGGTTGATTCCGACCGCTACGCGGAGATGGAGCCCGAGGGGATCAGCGGCATCCTGCGGCGCACCATCGATGCGCGCAAGAAGGCCGCCTGCGGCATCATCGCGCTGTTCGTCGTAATAGATGCGTTCGCGCTGTGGGCGGAGATCTTCGATAGGCCCAACCCTCGGTGCGGCTCGCCGCGATCATGTCGAGCCGCAGTGCCGTGATTTGTGGTGCACCAAGCTCCTTCTCGATTTTGATCAGGACGATTTGCCCGTCGGCACTGCGCCCCGTCCCCGTTATAGCGATTCTGCCGGCTGAAACCATTGCATCAGCGAGGCCGATGGCACTGTTCCCACCGATGACCTTGCCGGAAGTGTTCTTCCGAAATGACTCATCTGGGTCGTTGGCGCACCGTGTAACCTTCTTTTGGGATAAGCGAGAGAGCTCGATTTCGTTAATATCGGCATCGATGGTCAAAATACTCGTATTTCGCGCTTTCGATTGGTTGTTTAAACCTTTTTCTGGGTGCGATGGTGCTGCCTGGTCTTTCCCTATCTGCGGTTTTCTTTTCATGGAGCGCTCTCATCTCCACTCTTTAGGAAGTAACGCACGATTTTTGAATCAGAAAAGCGCGAAATACGGGTATTTTGACCACTAGGTCAATCATGAACCCAGATTCTCAAGCCGCAGGGGAGAACGGGGCCGAATATGAGGCGGCGTCCTTGCTGCGAAACCCTCGCGCCTGCACCGCAACGGGCGGTGGCGGAATTGTCGCGATGTGTTGCTACAATTGTCGCTGCTAGATGGTGGAGCGCAACGGCGGTTGCGAGGATAGTCTTGCGCTGAGGCCCGATGGCCAAAGGGGGCGAAAGCATCCCATGACGGCTGCCGTCGGGCCCCGGAATATCAGCGCTACAAGGAGGCTTTCATTATGGATGACGCGACGACGCAGCTAGCCGATCGTCTGCTCGATCTTCGCCGCAAGGCCGGTTACTCGCAGGAGCAGTTGGCGGACCTGCTTGGTGTTTCCCGTCAGGCCATCTCGAAGTGGGAGGGCGCCCAGGGCCGCCCTGAAGTCGACAACGTGGTCAAGCTCGCGCAGATCTACCGTGTGAGCACGGACTTCATCCTCACGGGCTCGGCGAGTGTCCCGTCGGTGTGCGAGACGCCCTCGGCGTCCGCCCCGCGCGAGCTGTCGCGCGAGTACCGCTTCGCCCTCAGCGCCCTCATGGTCATCGCGGGCACTGCGGTTGTGTTCCTGCTGATTGTCGTTATCCTGACCATCCTGTCCACGATACTCTCCTCGGGTGCCGACATCCCCGGCTGGAAGTAGCCGCTGGCCGAGGCCTCGTATGGCCTTGCGTGACGAGCGGGAGCGGATTCGGTCTCGATCCGCGCCTCGCGTGCGTAATGATCGCGGCCCATGCGTTGGGCTTGGGTGCTGGGAGCGCGATGCTGTCCGTGCGTTTTGCCCCTGCCGTCCTCATCGCCGTCGCAGGTTTCGTCGTGCTGGCCGTAGCAGGGCTGATGCCGGTGCTGCGCGTGATCAGGACCGCACCGGTGCGGTTTCTCAATGAGTGACAGAATTTGCGAGTGTGTTGATTGAGCGGGCGTTTCTTCTATCGAGCCCTCGGTATGAGTTTTGTTCAACTTGTTAAACTCTGTTCAACTTGTTAAACTTCTTTGACCGCAGAGGGTGATGTGCGGTGGTGCGCGTTAATCCGTTCAAGCCGACGGCTGGAATGAATCCACCTGAACTTATCGGTCGAGACGAGATTCTCGACGACTTTACCGAAGCGCTTGAAAACGGCCCCGGAGCTCCTGACAGATTACTTCGCGTTTCCGGGGTCCGTGGCGTGGGCAAGACCATGCTCCTTAACGCATTTGGAGACATCGCGCGCGAGCATGGGTTCCATGTGGTTGACGTCGCCGCGAACGCGGGCTTTTGCGATCGCATTCTCGGTGCCCTCTCGCGGAATCGCGAAGTGTCCTCGCTGTCGGTATCCCCTTCTATATTGGACGTGAGCTTGGGTTCCGTCGAGATATCCAAGTCGGCGACGCAGCTGGGGGAGGCGATGTACGAGGCTTCGCGCAACGGTGGCCTCCTCATCACGCTCGATGAAATTCAAGATGCGCCGCTTGATGAGATCCGCGAGCTTGGTAACGAGATCCAGTTGCTGGTGCGCCAGGGTGCGAACGTTGCCTTTGCATTCGCGGGTCTTCCCGCTTCAGTCGACGGTGTTGTGGTGGATGAGACCCTGACGTTTCTTCAGCGGGCCAAGCATGTCGAGCTCAAGCGCCTTATGGACTTTGAGGTCGGAGATTCGTTTGAGGACACGATGGTGCGCGCGGGCAAATCTGTTGCGACTGGGGTGTCCGATGTGCTCACGGCCGCCGCTGCCGGCTATCCCTTCATGGTTCAGCTTGTCGGATATTACACCTGGCAGTCAGCTTCGCGCCGCGGTTCTGATGCGATTGAGCTGCGCGATGCGCAAAAGGGCATCGCGACGGCGCGCAAGAGCTTCGATAACATGGTGATTGAACCGGCGCTCAGGCGCGTCTCGGGCAAGCAGTTCGAGTACCTTGCGGCCATGGTGCGATGTGGGTCTGGCCCCGTGGCGTCTGGCGATATCGCGCGCGAGATGGGGGTCGCCCCCACGTCCGTGAGCACCTATCGTCGTCGCCTCGTAGATGCGGCGCTCATCGAGGCTCCGTCGTACGGTGTGGTTAGCTTTGCGATCCCCTATATGCGCGAATACCTGCTTGAGCACGTGAGGGAGTAGGAGGCACTGAGCGAAGATAGACCTCAAACTTCTCTCCATCAGAGAGAAGTTTGTATACTGATGGCGAAGGAAGGGAGGCACCCAATGTCGCTGACTGCGTTTGACCATGCTGATCTGGTGCAAGAGGCCCGTGCCTTTGAGTTTCCGAACCCCCGTCCGCGCCACGAGGCTGTCGAAGCGCTGGCCGAGCCCGCGTCGTTCAATCTCAGCCATGTCATTACGAGTATCCGTCGGTTCGCATGGCAATGGGCGCTTAAGGGCAACGGGGAATAGGAGACCGCGGATCTCAATGTAGGGTTGAGCGATGGGGTGGGACCATGAATCGAAAACGGCTCTGTTTGATTATTGATGTTGCCAGTCTGGTGATTTGCCTGGTTCCCCTCGCATGGTTTCTTTTGCGGGTATCGAAGCTGCCTGATGTCGTTCCCGTCCACTTTGGTTTTGGGAACGTTCCAACCCGCTTTGGAAGCAAGTGGGAGTATCTCTTCATGCCGCTCTTTTCCATTGGCGTGATCATTTTTGGAATATGCTGTCGGCATTTTTCGCTCTCCAACGTTCCCGGTGTTCACACGCGTGAGGAACGAGACCTAATTGTTGCCATCATTGTGCTTGTGTCTGCCGTTTTGCTAGACGTGAGCTGTTTCTACCTCTTCTTCCTTGCCTTCTCTTGTTAACAAAACCGTTTCCTGCGAAGTTAGATCCGTAATCGCTGCACGCGCGCGCAGAGGGCAAGCGCGGCGAACCCCGTGACACTCGAGAAGACGGCGACCGGCAGTGTGAGCGCGTGCAGAGCAGTCGTGCTGCTTGCATGCATCCAGAGCCCAGCATGTGCCGGCAGTATGTCCCCGGGAAACGAGAGCTGAGCCACGCAGGAGGCGATGAAGCCGACGGCCATGATCCCGAACGCGGCGGCGCGGTTGGGGATAAGCCGATACAGCGTAAGTACGCAAGCGATAAACGACTCGTTGACGACGAGTGCGAGCAAGAGGCGCGGCGCGAGTGATGCGAGGACAGTTCCAAGGAGGTTGGCTTGCCCCGCCTGTAGGCAGAGGGCCGTTGCGGTCATGAGGACAGTTGCGCTATAGAGAACCTGAACGGGAAGCGAGACGGCTAGAAGATCGCCCGCTGCCAGCCGCCGGGGTGATGTGCCGCGCGCCCGAGAGACCGACCGGGCACCGGTTGTATAGACGGCTCCGCAAAATCGCCCGCATACTCCCAGCGCGATGAACGGCAGGAACACCGTTTCGGCAAGCGCCGAGCACGCGAGTGCGTCGACGGTCGATATCCCGGCGTTTGCTGTCCAATATGCGGGGTCGGGCGCAAAGCCGATACCCGATGCTTCGGTGAGAGCGAACATCCATGAACCATCGCCGAAGAAGAGGAAGATAAGACATGTGACCACACTGCCTGCGAGCGCAAGAAGTCCGAGATGGGCTTTCAATCCAATAAGCAACGACGCGACGGCAGGACGGGGGCGCTTTATGAGTTCGTGCCCCGAGGAAGATCCGCCGATTCTTACGGTCGCATGAGGTGTTGAGAAGTGCGTTCCATCGTTCATCGACAAGCCTCCTGACGATTGCAAGCCAGATACATGAGGGCCATGCTGGCAATGCATATGCCCGCGGCAACCATCGCTCCGAAGGCGAAGGTCGGTCCCGCCATGTTGAGGGAGCACGTGTGCATGAGCCAAACGACGGGACTTGCCCAGGCAATCTCCGGCGAAGTCCCCGCGACATACACTTTTGGGTGCGCGAGCAGGGGCCCTATGTGCAATAGCAGGGCAAGGAGGATGGCGAGCAGGGGCATTCTGCATATGGCGGCAACGCAGGCGGACGCAAAGTAGATGGCGCACAGAAGGAGGCAGTTCGTTGTTATTACCGCAAACGCAACCTGCCAAGTGACGTTGGATGCTATACCGGATGCTATACCGTAAGCAGCCGATGTAGCTGCGAAGGCAATGCCGCACGATAGGAGATATGCGACTGCGATTGCCATCGCCTGCGGTGCCACCTTCGTGAGAATGACCGCCCCGCCTGGCATGCCCTTCGCCTGGGAAATCTGCGCGCTGTTAGATGCGACTCCTTCGCCAATCGCGGTTATGCCGAGAATCACCGCCGCGGGGATCCATGCAACCGTGTAGACGAGCGACGCGCGCACGGCGGACTCAGCAACATGGGTGTGGTCGATGACGTTGCCGATGAACCCGATGGTGACCCCCATGGTGCCGTTCGGGTCGCCCGCCACCATGAACAACGGCCCACCTTCGGGACTCAAAACGGTGGCTGCGCAGGTCAAAAGGGCAATGAGGGCCACGGGTGCCATGCGCTCAATACGGCTCGCGAGGAAGATCTCACTGATCAGAGCGCATCTCAGGGCCGAGTCGCTGTTCTGTCGATGCGGGACGCCATGTCGGCGCGTTGCTCTATCGGTCATGACGGTCGCCTTTCCAAGACGAGGCGGAGTCGCAGGGGTTGCCACGCCGCGAAGAGACCCCGCCGCCACGGCCCAACATGATGTGTGCGTAGAGCATTTCCAGATCGCCGCCGCTCAGGTTGTCGACGTCATACGCGGTGAGCTGAGCCACCAGTGCACCGCTACTCAAGATGATGTAGTCGGTCGCCGTTTGATGAAGCTCGGATAGGTTGTGGCTCGATATAAGCACCGTGGTGCCAAGCTCGCGGTTGAGGCGCTTTATGAGTTTTCTAATCTCGATGGTGCCGAGGGGGTCGAGCCCGTTGGTGGGTTCATCGAGCACGAGCATGCGCGGCTGCCCTAAAAGCGCGATGCCCAGGTCGAGGCGCTTGCGCATGCCGAGGGAGAAGCTCCGCGCCCGTTTGCCGCCCGTGTCTGTCAATCCGACCATGTTGAGAATGCAGGGAATCTGCCGCTGGTCAAAGCCCCATTCAAGGCAACGCGCCTTGAGATTGTCGGCAGCACTGAGCAGCGGATAGCTCGCACTCGAATCGGGGACGTACCCGATTTGCGCCCGTGATCGGCGAAGTCCATCGGGAGTGGACGCGTCCATGATCTCGATGGTGCCGCTTGTCGGCTTGCTCAGTCCCATGAGGATGCGGATGAGCGTCGATTTCCCCGCGCCGTTCTCGCCGATGAGGCCATAGATGCGCCCCTCTTCGAGCGAGAGGTCAATGGGGCCCAAAACGGTGTTCGAGCGGTAACGCTTAGTGATGTCAGCAAGGCGCAGGGCCGTGTGCGACATGGGTGCCTCCAATTGGATGCGTTTGGATTGGGTTGTATCGGGTTGGCGATTATCGAATTTCTGAGAGGGATGGGTTAAGTAGGGCGTTTGGCCTTGGCGTAGGTGCTCCCGGTCGGCATCACGAGCGTCAAAATTGCGCTCCAAATCGTCAAAAGATGACGCGCGTGATGCCGACTTGCGTTCGATGAAGGCGGACGGGGGTAAATCGCCTCGTCTCGGTGCCACCCTCGCCACCTCAATGTAGGGATAGTCCCTAAATTGAGGTGGGGGTGCCCCTATTTCGAGGTGAAGTTGATCTGGATGTCGCCCAGGTTACTGTCGACGCTAATGGTGCGCGCGGCGTCGTCGGCACCTTGCGGCGATACGATGTCGCCTTGGTTGGTGTGGGCGTCGATATGATAGGAGTCTTCTGCCCCCAGGTACGACAGGTAGATGTCCCCGTTCACGCTCTCGATCCGACTCGTGGTGATGTCGAGCCTCTGCGCCGAGATATCCCCGTTCGCGGATTCGCACAGCAGGTCATCCTGCAGCGCCAGGTCCGCCAACATGATGTCGCCGTTTTCGTTCACGACCTGGGCCTTGCGTGCCGCAGCACCTCCAAGCGAGATGTCGCCGTTGAAGTTGGTCGCGAGGATCGCCTCGGCCTCGATGCCGGAGAGCAAGGTGTCGCCGTTCTCGTTGATCGCGTCGAGCTTGGCGGCGGAGACGTTCTTCGTAACGAGGCTCCCGTTGCTGGTGGAGGCGTACAGGCCGGCGAGCTCGCGCACGTCAGCCGCGACGACGTCGCCCGAATCGGAGTGCACCTCGATCTCGCCGGTGAACGACGCGGGCACGCGAACCACGGTTGTGGTGTCGTTGACGCCGCCTGCCTCGGCAGGGGAGAGGTCGATCATGACGCCCTCCATGGGCTGCGAGTCGACGTCGATCTTGAGCACGCCGTCCGCGTCCTCGACGGAGACACTCTGGCAGTTTCCCGTCCAATACTCGAGCTCGATGGCGTCGCCGTCGGCGGGTTCGAGTTGGACGTTCTCGAATTCGGACGTGATGACGATACGCCCGTGCGGCGAGGCGGCTTCGTCCTCGAGCGCGCTCACGGTCTGATGCCAGTCGTAGTTCACGGTGGACAGGCGGGCGGTGTCGAATCCGGCCGCCGCCCAGGCGCCGCACGAGAGCATGGCTCCGGTCCCGATGAGCGCCGCTGCGGTGACGAGGATGATCTTGGGGGCCTTACGCATTGTGAACGCCTCCTTCCGGGAGGGTGTCGTGGACGGAGGGGACGCTCTCGACGGCTGCGGGCATGCTTGGGCCGCCGTGGGTCTTTGCACGATTGGACGTGCCGTCATCATCTGTGCCGCTCACGCGCACGAACAGGCTCGCGACCCAGCGCGCGAAGGCTCTCGTTGCCTGGAAGAGCAGCCTGCTCGCCCAGAAGACGGCGAAGGAGGCGACGAGCCCGAAGCCGCTCGACACGAGCGAGAGGCCGAGGACGAAGACGCCGGGCAGCGGCATTCCGCCGCCTGCGAGCGCGGCGAGCGACGCCAGCCCCGCGAAGGGCATGAGCACGAGGACCGTGTCGACGATCCATAGCGACGCTATGACGGCCCAGATCGCAACGTACACGGCGAGCGCGGCGGCAGCCAGCGCAAGCGCGACGGGCACCCAGATGGGGGAGAACACGGCGAGCAGCACGATGTTCAAGGTGCGGCTGCCGGTGTTGGCCCGCGCGATGGCGCGCGGGATGGGCGGGGTCTCGGCGGCGATCTGCGCCGCGATCTCGTCGATCGGGCCCAGTCCGGCTACCGCCTCGCTCTCGCTGAGACCGTCTTCCATGCGGTCGCTGATGGCCTCGTCGTAGAACGCGAGCGCCTGCTCGACTTCGGCGTGCGGCAGCTTACCCAGCGCCCGCTCGAGCTCGGAGAGGAATTCCTGCTTGGTCATACGTGTGCACCTCGTTTCACGAAATCATAGATCGACATGATGTCCGCCTGCTCGGAGAGGAACTCGGCGATGCGCTCCTCGCCGGTCGGCGTGAGCCGGTAGTACTTTCGCAGCCGTCCGTTGTGCTCCACGGAGTAGGCGGTCAGGCAATCGGCCTTCTCGAGGCGCTTGAGCAGCGGGTACAGCGTCGACTCGGTAAGTCCCAGGATATCGGGTACGTCCTTGACGATCTGGTAGCCGTAGGAGTCCCGTCCTTTGAGCGACGCGAGCACGCATATCTCGAGGAAGCCGCGTTTCATCTGAGCATCCATGATACCTCCCTTCAACTGATACTATACGGAGCATAGTATAAGGCGTCAACTACCTCAAATGGGGGACAGGCACTTTTTGAGGTCTTGGGGCGCGGTGCCGCAAGGACGACTTGTCGTAGCGCCGCACCCTCCCGCGACGAGATCGTTGCGGGATCGCCGCCGGCTCAGAAAAGGGACTGTCCCTAATCTGAGGCGGCGGAACACAGCGGAGGCCGCGCCCGGCTCCCTTGGGGGATGTCGAGCGCGGCCTCGTTCTGCGCAGCTGCTGCGTTGCTCGCCCGTACGGCGTGCCTACTCGACCGGGATCGTCAGGTCGCCGATGGTGATGCTGACGATATCGTCGACATCGCGGATCTGGTTGAAGAAGTAGGTCTTTTGAACGACGGTCTTGCCGCTCTCCTGCCAGGATCCGTAACCGCTGCCCAGTTCCTGCGTGGTACCGTCGGCGAAGGTCACCGTGAAGTCGCCGTGCCCCGCACGGTTCTCGGAGCTGTCCTCGCGGCCCGTGGGTTCGGAAGGGCCGTCCACGGCATCGACCGTGTAGGTGACGTCCGCGCCGAGCGGGGAGATGGCGAGTTCGTTCATGACGGCGTTGTTGCCGTTGATGGTGAACGTCTGGCCTGCGGGCAGATCGACGGAGAGGTCTTCGTAGTCGATCTTGAAGGACATACTCCAGTCGCCGGTGGCGAGCGTCTCTGCGGGAAGGTCTCGCCCGTCCGCCTGCTTGCCCTCGGGTAAGTAGAGGAGCTTGCTGGCGTCGAAGTGCAGCGTCTCGCCCACGAGCGAGGAATAGGAGCCGGTGAGGCTCATCATCTCAACGAGTTGGATGGCGTTGTCCGAGGGGTCGGCGTCGAAGGTGTGGTAGCTGCCGTAGCCGCCTTTCACGCCAAGGCGCAGCGCGGTCAGCGCGTTGATGCTTCCGCCTCCTTCGAGAAGCAGATTGAAGGCGCCGTTCTCGTTCATCGTGAGCTCGTCGAACGCGGTCCCGTCATCCTTCTCGATGGTGTAGACCACCGCGTAGGCGTGGCGCATGCCGATGATGGCGTCGGCTGTGATGGTGATGCCGTCGCTCGTGCAGCTGGCGCCGATCGGCCGGCCGATACGGTCGATGAGCTCGGTCTGCGCAGGCCCCGCGCCGAAGACGGCGGCGAGGGAGTCCGCCGCGCGCGCGAGCGTGCCCGTGGCATAGGCGGTGCCCCCGCCGATGGTGAGCAGGGCGGCGATGCCGAGCGCCGCCGCGATGCGGCGGGCGCCGTTGCGACGGGCCTTCGGGCGGCGTGCGCGCCGCGTCGCGTCGCGCGCGCCGTCGGCGCTGTGCAGCTCCAGGATCTTGCTCGCTGCGGATTCGCGCTGGACGACTGCTTCTGCGGTGCCGCATGCCGCTTCGGCGAGTCGCGCCGCCATGCGCGCCTTCTGCTCGTCGGTAAAGGAGAGTTGGTCAAGGTCGGATCGATAGGAGGTGGAATCAAAGGTCGAGCTCATGTCGAACTCCTTCCAGGGCGGGGCGAAGCTTGGACCGGCCGCGGCTGAGTCGCGTGGCCACGGCCGATTCGGATGCATGGACGATGGCGGCGATCTGCTTGATGGAGCAGCCCTCGTAGTAGTGGAGGTAGATGGCCTCGCGGTATTCCAGGGGCAGCGCCATGACGCGCTTAAGGACGCTTCCCGATCGGGCCTCGAGCTCGTACTCGGTGGCTCGCGTCGGTGCTACGGGCTCGGCGATGTCGTCGAGCGCGACGGTGGTGCGTCCCGACTGGCGCCTGAGGAGGTCCTTCGCGGCGTTGATGGCGACGCGGATGATCCAGGCGCGCTCGTGCTCCGCCGATTCGAAGCGCTCCGCACGGTTGAGGGCTTTAAGAAGGACGTCTTGGCAGATGTCTTCGGCATCTTGCGTGCTGTGCAGGTAGGTGTAGCTCACGCGCAGGATCGTGTCGGCGTATGTCTCGACGAGCCGATTCGCCTCCGCCTCTATCGAAGCGCGCGCCGTGCCTCGTAACGCGTCGTGCGACGGGCCGCCCCCGCCGCCTGCCCGGCGCGCTGCCGATGCATTCCAAGCTTCCATGTCCTCACCTCGCTTTCTTGAGTGGTTTCGGTACGCGAGGGACCGGTTTGCGATATCTCCCTCTGTCAACAATACGCGAGAGCGACGGATAGTTGGCATAGTCGGTTGAGCGACATGCATCGCGATGATCCCCGCAGGCGTGGAGGGAGGAGCGGATGAGGGGGTTCCGCAACCGTCTTGCGCGGCCGGCGTGCTTGCCGGCGGGTGCTTGAGCGCGGTATCGTCGCATGAGCGCCCCCCGTGCGCGAGCCTCCTTAGTGCAGCGTGGCAAGAGCGGTGACGCTCGCCGACCGTGGGCATGGGTCCCGCTGGGCGCCTGTTGCTCCGGACGCCGCCTTCCTTGGGCGTTCCCGCGCTCGGTTCCATTTCGCATGGCCGGGCCGCATGAAAGAGCGTTTGATGATGCGAAGCCGGCGTCTGCTGAGTGCGAGGAGACGGGTTTTCCCTTGACGTGCGGTCAAGTCGAGGCACCGAGGCGGCGATGGGGCGCCTTCGCGGGGTTCTCGGGGAGTTGGTAGGGTGTTCTTTATAGCTCTGACCCCCGAAGTGAGTGGATTTTTTCCTTCGGGGCAAGTAGACCTATAACATACGGCAGATTCGCCTGCCGTTTGACCAGTTGGGCACTGTGCCGCGGTGCAGCATACTTTTGGATTGCCGTCTAATCCACTCACTTCGGGGGCCAGAGCCTCATTCGCGTCATCTCGCCCTGTGCAGCTGAAGATTCTAGCTTGAAAAGCGCTTGCTCCCGATCCTGGGTCCGCGCGCTTACCGAACCGTTGCCATAGGTTAATGTGCCCTATGCTAGATTCGTCTGAACATCAACTCGGCGACGGATTCGGGCGCCGCGAGCATAAGACGAGGTATACGTATGGCGCACATAACCACCACCGCGAACCGCAAGCAGGCGCCTTTTCTTCTCGCGGGGTGCGTCTTCCTGTTTGTCGGGTTCGCCGCGCTGGTCTACAGCCGCTTCGCCACGAGCGTGGGTGCGGCGGCGCTGTACAACCGCGCTTCGGTCGGAGTCGGCTTTCTGCTGTTCGGCATTTCGATGGCCGTCTTCACCCCCTGCCTCTACCTGCAGACGATCCACAAGAAGCATGTCGACCAGCGGGCGCTTGCACGCGAGGTGCGCGGTATCGCGTTGGGTTTCTTCTGCTACGTGCTGCCGTTCCTCTTCGGCATGGGGGCGCTGTCATCGGCGGACCGCACCGGAGCGTTCGGCATCGTGCTCACCATCGTGTTCCTGGCGATCCCGTTCATCTATCGCCGCCATCGCAAGAAGGACCCCATCAGCTATAACCATACCGGCGCCGCGGCGATCGTGCTCTTCTGCGGCGTGATGGCTGGCATCGCGATGGTCGGGGGCGCATTTTCCTGCAGCGAGATGCTCGATGACCTGAACGGCGGGTGGAAGCAGGAGACCTTCGTTTTCTACGAGGCCGAGATCAACCACCCGCGCGGCCGCGGCGCCATGCTTACGCCGACCACCTTCGAGGTATCGCTCTACAAGGACGGCGAGTCGGTCGCGAACGGCCAGGTCGATGCGCGCCTCAGCGTGAACGCGTCCGATTGGCCCGAGGTCGCGCTCGTGCTCGACGAGCCGATGGCCGAGGTACGCTGGTATCCCACGACGCGCACCCTCGTGGGCGCGCGCGATGTGGACGGCCCGCTTGCTGCGGGCGATCCGATCGAGTAGGGGCGGGCCATGCTTTTCGATATGCGGAATCCCACGAGCGCAACGCATGCGCCCCGTGCGCGGCGTCGCGCTCGCCGAGGCGCGGTCGGCACCCTCTACAGTCCGGGTGGCTGCGGGTGCGCCCTGCTCATGGCGCCGGTCATGGCGTTGAGCGTCGGCATCGCCCTGATGCTGATGGGCATGGCCGTCCTGGCAGTCGTCGCGCTCGTCGTCGCCATCGTGTTGACGGTGCGCGAGCTGCGTCGAGCGAGCGATGGTTCGCCCGCTCGCACCGGGATGATCGCGCTCATCTTCGCGCTGTACCTGCTGAGCGTTCCGTATCTCGTATTCTTCGCGTGGTTCTGGTTCGTCGACTAGGGGATGGAGGGTCCCGTGATCCGTTTTTGTATCGCGCATATGGACGAAAGCGTTCGCCAAGGCATCGTTGCGGCGCGTTATACGGAGATGGAGCTGGAAGGCATTCGCTGCCAGTTGCGCCGACAGGTTGAGGAGCGTACAAAGGCGACGGCCGGCGTGCTGGCACTCTTCGCCGCTTTCGACGCGATGCTGCTCATGACGAAGACGGCGCCCTTCGTGCTCGCGGCGATGCTCGTGGTCGAAGGTGTTGCCCTCTATGCCGCTTGGTACCTGCAAGCGGGCCGCCTGAAGAGCCAGTACAACGCGGCGCTTCGCCGTGGGTACCCCCGTCTCGAACGCATGAGGATGTGAGGGCGGGGTGCTTTGGGGAACGTTGCCCGTGCCGGTGGCGCAGCGATGCGGCGTGCACGGCGATGCGGTGCCCCGCGCCCGCGAATGATCACGACGGCTTGAACGTCGCAGCTTATAGGAGGAGATGACCGCCATGAGCAACCTTCCGACCGCGCCCGCCCGGACGCCGGAGCCCAACCCTATCGACAGCGTGTCTCCGACGGGGGATGGGCGCTCCGCGTACTGGGGCCTGGATGCACAGGGGACCGTGGCCGCGTACCTCAAGCGGCTGCGCTCGATCAGTGTGCAGCTCATCGTCGTGCTCCTTGCCAACCTGGTCGTGATGCTCTGGGCCGTCCGTCTTGAGCGCTATGTGCTCTATCTGGTTGCCCTCGCCCTGACGCTCGTGGCCGCCTTCGTGACCCGCCTGCGCAAGGTAAAGTTGTCCACCGGCCTTTCCGAGGTCGTCGGCGAGGACTGCGACCCCGCCCGTTATCGCGCGGCGCTCGATGCGCTCGCCGAGCGCGACCGCTTCGGCCGCTCCGCGAACACCATCGCCATCGAGCTCGCGTACTGCGACTACCTTGAGCTCGATAGCGCCGGCGCCCTGCGCCGCCTCGAGTCCGTCTCCTTCAAGCGGCCGGACAATCCAAGGTGGTTCCGCGTCATGCAGGTCGAGTTTCTGAGCCGCGTCGACACCGGTGACCTCGACGGCGCGCGCGACACGCTGTCCAGGCTCTCGGCGTTCCGCACGAGCTTCAAGGAGGGTTCGCGCAACCGCGCCGTCATCGATTCCCAGATCGCCGACTTCGCCGTCCTGGTTCGCCCGCCCGCTGAGCGCGACGCCGCCGACGCCGTCCGCATGCGCGAGCGCATGGCGGCGGCCGACTGCCACCAGCAGCGCGCGAACTGGCAGCTCTACCTCGCCGAATACGAGTTATTGCACGGATCCGCCGATGAGGCGGCACGTCTTGCGAGCGACACTGCCCTCGAGCCGCTCACGCCCCGCATGGAGCGCCTGCGCGCCGAGGTCCTGTCGGGGCTGGAGGTGAGCGGGTGATGGAATACGCCGTCTTCAGGCTCGCGATGCGGTCGCTGGCCTTCATCGTCGCGTTCGCGTTCTGCGTCTCGCACCTCGTGCGCAAGAGGGATTTCATCGACGCCGTCTTCCGGAGCCCCGACGAGGTGAGGAAGAGCTTCACCGGAAGGAACGACGTCCTGTTCCTGAGGGTCCTGAACATCGTCCCGATGGTCGTGGCGGCCGCCACGGCGGCCTTCCTCCTCAGCGCCCTCCTCGACGTGCCCCGGATCATGGGCGGGGGTTACCTCAGGGTCGAGGGCGTCGCCGTCGGCCACGCGCACGGCGGGGCGGACGTTCCGAGCGAGCGCCGGGGCGTCTCGGTGCGCGACGACGAGACCGGCGAGGTCGTCGACCTCACGGTGTTCTCCGGCTACGTCGACGACGGCGAGAGGCTCGCGGTGGAGTACCTGCCGCACACGGGCTACGGCGCGATCGTCGAGCGGGGCTGACGGATTCGAAGCAAAGGGGGCTGTCATGGCGTCTTCGCAAGGCTATCTCGATTATGTCCTTGACCTTCTCTCGGGTGTTGAGGGCTTGACCACGAGGAAGATGATGGGGGAGTACCTCCTCTACTCGGAGGGCACGCTGTTCGGCGGTGTCTACGACGATCGGTTGCTCATCAAGGAGACCCCCGCGTCCGCATCAGCGCTGGGCGCGACCGCCGTCCCCTACGAGGGCGCGAGGCCGATGTGGCTCGTCGATTCAGATGACGGCGATGCGCTCTCCCGGTTGGTAGGGGCCGTCTGTGCGGAGCTTCGCGACGGCTCGGTTCGGAAGACCCGCCGATGATGGGGGAGATGGCCTGCGCCCACTGCGGGCGGAGGGTGCCGGTCAAGTTCGGCGTCATGCCGAGGCGGTGCGTCTGCGGGGCCGAGTTCGAATGGGCGCCGTTTGGCGGGGCGGGGAGGGTCGCCTCCGTTCTAGCGGCGCTCGTCCTTCTTATGTCGCCGCTCTTCATGCTCATATGGATGGCGAGATCGCTTCTGCAGGATTCGATCGTCCTGTACGTCGTTGCACTCGTCATAGGCCTCTACTGGTTCCGCGTGTGCGAGACGCTGCTCGTGCGCTTTGGCCTGCTGCGCATGGAGGGCGTCGAGGTCAAGTAGATGCGGGTCGGTCCCTCGCGGCGCGGATGGCGCGTTAATAGCCCCAGCCGACGACCTCCCACGGCGAATGTTGCGAGGGCCTGGTGAGTATCCATTGCCAGTCTTCATAGCTGTCGTTTGGCGAGAATCCCTCGTCGGAAGCCTGCCAGTTGGTCGTGAATTCGGATAGCACGACGATGCGGTCCCCAGTGCCCTCCTGCTTGTGCTCAGGAGTTTCGTCCAGATATTGAGCTTCAATCTCATCGTCATAGCGGAGTTCTTTGAGCGTGCAGCCCTTGAACCCCGATGCGAACTCCGACTCGATGGCGTCGAACGCGGCTTCGATGTCCTCTTTGGTGTAAAGGTCCGTTGCGTGTGCGATGTGCTTGGCTGATTGCACGTTCCCGCCAGATGGAAGGAGGAGTGCCATGAGGACGCCGAGGGCGACAAGTGCGCTTGCCGCTGCGATAAGGACTTTCTTCCTGTTCATGCACCCTCCTGTGAGCGATGGTTCGAAAGATTGGGCTTCGGGCTCAGTTGCACCTTGTGGCTAGATTATAGTTGGGCGAGGGGTTGGCTCGCGTTGATAGTCGCGCGGACTCGTTTGGGGTTTAATCCGCGGGGCTCTTGGATGCACGCGATTGAATCAAGTTGAATACAGGAGGCCCAGCGTATGCCGGAAATAACGAGAGATACCTACGCCGATGTGAACGCCCACGCCATCGACGGGTGGAACTCGCAGGGCTGGGAGTGGGGCACCCCTTTGAGCCATGAGGAATACCTCGAGGCCCGGCAGGGCGAGTGGCGCATGCTGCTGACCCCCACCAAACCCGTTCCGCGCGAATGGTATCCGAGCGACCTGTCCAGTCTGCGCGTACTCGGTCTCGCCAGCGGCGGCGGTCAGCAGATGCCCGTCTTCGCCGCCCTCGGGGCGCGGTGCACCGTGTTCGATTACACGCCCAGCCAGCTGGAATCCGAGCGGATGGTCGCCGAGCGCGAGGGGTATGAGATCGAGATCGTTCGAGGCGACATGTCTCGTCCGCTTCCCTTTGCGGACGGGGAGTTCGACCTTATCTTCCATCCCGTCTCGAACTGCTACATAGAGGAGGTCAAGCCGCTTTGGCGCGAGTGCCATCGCATCCTGAAGCCTGGTGGTCGCCTGTTGGCGGGCATGGACAACGGCTTTGGATACGTGTTCGACTACCCCGAAGAGGAGCGGGCGGTGTACAGCCTGCCGTTCAACCCGTTGAAGAATCCCGACCACATGGAGGCGCTCGACCCCGTGGAGGACGGCATCCAGTTCTCGCATACGCTGGAGGAGCAGATCCGAGGCCAGCTGCAAGCCGGTTTCCAGCTGGTCGACTGCTACGAGGACACCTATGGCGAAGGCAGGCTGCACGACTTGAACATTCCGACCTTCTGGGCGACGTACGCCGTGAAGGGCGTTAGGCGAATCGCAACATAATCTGCCGAACCGCATTGACAAGAACATATGTTCGCCTATCATAGGTCTATCGTTGCTCGGGAGAGGGGATTGCGATGGCGTTCGACTACAAGAAGGAATACAAGGAGTTCTATCTTCCGCCCAAGAAGCCGATGCTCGTCGAGGTTCCTGCGATGACGTTCATCGCCGTCCGCGGCCATGGTGACCCTAACGAGGAGGGCGGGGCGTACAAGGGTGCGCTCGAGGCGCTCTACGGCGTGGCGTATACCATCAAGATGTCCAAGAAAGGCGACCATCGCATCGAGGGCTACTTCGACTTCGTCGTGCCGCCTCTGGAGGGTTTTTGGTGGCAGGACGGCGTGCTGGGCGTGGATTATGCGCGCAAGGAGGACTTCAACTGGATATCCGCCATCCGCGTGCCCGAGTTCGTGACGCGCGAGGAGTTCGAATGGGCCGTCGCGGAGGCTTCCGCCAAGAAGAAGCGGGACTTTTCGATGGTCGAGCTGCTCGTTATCGAGGAGGGGCTGTGCGTTCAGTGCCTGCACGTTGGGCCGTATGATGACGAGCCGACGACCGTCGAGGCGATGCGCGCGTTCGCCGAGGAGCAGGGCTACGTTGAGGATTTCTCCGACGAGCGCCTCCATCACGAGATCTACCTCAACGACGCCCGGCGCACCGCGCCCGAGAAGCTCAAGACGGTGATCAGGCATCCGGTTCGCAGGGCGTAGATGGGTACCGCCGTTGGCCGCTGCTGCTTCTATTGATGAACGTGGTATAGTTAGGCCACAAGTTGAAAGGGGTGCATATGGCTATCGCAGTCCCGGTTCGCGATATGAAGGACACCGCGGCTTTTACCGCGCTTGTCAGTCGAGAGCGTGATGTTACGGTGACGCGTAACGGTTACGAGGCATTTCATTGTCTGTCGGCAGAAGAGTGGGCTGCTCAGCGCGATGAGGTCGCGAAGGCGCGCCTGTTTTCTCGGATTCTGCTCGCGGAGCAGGAAATCGAGAACGGCGAGGTGGATGAGTACGACGTCTTCGCGTCGAAGCTCAGGGAAGAATATGGGCTATAGGTTATCGATTGCTCGCGAGGCGCAGCGCGAGTACCGCGATATCGTCTCCTACCTTGTCAACGTAGTGAAGAGTCCTCAGGCTGCCCGTCATTTCATGATGGAGTTCGATGCCAAGGTGGAAAGCGTTCGGAACCATCCCGAAGCATTCAGCCTATGCCATCTGCCTGAGCTTGCTGCAAGGGGATACCGGTCCGCCTCCGTGATGAGATATACGTTTCTCTATACGGTGCGCGGTGACGACGTGACCATCGCCCACATCTTCCATCGGTCGCAAGATTACGCTCGACTCGTATAGTGCTTTTATAGATGTTCGCAACGTGTCAATGAGGTGCGTGAAAGGGGGTGTGAGCGGCTCGGTTCCATCGCAGGAAACATCGCCGTTTGCGCCGGGGGGGATAACCTGCTCCACAGGCGCCTAGAAATAAAACAGTTCCTCAAACTTCTTGTCGAGCGCAATGCAGAGGACGAGCGCAAGCTTGGCTGTAGGATTGAACTGTCCCGTTTCGATGGAGCTGATCGTGTTTAGGGATACCCCCGTCAACTCGGCAAGTTGTGTCTGCGAGAGTCCACGTTGCTTTCGAGCCTCTCGCAGTGAGTTTTTAAGTGTCAGCGATTCCTTCACAGTGGCATCAGCCCAACAACGCGTAGGCACATAGCCAGGTCACGACGAGGGCCGTGTATAGAGCGGATGTCAAGAACGTCCAGCGCGACCTTGTTTTGCTCCATTTGTACGCGCTCCCTGCGGAGAGGTATGCGAACAGGATGGCGGCGAGGTCGTATGAATTCCCACCCTTTGTGAGCAATCGGATGAGAAAGATCACGGCAACGGCAGCCGTTAAGGCTATCACCCCCCAAGCGCTCGCCTCGTCAGCTAGCCTGTGATCCCGCTCATCAAGGTGTCGGTTGTCCATACGATTTCTTGCAAGGATTTCATCTCTGTCCATGTCATCCTCAATTCTGCCAAGTTTTATTGTCAGCGAAAGGATATCACCGACAATAAAACTTGGCAGAATGATCGTGGTAGGCCATGACAAATGCCGACGGGAATGGGTGGGAAGGATGTCGCCATGCGTCAACCCTTTCGTTCCACCTGCGGAGCGTTGGCAGGATGGTGCCAAGAAACAAAGCGGACTCGTCCGCAGTCCAGTACATGTTTTGGTCCATGCGTGACGCGCAGCCTCCTCGATCATCTCTTCCATGACGGTCTCGTAGGTATACGCGCCCTCGTCGTAGCACCAGCGGCAGAAATCGTCCGTCTCGGTTCCATCCGCCTCATGTCCATGCTGGCCCGGTCTCGTGAACATCATGTCGCAGTTTTGGCGGTAGTTCCCGGGCATATCGGGCAAAGGGTTGCTGCTTGGAAGGAGGCGGGGTCCAATTCCCGTGCTATGCCTTCCTTCTCGTGCCGAGAGTCCCTGCGATGGTGACGAGCAGGACGATGGGCGTGATCCGTACAAAGACCCATTCGAGCCCGTGGAGCAACGTTGCGGCTACCGCGTATTCCGGATTGGAGAAATCCCATTCGAGATACGAGCTCCCGATTGTCGCCAGTGCGATGAGGACAGGGGCCGTGATGGCGGCAATTGCGATGCAAAGGGCGTGCAGCGCACGGCGCTTGGATTCCTGCGCTCGCGCGAACTGGTCGTTCAGCACCTCGAGCTTTTCGGAGAGCGCTTGCAGGCCCTCGGGCTCGGATGCGGGTACGGTCTCGCCCGGCAGTGTGCTCACCGGGGTGTCGAGTACCTCTCCGATGGCGACGAGCATCTCAGCGTCGGGCACGGAGAGGCCGCGATCCCATTTGGAAACCGTCTGCCTCACCATGTTCAGCTTGAGCGTGAGCTCCTCTTGGGACAGGCCTTTCGATTTCCTGAGGAACTGGATGTTTTCGTTCAGGATAACGTGTCCCTTCTCATGCCCGATTCCTACGTTACCGCAATGCTGTCCGCAGATGGCCCGTTGTCGCGAGCAACGGGTTGCAACATTGATGAGGACTGTTTGAGTTCACATGGGATGCAAGCTGCTGAGACCCGATATGAAGATGGTCGATTGCCCTTGCGCTCAGTTTTCGAAACCAGGGCTAGGTTCTTCGTTATTTAGATTGATTGACCCGCTTTGACGGCGGCGCGGCAAAAACGGTGCCGAGCTCGCGAAGCCCGGCACCGCCCAGAAACCCGCGGGCGGCGTGCAGGGGCGCCGGAAAAGCGGGTATACTGGTAGCGACTAGGGAGGCGTACGCCCTCCTGGAGAGAAGTAGGTGGGGTAAAACCCGCACGAACAGCCGCTCCTGCCAGGGCGGCTGTTCCCTTAACTGGCGAGTTTCACCCCTTGGCCGTTAGAAAACGGCAAGATAAAGAAGCGCGATCGATAGAACGAGCACGGCAGCTGCAAGCAGCAACGCGGTGAACTTCGCCATGGGAACCCTCCTAACCCCCCCTGCAAGGACTCGGAGGGCACCGCCCATGTCGCTTGTTCCAGTGTAGCACACTATACGAACACATGTTCTAGTATGCTGCTAAGGTCCTGTCAGAAGCACCGTCATTATCGTCCGGTAACAAAGCAGAGCGCGTGGCCCGTTGTTTTCAGGGGAATCAAGGTCACCGCGGAGTTACAATAATATCCATCGAAGATAAAAACACAGCGCCCGTCGGGTAGTCGGGCCGCGGGCACCCGCCTGCCAGTAACCTGCCTCCTTGGTTGTCCCTTCTTCGCGTAGCCCTACATAGAAGGAGGTCGCGGCTATGCGGAAGAGGGAAGTCTCATCGACTCTGACGGTCTACCATGACGGTCAGTTTTGGGTGGGCGTGGTCGAGCATGTCGAAGACGGCATGCTGAGCGTTGCGCGCATGGTGTTTGGCGCCGAGCCGTCGAATGAAGAGGTCTATACGTGGGTGATTGGGCATTGGTCGAGCCTGCGTCTGAGCGCGGAGGCGGAGCCTGTTGGACCACGTGTCGGGCGGCTGCCCGGCAACCCCAAGCGTCGTGCCCGCGAGGCGGCGAAGGCGATGCGCCAGCATGGACCATCGACTGCTTCGCAACTTGCGCTCGCTCGCGAGCGAGAGCGCTCGAAGGAGGAGTCTCGATCCGAGTGTGCAGCGCGCGGAAGGGAAGAGGCGCGTGTTCGATGGGAAAAACGTCACGAGAAGAGGCGTCACAGGCACCGCGGGAAGTAAACGGTCCCTGTCTCCGTCCGCGGGACGTGGTTGGTCTGCCTGGATGAGTGGAAGGTGGGGCCACCGGCAGGACTCTCGAGTAAGCTCGCATAATTCGCTCTGTTAATGCGAGGATTGAAAAATCACATTGCCTCATGCTTGTTTTCGGAAGGATGGTGACCCTATGGGCTGGATAGAAGGGTTGAATGCCTCTGTGGACTACATAGAGGAGCATCTTGATGGCGATGTCGATATTGCGCGCGCGGCGTCTTTTGCGTCTTGTACCGAAGGTCAGTTCCGAAGGATCTTTTCTTATCTCGCGGGGATGGGACTGGCGGAGTACGTGCGCAAACGTCGTTTGTCGTGCGCCGCGCTCGATCTGTCAAGGGGCGAGCGCGTGCTCGATGTGGCAGTGCGGTATGGCTACTCTTCGCCAACGGCGTTCAATCGAGCATTTCAAGAGGTCTTAGGCATGTCTCCCAGTGAGGCGAGGTGCCTCGGCGCCCCTCTTCTCGTCTTCCCGCGATGCACGTTCGCCCTTACCGTTACGGGTGCGGAGCCCTTGCCGTGGAGGGTTGTGACCCAGCAGGGGATGCACCTCGTGGGAATATCCGCATCCTGCGGAACTGCTCAAGGTAAGCCGCTGGTTCAAATGTCCTCTTCAGGCAGAGAGAGCTTGAGCAATCTTTGGAAGAGAGCTTCGCAAGATGGGGTTATCGAACGGCTTGTCGCGCTGGCGGATGGGTCGGGGCCTCAAGGAATCCTCGGCGTCAACGTGTGCAAGGACGACGATGGCCAAAGCTACCAGATAGCCGTCGCGTCGTCACGTGAGGCGCCGGTATGGGCGGATGAGATGCATGTTCCATCCGGTCTTTGGGCCGTGTTCGATTGTATGGGCCCTTGCGACACGGCGACGGCGGAGTGCTATCGCAGGATCTACTCCGAGTGGTTGCCCTCGTCAGGATACAAGCTATCGGGAGACGTGAGCATCGAGGTGTATCCGCAAGGAGATTTCTCGTCCGCGTCATATCGCAGCGAGATATGGATGCCCATCTCGAAGCGGTTCGGTGCATGACCATCCTTCCTTCTGTCCGCTGCGGGTTTGCCGCATGGTTCGTCCATGAGGACGAGGAGAAGGAGGAATACAACATGAAAGAACCCTGCACCAGTGGAGCTCGTCAACCTGTTAGCGGGCTGATGACGGCCGGACTCATGCTCGCGTTGTTTATCGCTGCGCTTGATTCCACCGTGGTGGCAACGGCGCTGCCAACGATTTCGGCCGCCTTGGGCGGGGCCGCGCATTATGCCTGGCCTATGACTGCATATCTTGCTTCAAGCACTGTGTCCACACTCCTATGCGGCGGCCTTGCGTTTCATTTCGGTTTGAAGCGAACGTATGCGTTCGGCCTGACTCTCTTTGCCGCAGCGTCTGCGCTGTGTGCCGCGGCGCCTACCATCGAGGTGCTAGCTGCGCTTCGTTTGCTTCAGGGAATTGGCGGCGGCTTGCTGGAAGCCGGCGTCTTCATAGCCGCCGCCGTGATGCTGCCACCGCGCGATAGAGGTCCCTATCTTGGGGCGGCGTCCGCCATGTACGGTGTGGCGAGCGTAATAGGACCCGTGATTGGAGGGGCCGTTGCCCAAGGGCTGTCCTGGCATGTCATATTCGTTGTGAACGTTCCGATCGCGATTGTCGCGTTTGCGCTATCGTCGGGGAGCCTGCCGGGTAGGGGCGATGGGCACCGTTCGGCGCAATTCGATGTGGCGGGAAGCGTGCTAGCATCGTTGAGCGTATTGAGCCTCGTTGCCGTGTTCAGTTTGGCGGGTGACGCGTTCCCCTTGGCGTCGCCCCAGGCAGCCGCTCTTATAGTGCTATTTGTTATCCTTACGTTTGTCCTGTACAGGATTGAGGCTGCTGCGAGTGCTCCCGTGATTCCCATGGGACTGTTCGGCCGCCCTAGGGTCGTCGCAGGATTCATCTCGGGCTTCTGCGTGCAGTTTGCGCTCATGGCGGGCGTGACGTATCTGCCGAGGCTTTTGCAGGAATCGATGGGTATCGCCGCCGCCTCATCGGGTGCGGCGCTCATTCCCATGACGCTTGCCCTCATGCTTGGAAGTAATGTGTCGGGTGCCCTGTTCAGGAAGAATGGCAGGCTTCGTGCGCTTGCGGTGACATCTTCGTTCGTGATCTTAACTGCGGCTGCAGCGTTTATTGTTAGGGGGCAAAGCCTGACCGCACCTCTGGTTACATTGCTCGCGGCGGCGCTTGGATTGGGCGTCGGCGTGGGTATGCCGGTTTCCAATCTATCGGCGCAGACGGGGGCGGACGCTCGCGACGCCGGCAGGGCAACGTCCTCGGCGATGTTCTTTAGGGGATTTGGCGGAACCGTATCCACTGCTGTATGCGGAATGCTTGCCCCCGCTGCATCCCCTGCCGGTACCACTTGGGTGTTTTGTGCCGTGCTTGTGTCTGCAGCGGTGGGCCTTGCGGTGTCGATTCCTATTGCAAGGAGAATTTCGTCCTAAATGATTTCAAGGTGATGCTTGCATCAGCGCCTAGGTGCGGCATTATTGGTAGAGTTTCGGCGTTGCTCTATTTGCTCCATCTGCGCAGATTGGGCAAGATCGCCCCCAATAGCGAAGCACACTCGTCCACGGACCAGTCCATGTTCTGGGCCATGCGCGGTGCGCAGTCCTCGATCATCTCCTCCATGGTGGTCTCGTAGGTGTACGCGCCTTCGTCGTAGCACCAGCGGCAGAAATCGTCGGTCTCGGTGCCGTCCGCCTCGTGTCCGTGCTGGTCGGGCCCGGTGAACATCATGCCGCAGCTTTGG
This sequence comes from Collinsella phocaeensis, assembly GCF_900119895.1. Lineage (GTDB taxonomy): Bacteria > Actinomycetota > Coriobacteriia > Coriobacteriales > Coriobacteriaceae > Collinsella > Collinsella phocaeensis. Next base: position 45,392 of record NZ_FQLR01000002.1, on the reverse strand, counting down.
CAGTAGTGCTCGGGTATGTCGAGCAGGCGCGTCACGGGGACGTCGAGCTCGTGCGCGATGAGCTTGATCATGTCGATGCCGGGCTCGGTCGCTCCGGTCTCCCAACGGCTGACCGCCTGGCGCGTGATGTAGAGGCGTGCGGCGAGTTCCTCTTGGGTGAGGCCGCGTTCGCGGCGGGCTTGAACCAGGGCGTCTTTGAGCAGGATCATGGCGGGTCTCCTTTGATTGGGGCGTAGACGGCGGGGTTTGATCCCGCCGCTTGCCTGCGATTATCCTGCGATGCGGCGCGCTGGTCGAGCAACGGGCTGTTGCTTGGAAGGAGGCGCGGCTCAATGCTCGTGCTATGCCTTCCTTCTCGTGGCGCCAGCCCCTACGATGGCGACGAGCAGGACGACGGGTGCGATCCGCACAAAGACCCATTCGAATCCATGGAGCATCGTTCCTGCCACCGCGTATTCCGGATTGGAGAAATCACATTCGAGATACGAGCCGCCGATCGCCGCCAGTGCGATAAGGACAAGTGCCGTGATGGCGGCGATTGCGATGCAAAGGGCGTGCAGCGCACGGCGCTTGGATTCCTGTGCTCGTGCGAACTGGTCGTTCAGCACTTCGAGCTTTTCGGAGAGCGCTTGCAGGCCCTCGGGTTCGGATGCGGGTACGGTCTCGCCCATCGGCGTGCTCACCGGGGTGTCGAGTACCTCTCCGATGGCGACGAGCATCTCAGCGTCGGGCACCGAGAGCCCGCGTTCCCACTTCGAGACCGTCTGCCTCACCACGTTCAGCTTGAGTGCGAGCTCCTCTTGGGACAGGCCTTTCGATTTCCTGAGTTCGCGGATGTTCTCGTTTAGCATAAGGAGCCCTTTCTCTCGTCCGGTTCCTACGTTACCGCAATGCTGTCCGCAGATGGTCCGTTGCCGCAAGCAACGGGATGTAACAGCGGGCCGTAGCAGCGCGATTGCTTGAGGGCGTGCGCTGATGAGGGCACAGCTTGCGAAAGCAGGAAAGGGTAGGCGTTTTCGATTTGGAGCCCGTTTTGTCATCATTGCGAGTGAGCAAAGATGAGCCCTGCGGTTTCTTCGGCGCTTGTCTCATAATGATGGTATCGCTGAAAAACGGCACCAGGATCGCGAGGCCCGGTGCCGCCTAGAAACCCGCGAGTGGTGTGCAGGGGCGCCTGAAAGCGGGTATACTAGTAGCGACTTGGGAGGCGTACGCCCTCCTGGTTTGGATGTAAGTGGGGCAAAACCCGCACGGACAGCCGCTCCGGCACAGGGCGGCTGTTCCCTTATATGGCGAGTTTCACCCCTATATCGCTAGCGAGCGATAAGGAAGAACAGCACGATCGATAGAACGAGCACTGATGCCGCAATAAGCAGCGCGGTGATTTTCGCCAAGGGAACCCTCCTAACCCCCTGCAAGGACTCGGAGGGCACCGCCCATGTCGCTAGGTCTAGTATACCATGAAATGAGAACATATGTTCTAGTTGGTAAGTGATTGCCCGTCTTGACGGCGTTGGGCGGTACGATTCCGCATTGCGTTTTTGCTGCGTCTTATCTCCTTGGAGAATTGGGGTGCAAGTTCCTACTGATTTGACGTTCCGGTCAATCTACCTGCGGTTTGCAACCGCAGGGTGCCTGCAAGTTGCGTAAAATGAAGCCTCAGGTTGGTGGTCATCGCCTCGCGGCAACCGTAGTGTGTAAGTCGCCGGCAGGAAAACATCGAACGCTGGGATGTCGGGGCGAGCCGTCGCAATGCGTTGGCATTGCATCACTCGAGCCGCCGTTCCCCAGCCAACGAGAGGACCCATCATGAGCTTCCGCACCAACCTGCAATATCTGCGCGCAGAGCGCCACATGACCCAGGAGCAACTCGCTATGTTGCTCGGGGTGTCCCGCCAATCCGTCACCAAATGGAAGGCCGAGGGGTCCTACCCGGAGATGGACAAGCTCATCAAGATGTGCCAGATCTTCGAGTGCTCGCTGGACGATTTGGTGACCGGGGATGTATCCCGCCACGGCGTCCCCGCACGGGATGATCTGGGCGGCTACTCGCCGGTGCGCGCCCCGTCGGGGAGCATCATTGGTGAGGAGCCCGCCGCGCCGATGGCAGTCGCGTCATGGGGTGCTCAGCTCGACACGCCCGTTATCCCCGTGCGCTCATTTCCCGTCAGCGGCACCCCCACGATTCCCGCCGGTCCAGCTACGGATGTATGTGGTTACGACGAGCACATGGTTACCTTCGCGCGCAAAATCGCGATCGGCGTCGTGCTTTTTATCCTCGGTGCGGCGGCCGCCATCTTCACCGATGAGGTCATGCATTCGGACGGCATCGTCCTCCTCGCGGCGTTCGCGTTCGTCGCCGCCGGCCTCGCATTTACCATTCCCGCGGGAATCGACCACGCCGCATTTGTCAAGGCGCATCCCTACGTCGCTGATTTCTATACGGCGGATGAGAAGGCGACTGCTCGGCGCCGCGCCTCGATCGCAATCGTGGCCGGCATCGCGGTGATTCTGCTCGGGGTTGCCGTGGCAGGTTTGTTCGAAGTTGAGTCCAACGTGCAGGTATACGGCAATTCGCTGATGATGGTGCTGGCCGCGCTCGGCGTGGGGATGATCGTCCACTGGGGCATGCTCTGGGGGCGCACGGACCTTGCGGACTACAACAAGGAGTGGCTCGAGACCGTCGAGCTGAGCGACGACGAGTTGGCGCAGCTCGACCAGCAGAGTCGCGAAGCGTACCTGCGCGCTAACAACCCCAGGCGTCGCGGCGTCACCGATCGCAAGGGGAAGGCCTGCATGGTGATCATGCTCGTCGCCACGATGGTGGCGCTGGTATGGCTTTTCGCCGCGTCCGTCATGGGCGCGTCCGAGGGCGTCTCCGGCTTGTTCTGGCTTCCCTGGGTCGTCGGCAGCCTTGGCAGCGGAATCGCCTTGATCGTGATTGACGATGATGACCCCTAACTTCAATGTGAGGGCAAGCGCTAATCGAGGCCCGGCATTGACGCCCGGAAGATTGCCTATGACTTCCTTCCGATTGGGCCCCTTGAATCGGCTGAACAACATAGGCAATCGCAAGGGGCCCATAGACATTTCGGGGAAGCCGCGGGGACACCGCAAGAGCTCATAGGTAATTTCGGAGAAGCCATAGGCAATCGACGGATGCCTGGCCCGACGGCAGGCTGGTTAGTTCAGCAACCCCCATACGGCAAAGCCGAGCGCGCCGCCGATGAGCGCCGCGGCGATGAAGGTCAGCAGGTCATACGCCAGCCGATGCTTCGTCGGCCACGAGCGGCGGGGGAGTGCGCGCGGGTCGCGCTTGATATCCGTCTCACCGTTCATGAAGGCAAGGATCTCGCGGTAGGTCACCAGGTCGTTCTCGCGTTTGATGCGCTCCAGGACCGTTGCGACGACAAGCGCCGCTATGGCTGGCAGGAACGCCGTGGCGGTGGCGATGCCGATGCCCCAGGCTCCCTCCATCCAGGCAAACGCCGGCGATAGTATCAGCGCGAATGCCAGCACCAACAGTGCGAGCATCAGTACGGCAAGCCACAGCATCCGCGTTCCCAGGCGCTTGCGGCCCCTCTCGACAGCCTCTTCCATAACGGTCACGTCTCCCTTCACGAGCGTGTCTATGGAGGTGTCGAACAGGACGCTCAGCATGAGCAGGCTTTGTACGTCTGGATACGTCTTGTCTCGTTCCCAGTTGGAGATCGTCTGACGCGATACGTAAAGCTTTTCGGCGAGTTGCTCTTGCGAAAGGCCCATCGCCTCGCGCCGAGTCTTGATCTGGTTGCTGATGTCCATCGTCACCTCCCGGTCGTGAAGGAGCGTCCCGCGAATGCGCCGCGGGCGCTATCGAATCTGTTGTACATCTTACGCGGCAAGGACCGCCGGCCTCTGCAAAATCTGTTGTACATGCTTGTGAGCTGGGAGATTCATGGGTTATGGCGCGATTGGAGCGTTGGGCGACCGGCGAGTATCCGCTTTCAACTTCGGGGCGCTTTGAAAAGTTCGGTGCACCTGTGAACCATATACCGCATGGAAAATGGTTCACGGGTGCACCGAAGATCCGGCAGCTGCACCGAAGATCAGATATGTGCACCGAAGATCCGATACGCGCACTGACGATCCGGTAGGCGCACCGAAAGCGCCGCCCCGTACGGCCCTTTATGGACATCTGGTTATGGACATCTGGTTCAACGTGGTGGGCGACACCGCTTGGCCATGCTGACGTGCAGCCCCATGGCGACGTATCCGATCGCGGCATAGGCGATACCGTAGAACGCGATGTCCCGGCTGCCCTCGACCGCGAGGGGAAATAGGAGGGCGAAGGCGGCCCCGAGCACCGCGGGCACCCAGAAGAGCGTTCGCGCGGAGCCCGCGGCGAGCAGGCCGAGGGCAACCGCGGCGATCGGGAGAAGGGCGTAGAGGGGCGCCATCATGGAGAACATCCCCGCATCGGGTGGGACGGCGCCGACCAGGAGGGTGGGGACCACCCAGCATGCGGCGGCGATGGCGGCTACGGCGATGAGCGATGCGCGCGCGGTTGCGTTCATGGGGCCTCCTCAATGAGAATCGCCCCCATTCTGCCACGAGGGGCGAGAATGGGGGCGATTATGTCGGCAAGTGGGCCTGAAAATGCCTGGTCAGCGGTCGATCATAATGGCTTCGGCAGCTGAGATACGTGCTCGGAGCGGAGACTCGGGTGTTCGGCATTCTCCGAATGGGGTTATTTCTCGTCCCCTTTGGAGCGTTCCTCCTTCTTTGGCAGCCTTCCCGCGCGCTTGAGGGCGTCGCGCAAGATCCACTCTGCCTGGCCGTTGGCGCTGCGCATCTCATCGTCCGCCCAGCGTTGGACGGCCTCCCATATGGCGGGGTCTATGCGAAGGGGGTATTGCTTGCGTGCCATGACGTGCTTTCTTATCGAGCTGAGGTGCGTGTGGCTGGAAAACCTCAGTTTAGGGACTGTCCCTAAACTGAGGTTGGGTGGTTAGTACAGAGAACCTGCGTTCAGGACCGGGTGCGCCTCGGATTCACCGCAGAGCACCACCATGAGGTTGCTGGCCATCTGCGCCTTGCGCTCGTCGTCCAGCTCGATGGTGCCACCCGCGGCCATCTCCTTAACGGCCATGTCGACCATGGAGACGGCACCCTCGACGATTTTCTTGCGTGCGGCGATGACGGCCTCGGCCTGCTGGCGACGCAGCATCGCCTGGGCGATCTCGGGGGAGTAGGCGAGGTGCGTGAGGCGGGCGTCGTCCACCTCCACGCCGGCGGGGGCCAGACGTGAGGCGAGTTCGCGGCGCAGGGCCTCGGAGACCTCCTCGACGTTGGCGCGCAGCGTGATGGCGCCGGCGGCGTCGGACTCGTCCTCCAGGTGGTCGTAGGCATACACGCTGGCTACGTGACGCAGCGCCGTCTCGGCCTGCATGGCCACGTAGCTCTGGTAGTCGTCCACGTCGAACAGGGCCTTGGCGGTGTCGGCCACGTGCCACACCACGACGGTGGCGATCTCGATGGGGTTGCCCATCTTGTCGTTGACCTTCAGGCGCTCGCCGTTCAGGGTGCGCACACGGGTGGAGATGGTGGTGGACAGACCCTTGGCGGCGTTCCCCGCCGCCTTGACGCTCTCGCTCAGGGAAAGACTTGCCTTTGCGGCGGCTGCGGCCATGGCGTCCTCGGAGGCACCGCTCACGCCCATGCTCCTGCTAAAGAACGGGTTTGCCCAGAAAAAGCCCTCGTCGCGCACGGTGCCCACGTACTTGCCAAAGAGGATGCACACGCGGGCTTGGCCGGGCTGAAGCGAGAAGAAGCCGTTCAGCGGCAAAAACCAAAAACAAAAGGCGACGATGCTGAACCCTAGGCCCCAGCCGTAGACGGCAGGCGCGTCGACGCCGTCCGGCGTTCCGGCGATGCCGGCGAGGCTCCAGGTGAAGAGGCCGACGATGGCGAGCAGCGCCGCGATGACGGTGGCGAGCATGCCATAGCCCGACGTGGCCTTGAGTTGCTTTTCCACGCTCATGTGAGTTCCTTTCACGACTGCGCCGGCGTTTGCGTGACGGCCCCGGCGCCGCCTCCAGATTGCGATGGGGAGGAGGCGAATCCCCGGGCAGTCCGTGCGACTGCTGATTGCATTGTGATATCACATTGAGACCATGTCAAGAATAATCGGATGCCGTCTCGCATGGCATAAGTGGTTCGGGGCGCCCGGCATCTACGCTCCGTAGAGGTCGCCCTGTTGCATCTCGGCTCGCAAGTCCCTATAATATCCCCCACTCACGACTGAAGGTTTACCTCGAGATTTGGAAAGGGGAGCTGCACCATGCTTGCTTCCATGAGGATTTGGCTCTAGCCACGGTCGCGTGAGCGACCGGTACTTCGCTGCATATCACCGATCGCATCAAAGGATTATTCCATGACACAACCGAATCCCCGCGCTTCTTGGAAGCGTTCGCTCGCCATCGTCTGGATCGGCGAGTTCTTCTCCGTGCTCACGAGCTCCATTCTGCAGATGGGTCTCATCTGGCACGTCACCCTCACCACTGGCTCCGCGAGCGCCTTGTCGTTCGTGAGCCTGGCGGCCTTCTTGCCCATGGCGCTCCTCGGCGCCTTCGCGGGCACCATCGTGGACCGCACGTCCATCAAGCGTCTCATGATCGGCGCCGATCTCTTCATCGCGGCCGTGAGTCTCACGCTTGTCTTCGGCTCGCTTCGGGGCGACCTCTCTGTCGCCGTCGTGGCGGCGGTGCTGTTCGTCCGTGCGCTGGGCAGCACGCTCCATGCGCCCGCCTTCAACGCGCTCACGCCGCTCATCGCCCCGCCCGAGGCGCTCGGCAAGCTGGCGGGCATGCTGCAGTTCATGCAGTCTGGTAGCTACATTATCGGCAACGCCATCGCCGCGGTGGTCTACCCGGCGTTTGGCCTGACCTTCATGATCGCGCTCGATGTCGCCGGCGCGGTGCTCGCGAGCATCGCGGTGGCGACCTCCGGCATCAAGACGCCGGCGCCCGAGCGCCATACGCCCGAGGAGAACGCCGAGGCGTCGCACCACGCGGTGCGGGCCTTCCTATTGGAGACGGCCGACGGGTGCCGCGAGCTCAAACGTCATCACGGTCTGTTCGCCATGCTCTGGATCGGTTTCGCCTTCTCGGTCCTGTTCTCGCCCATATCCGCGCTGTTCCCGCTCATGGTGTTCGATCATTTTGGGGGCACCACTACGCAGTCGGCCATCGCGGAGATCGCGTTCTCGGTCGGCATGATCGCGGCGAGCGGCTGGATCGGGGCGACGGGCGGCCTTAAGAACCGTGCGCTCTCGTGCACGCTGGCCATCGGCCTCTTCGGAGCGGTCACGCTCGCGGGCGGCCTCGTACCCCCTTCCGCGCTCGTTGTGTTTCTGGGGCTTACGTTCGCGATGGGGGTCTCGAGTCCGCTGTACAGCGCGCCGCAGATGGCGCTCATGCAGGAGCGCGTCGATCCCGAGTGCATGGGCCGCGTCTTCGGCCTGTACGGAGCGGTCTGCAGCTGGGCCATGCCCGTGGGGCTCGTCGCGTCGACCTTGTTCGCGGACGCCATCGGCGTAAGCGCGTGCTTCGTGCTCATCGGTGCGGCGATGGTGATTCTCTCGGGAATCACCTGGGCGATCCCGAGCATCCGCAAGATTGGGTAGCGCTCTGGCGGAGCGCGTTTCGTGTCGGACGGCTCGTAGGGTCGCTGCGACGTGAAGGGTGGTCGACGGTGCGCCTGCGAGGGCGCAGTCGGCCGCCCTTTTGTTTAATTCGTCTGGCCCGGCGCCGATCATCATCTGTTCGCCGGGCGATTGCGATGCCGCCGCTTGCCGATGCGCGGCCCCTTACGTTGTGCGCATCCCATCGTTCTGGTAGCGTTTCCTGCAGTTAATCTCCAGAGCCCGAGGCGGTGGCCCCTATGAGTAATCTGCTCGAATCCATTCTGCGCGTCGGTATGACCGTGTTCATCGTTGGCCCGCTCACTGCATGGGTCGCCCGCCGCGGCGCGCGCGAGCGCAGTGAGGCGACGGAAAGCCTCGATCGCTTCACGGTGCGCATGCCCGCTGCCATTCGCACGATCATGGCATGTTGCGCTGTCGCGTTCGAGCTGCTCATGTTGGGTGTTTACGTCTGGCAGGGCGTCTCGCTGGGCGAGTGGGACCACGAGCTCGTGTGGTTCGGCCACGCCGTGGCGCTCGCAGGCATGGCCATTTGGGCGCTGTTGAGCATCCCGCGTATCGACGTGGATGGTGAGCGCATTCTCTCGCGCAACGTCTTCGGCATCCGCAGGGAGTCGACGTTTGGCAACATCACTCGCGCAACGCTTCACACGCAGATGATGAGGATCGACCTGTTCGAGGGCGATCGAAAGTTCTGCTCGATAAGCCTCGAGGGGGTGTGCTCGCTCAATCTCCTTGCCCGTCTGGAGGAGGAGGGCATCGAGATCTCGGACGCTGTCGACGGCCCCATGACCAAGGCGGGCCTGTGTTGGTCTGCCATCAAGCCGTTGACGATTGTTTTCAACGGCATGGCACTCGTCTTCTCGCTCGTGATCGCCTTCATGGCTGTTTTCACCGATGCCGGTGCTCGTCTGCTCTTGCTCGTCCCGTTCCTCTTCCTGTTCATAGGGGGACTCCTGCCCCTGCTCATGCTCAGCATGCCCCTCCGTGGCATCTACGAGATCGGCAGGCAGGAACGCGAGCTCGGTTTCTCCTTCGCCGAGGAGATGGCAAGTCGAGGTGCCACGGGCACTTCGCTTGTCGACGACGATTGGTTCATCGAGATCAGCAACGCCCGCGTCGTGGCGTTCCGCCGCGATTACCTCAAGAAGGTCTCGGCGCACGAGGACAGCGAGAGCGGTGACCGTTGCGCGGTCACGGCCGTGGACGGCCGCAAGTTCAAGGTCTACGCTGCCGGGAGCACCCTCGAGGACCTGCGCGGCTGGTTCAAGAACGGCGCGGGGAAGAGGGATGCGGTGGGCCGTGCCGGAGCGGCCCTGGAGACGATCGGATAGGTTTTCGGAGGGGGTCCCGGGCCGTTCTCGCTCGAAGGCCCCTACAGTGACTTCTCGAAGAACACGTCCATGGCGGTGTGCAGGCTGCTCGGAAGCGGCTCGCCGCTTTCGCGGTAACCGAGCGCGCGGTAGAGCGCGACAGCGGCGACGAGGTCGTGGTGCGTCTCGAGGTAGAGCGTCGAGAAACCGGCCGTTCGTGCAAATTCCTCGACCGCGGCGGTGAGGCCGCGCGCGATGCCTCGATGCCGCCATGCGGCCGCAACATAGAGCTTCTGCAGCTCGGCGACGCCGTCCGCGCCGGGCACGGGGGAGCATCCCGCTCCACCGACCACCTCGCCGTCCCTCTCCGCCACGAAGTAGGTCCGGTTGGTCGCGGCGCCGTAGTGCGCGCTGAGGTGGTCGAGCTCGGGGTCGAAGTACGCCGTGCCGGGCACGTTGAGCCCATGGGCCTCGAGGCTGCGGCGCACGATCGCCGCCATCGCGGCGTCGTCGCGGGGTTCGATTGCGCGGATGATCATGGGCGCTCCTCGTGTGTTCGCTGGATGAAATGACATGATAGCGCGTTCATTCGGGCGCAGGATGCGTCGGCACCGCCGGGCGGCGGTCGATTCCCGCGTTTGGCGAGAAGATGGAGATGGGGCGGACGCGGGTTTCCGATGAAACTTCTAACCCTATGAGGTAATAATGGCACGCACGACGGCCGCGATTCGGCGCGGTCGCCATCTGTCGAGAAGGGGGAGCGCCATGGCTACGCAGGAGCAGGTCGACGAGATCATACGGCTTGCCGAGCGCGTGCATTCGTCCGATGCGTTTCGTTGCATGGACGAGGCGAACGCGGGCATCGGCGGAACGATGCGCATGCTTGCCGAGGCTCGCGGGGCCGGGACCGTGGTCACCGCGGGCGACATCGCGGAGAAGCTCGGCGTGACCACGGCGCGTGTGGCGGCGCTGCTCAAGCGCCTGGAATCCAAGGGGCTCATCGCCCGCCGCCGGAGCCAGGCGGACGCCCGCGTCACCGAGGTCGTGCTCACCGATGAGGGGGCGGCCCGCGTGCAGGCGTTTCGCGAGGAGGTGCGCGCGCAGGTCGCGATGCTTGTCGACGAGCTGGGCGAGGATCGTCTGCGCGCGTTCTTCATCACGGCTTCCGAGATCCGCGCGCGGCTTCGTCCTCCCACGATGCATATGTAGGACGCCCGCGCTGCGCGTACGGGTCTCCGACGGGTCCTCGCATCCATTGTGCGTCCTGCCGCCATGGACCGAGCGGGCGCCCGACGGGGCCCGGTTCGGCGCGCATGTATATCTCATGGGGTTAGATAAGGAGAAGATGTTGCTCAAGTTATTCCGAAACCTGACGAAACGGGAATGGGGGCTCGCCGCCACAGCGCTCGCGTTCATCGTCTGCCAGGTCTGGCTCGACCTCAAGTCGCCCGAGTACATGGCCGAGATCACGCGCCTGGTGCAGGTCGAGGGCTCGACCATGCCCCAGATCCTCGCCGCGGGCGGCAAGATGCTCGCCTGCTCGCTCGGCAGCCTCCTCGCGGCGGTCGCGACGGCGGTCTGCTCGGCGCGGATCGCGGCGGGCTTCGGCGGAACCATGCGCGCGAAGCTGTTCGGCAAGGTCCAGTCCTTCTCCATGGAGGAGATCGGGCGGTTCTCGACGCCGAGCCTGATCACGCGCTCCACCAACGACGTCATGCAGGTCCAGATGCTCATCGTCATGGGCCTGCAGATGCTCATCAAGGCGCCCATCACCGCCGCGTGGGCCATCACCAAGATCGCGGGCAAGCGTTGGGAGTGGACGGCTGCGACGGCCGTGTCCATCGTGGTGCTTCTCCTCGTGGTCGCCGTGTGCCTCGTCATCGCGACGCCGCGGTTCCGCCGCATGCAGCGCCTGACCGACGACCTCAACCGCGTGTCGCGCGAGAACCTCTCCGGCCTCTCGGTCATCCGCGCGTACAACGCCGAGGGCTACCAGGAGCGCCGCTTCGGCGAGGTGAACGACACGCTCACCAACAACCAGCTCGTGGGATACCGCACCATGGTCTTCCTCATGCCCACCATCCAGGCAACGATGAGCGGGCTGTCGCTGGCCATCTACTGGATCGGCGCGGTGCTCATCAACGCGTCGGCGATGGCGGGCAAGATCGCGCTGTTCTCTGACATGATGGTGTTCTCCCAGTACGCCATCCAGGTGGTCATGGCGTTCATGATGCTCGTGATGATCTTCATGATCCTGCCGCGCGCCCAGGTCGCGGCCGGCCGCATCCGCGAGGTGCTCGACACCGAGCCCTCCATCACGGGTGGCGAGCGCGCCGAGGGCGAGCCCGGCATGCGTGGAGAGGTCGAGTTCCGCGACGTCACCTTCCGCTACCCGGACGCCGAGGGCAGCATGCTGCGACATGTCTCCTTCGCCGCGCACCGTGGCGAGACGGTCGCTCTCATCGGATCCACGGGATCGGGCAAGTCGACGGTCATCAACCTCATCCCGCGCTTCTACGACGCCACCTGGGGCCAGGTGCTGGTCGATGGCGTCGACGTGCGCGACTACTCCGTGCGCGCGCTGCGCAACAAGATCGGCTACGTCTCGCAGAAGGCGACGCTGTTCGGCGGGACGGTCAGCACCAACGTGGCGTACGGCGACAACGGCCGCGGCCCGGTGAGCGAGGCCGACGTGGCGGACGCCATCGACACCGCGCAGGCGGCCGAGTTCGTCCAGAAGATGGAGGGCGCCTACCACGCCCAGGTCGCCCAGGGCGGCGCGAACCTGTCCGGCGGTCAGCGCCAGCGCCTGTCCATCGCGCGCGCGATCGCGCGCAAGCCCGAGATCCTGATCTTCGACGACAGCTTCTCGGCGCTCGACTACAAGACCGACCGCGTCTTGCGCGACGCGCTCGCCCGTGAGTGCGCCGACGCCACGCGCATCATCGTGGCGCAGCGCATCGGCACCATCCGCGATGCGGACCGCATCATCGTGCTCGAGGACGGTCGCGTGGTGGGGCAGGGCACCCATGCCGAGCTCATGCGCGATTGCGAGACCTATCGGCAGATCGCCCTGTCCCAGCTGAGTGAAGAGGAGTTGATGTAGATGGCAGCCATGCATGCTTCGCCTGCGCCGCGCGGACCTATGGGCCACGGCGGCCACGGGCCGATGGGCCACGGCGCGCGCGGCGCCGCGGGGCAGCATATCGATCGCGGGACCTGGGGCAAGCTGCTCAGGTACTGCCGCCGGTTCGTCCCCGCGGTGGCCGTCGCGCTCGTCTGCGCGATGATCGGCACGGTGCTCACGCTGCTCGGTCCCAACATGCTCTCCGACATCACCGATGCGGTGCAGGACGGCATCGCGCCCGATACCGAGAAGCTCGAGCAGGTCGTCGAGGCCGTCGCGGGCAATATCGAGGCGAACGCCGAGGCGATGGCGCGCCAGCAGGCCGCCGCGATGGCCGCCGCCGGCGCAACGGAGGGCGCGGGCGGCGGAGCTGCGATGCCGCCGGCGGGGATGGGCGCCGCTGCCGCCACCGGTTCCGGCGCCGCGGCGGGCGCCGCACCTTCCGACGCGACGGCCGCCGTCCCCTCGATGGACGACCTCGCGAGTATGTCCGCCGAGACGCGCGATGCGCTATTCACCGACGTCGAGGTCGACGGCGTGACTATCACCAGGGACGATCAGCAGAAGCTGCTCGACATCTTCGCTGATCTCGACATGAGCGACACCGAGGCTGCCATGGCGGCGCTCGACGAGCTGCCCGCTTCCGTCAAGGGCCTGGTGGAGCCCGGCATCGACATGGACCTCGTGGCCCGCATCGCGCTCATGCTCGTGGGCTTTTACGTCGCGAGTTACGTGCTCACGGTCGTGCAGGGCTGGATCATGACGACGGTCACGCAGCGCATCGGCCGCAGCATGCGCGCCGACATCTCGGCGAAGATCAACCGTCTGCCCATGTCGTACTTCAACGAGGTGCCCAAGGGCGACATCCTCTCGCGCATCACCAACGACGTGGACATGCTCGGCCAGTCGCTCAACCAAAGCGTCGGCACGTTGCTCTCCGCGGTGGTCCTGTTCTTCGGCAGCCTGTTCATGATGGTCACCACCAACGGCTGGATGACGCTGGCCGCCGTGGGCGCCAGCCTGCTGGGCTTCGCGCTCATGATGGGTATCATGGGCCGCAGCCAGAAGTACTTCCTGCGCCAGCAGTCCGCGCTGGGCGCGCTGTCGGGCCATATCGAGGAGTCCTACACCGGCCATTCCGTCATCGCGGCGTACAACGCCGAGGACCGCGTGCGGGCCGAGTTCGACCGCATGAACGGCGAGCTGGTGAGCGCGGGCTTCCGCGCCCAGTGCCTGTCGGGCCTCATGATGCCCATCATGATGTTCATCGGCAACTTCGGCTACGTCGCCGTGTGCGTGGTGGGCGGGGCGCTGGCGCTCGACGGCCAGATCGGCTTCGGCGTGATCGTCGCCTTCATGCTGTACGTGCGCTACTTCACGCAGCCGCTCTCGCAGATCGCCCAGGGCGTGCAGGCGCTGCAGTCGGCGGGCGCCGCGGGCACGCGCGTCTTCGAGTTCCTCGAGGCCCCCGAGATGGCCGACGAGTCCGCCAAGCCGGCGCGCCGCGCGCGCGACGTGCGCGGCGAGGTGGAGTTCGACCACGTGCGCTTCACGTACCCCGGCTCGGACAAGCCCGTCATCAAGGACTTCTCGGCCCATGCCCTGCCCGGGCAGAAGGTCGCCATCGTGGGCCCCACGGGCGCGGGCAAGACCACCATGGTCAACCTGCTCATGCGGTTCTTCGAGATCGACGGCGGGCAGATCCGCATCGACGGCGTGCCGACCAGCGAGATGCATCGCGAGGACGTCCACGCGCTGTTCTGCATGGTGTTGCAGGACACTTGGCTGTTCGAGGGCACGGTGCGCGAGAACCTCGTCTACTGCGACGACGCCGCGACGGACGAGGACATGCAGCGCGCCTGCCGGGCTGTGGGCCTCGACCACTTCATCCGCTCGCTGCCGCACGGCTACGACACGGTGCTGAACGACCAGGTCAACCTCTCGCAGGGGCAGAAGCAGCAGATGACGATCGCGCGCGCGATGATCGCCGACAAGCCGATGCTCATCTTGGACGAGGCGACCTCCAACGTTGACACGCGCACCGAGCTCAAGATCCAGCAGGCGATGGACGAGCTCATGCGCGGCCGCACGAGCTTCGTCATCGCGCACCGCCTCTCGACCATCCGAAACGCCGACCTCATCCTGGTGATGAAGGAAGGCGACATCATCGAGAGCGGCACGCACGACGAGCTGCTCGCGGCCGGCGGCTTCTACGCCGACCTCTACAACTCGCAGTTCGCCGAGTAGAACCACCGTGCAGGGGCGTCGATCTTCGGGTCGGCGCCCCTTTCGCACCAAGCCTCGCTCAAAAAGGGGACAGGCACTTATTTGAGACCCTCACCGGCGTATCGATCGCTCGCCGTCGCTCTCAATTTGGTGCCTGTCCCTTTTTTGAGGTTACCGCCTGAGAGTCGTTACGCTACGCCGGCGGGCCAGCGGCAGGCGGCGAGGTCGACGCGGCCGTCTGGGAGGAACGCGACGCCTTCCGCCTCGAGCATCGCTCGCTGCGCCTCGGGGCCTCCGAACGCGAATCCCGCGGCGAGGCGGCCGTCGGCGAACACGATGCGGTGGCAGGGGATCTCGCCGGGGCGCGGGTTGACGTGGAGCGCGTAGCCTACGTAACGCGCTCTGCGCGGCTCGCCTATCAGCTTGGCGATCTGCCCGTAGGTCGCCACCATGCCGCGGGGCACCTGCTCGACCATCCCGTATACGCGCTCGAAGAACCCTTCGGATGCATCCGCTTCCATGTGCCCGCCCCTCTCCGCCTCATCGATAGACAGCAAAAGTGTACTCGACGTGAGAGCGCCCCGCATGCGCGCCGGGATTGGCGCGGCGCATGCGGGGCGCTTGGATCTCAGGTCGAGGGCAGGCGCTGCATCGAGGTCGGGGCCGCATTGCATTTCAGCGCGGCCCGTCTGCTCAAATCGGTGCCTGTCCCCATTTCGAGGGGCAGGGGTGGGGCTACGCGCCCCAGACCTCCTCGGCGATGCTGCGCACGAGCGCGATCTTGGCCCACTGCTCGTCCTCGGTGAGCTTGTTGCCGATCTCGCAGCTGGCGAACCCGCACTGCGGGGAGAGGCAGAGGTCCTCGAGCGGGACGTAGCGCGCGGCCTCGTGGATGCGCGCGATCACGGCGTCGCGGTCCTCAAGCTCGGGGCGCTTGGTGGTCACCAGGCCGAGGACGACCTTCTTGCCCGGCGCCACGTGCGCGAGCGGCTCGAAGCCGCCGGAGCGCTCGTCGTCGAACTCCAGGTAGAAGGCGTCGACGTTCTCGCGGGCGAACAGGACGGGGGCCACCAGGTCGTACGGGCCGCTCGATGCATAGGCGGAGTGGTAGTTGCCGCGGCACACGTGCGTGGTGACGGCCATGTCGGCGGGGCGCCCCTCGAGCGCGAGGTTGTTCACGCGCAGGTACTTCTCGGCCTCGGCCTCGGGCGTGGAGCCGGCGGCGCGGACGCCCGCCTGGAAGCCCTCGTCCACGAGCGCGCCCCAGGTGCAGTCGTCGAGCTGCAGGTTGCGGCAGCCCGCGGCGTAGAGCTCGGCGATCACGGTGCGGTACGCCGCGCCGATGTCCTCGAGCAGCTCGTCCTCGTTCGGGTAGAAGCTGCGCGTGCGCTCGGCGGCCGCCTCGTCGCGGTAGAGCTCGAGCAGGAGCTGGGCGGGGGCGGGGATGGTCTGCTTGGCCGCGTGCCCCGGCTCCTCGAGCGCCTGCACGAACGTGAAGTGCTCGACGAAGGGGTGATGCTCGCCGGTGATCTTGCCCGTGAGGACGGCCGAGCCGTGAGTGGTCTCCTCGCCCACGAAGAAGTAGCCGTGGTCGAGCTCCACGTGCTCGATCCCGCCGAGCCCCCACATGAAGTCGAGGTGCCAGTAGGAGCGGCGGAACTCGCCGTCGGTGAGCAGCGGCAGGCCGGCTTCCTTCTGCTTGGCGACGAGCTCGGTGATGCAGGCGTCCTCGACGCGGGCGAGCCCGGCGTCGTCGAGCGTCCCCGCGGCGTGTGCGGCTCGGGCCTCCTTGAGCGCCGCCGGGCGCAGGAAGCTGCCGACGACGTCGAATCGGGTGGGTGCGAGAGCGGGCATGATGGGTTCCTTTCGTTGGATGCGGTATCTGATGAAAGGAGTATGCACGCCGTGCAGACGATTGGGAAATACTTAAAGTGATCTGAAGTCGATAGGAAAAACCTATGACGGAGGGCCCTGGGGAATATGCGACCGGATGGCCTCGACGAACGCCTCGCCATAGCGGGAAAGATGCGTGTCGCGGCGCGTGGCGATGCCGACCTCCATGCGGTCGTCGACGTCGAGCGGGACGGCGACGATGGTTTCGCCGTTGAGCTCGTGCGAGATCACGCCCGAGCACACGGTGTAGCCGTCGAGGCCTATGAGCAGGTTGAAGAGGGTCGCGCGGTCGCGCACGCGGATGTTCTTGGAGCGGCCGAGCGTGGACAGCGGCTCCTCGGAGAAGTAGAACGAGTTGAAATCCCCCTGCTCGTAGGAGAGGTACGGGTATCCGGCGAGGTCGTCGAGCGCGACCGACGCCCGTCCCGCGAGGGGATGGGACGACGAGAGGAAGACGTGGGTCGCACAGGAGAAGAGTGGGCGGAACTCGAGCTCCTCCGCGCGGAGCATGCGGCCGATCACGTCGCGGTTTGCGTCCGAGAGGTAGAGCACGCCGAGCTCGCTCTTCATATGGGCGACGTCCTCGATGATCTCGTGCGTCTGCTCCTCGCGCAACGTGAATTCGTACCGGGCGGCGTCGAACGCGCGGATCACGTCCACGAAGGCGTTCACGGCGAAGGAGTAGTGCTGGCACGAGACGGCGAAGCGCGGCACGGGCTCGGTGTCGCGCTTGTAGCGCTCCTCGAGCAGGTCGGCCTGCTCGAGCACCTGGCGGGCGTAGCCGAGGAAGGTCTGGCCCTCGGTGGTGGTCACCATGCCCTTGCTCGTCCGCTCGAACACCGTGATGCCCATCTCGCGTTCCAAATCGCGCACGGCGGCGGTCACGCTCGGTTGCGATACGAAAAGCCGCCGCGCCGCCTCGGTGACGCTGCCGCACGAGGCCACCTCGACGATGTATCTGAGTTGCTGAAGCTTCACAGGGCTCCTTCCTGCGCTGCGCCCTGCGTGCGGACATAGGCCCGCTCGACCTCGGCGACGTAGGCGGTGTGGTAGTCATGCTCGGGGTAGTTCCGCTCGTCGCAGGAGGCGTCCCAGAACAGCTTCGGGTCGATCTCGTCGGCGTAGAGCACGCGGCAGGCGAGCACGAGCTCGGCCTCCTCGAACGCGAAGTCGCCGCCGAGCTCGATCGGGGTGAGGCCCACGCGCGCGATCTTGTCCTCATCGCGCCCGCTCACGCGCCCGAGCACGCCGAGCGCCGCCTTGTGCTCGGGTGCGTAGAAGGAGAGGGTGAAGCGCCCCGTGCGGTCGATGAACTCCTTGGTGTAGCGCTGGGGGCGGACGTAGACGGTGGCGACGTCGCGGTTCCAGAGCACCCCGAGGCAGCCCCAGCTGACGGTCATGGTGTTGACGCCCCTCGAATCGCCGGCGGTGAGCAGGGCCCACTCGCTGCCGAACTTCTCGAACGGGTTGAAGGCGGGCAGGTGCGTGTCTACGGGTTTGAACGGCATGATGGCTTCCTTTCGGTTCGCTTGGGCTGGCCCGCTGCCTACAGGGCCCCGAGGTGGGCGACGTAGTCCCGTGCGCCCTCGGGGACCGAGAGCGTGAGCCGCTGCCCTCCGGCCTCGAGGGTGATGTAGCCGGGATCGACATAGGTCGTGATGACGGCGTCGAGGCCTTGGTGGCTCGTCTTTACGCTGTGCTGCTCGACGGCTCCGGCGGGCAGGGTGACGATGCCCCACGAGGGTATGTCGAGGCCGTCGATCGCACGCGCGACTTCTTCTTGGCTGCGGCCGGTCGCTTCCGCGATGCGCGGGGTCTGGCTGCGCAGTGCGGCGTCGATCGCCGATTTGGCGCCCGACGCGTCGAGCGCGGCGTTGAGCGCCGCCTCGGTGAGACTCTGCCGGGCACCGTGCGCGAAGTCGTGGAGCGCGAGGCCGCCGATGCGTCCGCCGCCCAGCGCGACGGCTCCTCCGACCGCGGCGACCGCCGCCGCACCGATCATGATGCCCCTGATGAGTCTCACGGGCGACCTCCCTTCCGTTCCGATGCGCCCCCCCCGCCCGTCGGGCGGAGCGCGGCTTGGCTCTATATGCCCGTTGGGCGCAGGGGCTATACGGCAGGGGCGCGCCCGGGTCCCCTCCCTGCCCGCGCGCAAGGTTCAGGCTCCAGCCGATGCGCCGGGTCCCACCCGGCCCCGAAACGGATTCGACATATTCGGCCCCCCTGGGCCGTCGCGGCTCGCGGTCACGCTCCATCTGCTAGCATGTCAGCACTTTATCGTAAGAAAGCGCAACACGGAAAGACGGAGGACATGCATATGGCGACTGACGACACGAGCACCCGTCCGGCGCGGGCGTTCAAGGTTCCGCGCCTTCCGGGCGACATCATGATCTACCCCATGATCGCGGGCCTGCTCATGAACACCTTCTGCCCGCAGGCGCTGGAGATCGGCGGGTTCTTCACGGCCGCCACGCGCGGCGGCGCCAACGCGGTGGTGGCGGCGATCCTGCTGTTCGTCGGCGCCGGCATCTCGTTCAAGGCGACGCCGGGCGCGGTCAAGACGGGCGTCGCCGTGCTCATCCCCAAGCTTGCGCTCGCCGCGGCGATGGGCCTTGCCGTCGCATGGTTCTTCGACGACGACCTCTTCGGCCTGTCGTCCGTCTCCATCATCGGCGGCATCTCGTTTTGCAACATGGCGCTCTACACGGGCATCATGAGCGAGTACGGCGACGAGGCGGAGCAGGGCGCCGTGGGCATCCTGTTCCTCACCGCGGGGCCCACGGTGGCCATGGTCATCCTGGGCGTGTCGGGGCTGGCGAGCATCCCGCTGGGAACCGTCGTCGGATCGGTCCTGCCCCTCGTCGTCGGCATGGTGCTGGGCAACTGCTTCCCGTTCGTGCGCGACCTGCTCAAGCCGGGCGCCAACCCCGCGATCGCCGTGCTGGGATTTCAGCTCGGCTGCTCGATGAGCCTCGCGAGCTTCGTGACCGGCGGCCTGTCCGGCATCCTGCTCGGGCTCGTGACGGTGTTCGTCGTGGGCCCCGTCACCTGTCTGTTCGAGCGCCTGTGCGGCGGCACGGGCAAGGCCGCCATAGCCTGCTCCACGATCGCCGGCACGGCCATGACCACGCCTGCCGCGCTCGTGGAGGTCGCGCCGCAGTATGCCGCGATCGCGCCGGTCGCCTACGCGCAGATCGCCACGGCGGTGATCGTCACCGCCCTGCTCGCCCCGATTCTCACGGGCTGGTACGACAAGCGCTTCTGCGCCAAGTAGGCGGGGACGCAAAGGGTCGAGGCGATGACGCCACGAGGAGGCCTCGCGGCGTTTTTCCTGCGCGCCGCGTCGGCGGGTGGCATCTTCGCGGCGGTCCGGCTTGGCCGCATCTCGCCGGCGCGGTGTCGTCAAGACGGGGCGGGCCCCGGCGTCCGTCGTGCGCCCGGGCGCAGGCAGGCTGCAGACGACGCGAGGCCCCGCACGGCCCGTCTTGGGCGGCGCGGGGCCTCGTCTCGCCGCGTGTCGGCCGGTGCGGGCGCGGGCGCTAGTTCTCCTCGACGCCGTCGCTCCACGCCTCGACGTCCTCGATGCGGATGACGCTCGCCACCGCGGCGACCTCCGGCAGCGCGCCGAGGGCGTCGCATGCGGCCATGACGTCGCGCTCGAGCGCGCGATGGGTGATGAAGGCGACCGAGCAGGTCGTGCCGTTGCCGTCCGCGAGCTGGTTGATCTGGGAGATGGAGATGCCCGCCTCGGCGAAGGCGGCGACCACGGGCGCGAGCGTGCCCACGCGGTCCTCGACCGACAGGCGGATGTAGAAGCGCCCGGTGAGGTCTTCGATGGAGCGGACGGGGAGCACGCGCTCGAAGGGCTCGCTCTCGGCGGGCAGGGCGACGCCGCGGGCGATGGGGCCGGCGAGCTCGAGGATATCTCCCACGACGGCGCTCGCGGTGGGGAACGCGCCGGCGCCGGCTCCGTAGAACATCGTCTCGCCCACGGCGTCGCCCACGGCGAACACCGCGTTCATCGCGCCGTCCACGGCGGCGAGCTGATGGGTCGCCGGAATCATGGCGGGGTGCACGCGCGCCTCGACGCCTTCGGCGGTCTTGCGCCCGACGGCGAGGAGCTTGACCTTCATGCCCAGCTCGCGCGCCTGCTCGATGTCGGCCGCCGAGACGTTGCGGATGCCCTGGCGGTACACGTCGTCGGTGGTGACGCGCGTGTGGAAGGCGATGGAGGAGAGGATGGCGAGCTTGGCGGCCGCATCGTGGCCGTCGACGTCGGCGGTGGGGTCGGCCTCGGCGTAGCCCAGGCGCTGCGCGTCGGCGAGCACCTCCTCGAAGCCCAGGCCCTCCGCGTCCATGCGCGAAAGGATGTAGTTCGTGGTCCCGTTCATGATGCCGGCGATGGTGAGGGCGTCGTTGCCGATGAGCGCGTGCTCGAGCGCGTTGACGATGGGGATGCCGCCGGCGCAGGCGGCCTCGCAGCGGATCTGGACGCCGGCGCGCGCCGCCTGCCCCGCGAGCGAGGCGACGTGGCGCCCGAGGAGCGCCTTGTTGGCGGAGACGACGTGCTTGCGGTGCGCGATGGCGTCCTCGAAGATCTCGGTCGCGGGATGGTCGCCGCCGATGAGCTCGACCACGATATCGATGGCGGGGTCGGCGGTGACCTCGCGCCAATCGGTGGTGAAGGCGTCCGCCGCAAGCCCCAGGGCGTCTGCGCGCTCCGGGTGGCGCGCGCAGGCTTTCCGCACGCGCACGTCGATGCCGTAGGCCGCGAGGTAGTCGTCATGGTGCTTGGCGATCAGGCGGACGACGCCGCCGCCCACCGTGCCGAGTCCGATGACGCCGATCTCCACGGTCCTGGTGCTCTGCTGCATGGGGGCTCCAATCTCGAAAGCGCGTGCGCGCGGATTCCCCGTCGCCCTGGGGCTCGGGGCCGTTTTGCATATCTATAGCATGGGGCACATGATAGCTTGCCGGCTCCTTTGCGCATACGCCCTGCGTAATAAAGATGTAACATGGCAAATTCCCGAATCAGACCTGAATAATCGCTGGTCAAAAGCGTATGGATGCCGCCGTGCGGAACGGGGGCGTCGGCCGTGGAAGAAGGACCTTACTTTTCTCAAGTAAAGCATGTAAGCTGGTGCAACCGACCGGGAGACAATCCCGGGAGGGGACCTTCAAATCGCCGAGCCGTCCGGCCGGCCGCATGTGAGAGGAGAGCCGTATGTCGTGCCTCACCGGTAAGTCATTCAATCCTGTCGTGAATCGCAGGAGCGTTATCGCGGGCGTAGCAGGTCTGGGGGCGGCAAGCATTCTAGCCGGTTGCTCCGACGGCGGCTCGGGCGGCGGCTCCTCTGCATCCTCCGCCGGTGCGTTCAAGGTGGGCACCATCGGCCCGCTGACCGGCCCCGCCGCCTCGTACGGCAACTCCGTCGCCCACGGCGTGGAGCTCGCCTGCAAGGATTTCGCCACCGATGCGCTCCCGCTCGCGTCCAAGGCCGAGGACGACGTCGCCGACGGCGAGAAGTCCGTCAACGCCTTCAACAGCCTTGCCGACTGGGGCATGCAGGTGCTCGTCGGCCCCACCACCACCGGCGCCTCCATCGCCGTCGCCGAGGTCGCCAACTCCGATCCCAAGGTCTTCATGATCACCCCGTCCGCGTCGAGCCCGGATGTCACCGCTGACAAGACCTGCGTCTTCCAGGCGTGCTTCAACGACCCCAACCAGGGTGCCAACGCCGCCGTGAAGCTCGCCGAGATGTTCCCGAACGAGAAGTACGTCGTGTTCTACAACTCCGGTGACCCCTACTCCGCGGGCATCCGCGACGCCTTCGTGGCCAAGGCCGCCGAGCTCAAGCTCGAGGTCGTCGACGAGGAGTCCTTCAAGGACGACTCCCAGACCAGCTTTACCAACCAGCTCACCAAGGCCAAGGATGCCGGCGCCACGATGATCTTCGCCCCCATCTACTACACGCCCGCGTCGGTGCTGCTCACCAACGCCAAGGAGATGGGCTACGACGTCAAGATGATGGGCTGCGACGGCATGGACGGCATCCTGGGCGTCGAGGGCTTCGACACCTCGCTCGCCGAGGGCCTGTACCTCATGACCCCGTTCTCCGCCGACGAGGACAAGAACGCCGACTTCGTGGGCGCCTACAAGGACGCGTACGGCGAGACGCCCGACCAGTTCGCCGCCGACGCCTACGACGCGGTCCACGCCGTCGTCATGGCCATGGAGGAGGCCGGCCTCGCCGCCGACGCCGATCCGGCCGACATCGCCGACCAGCTGCCCGCGGCCATGACCGCGATCACGGTCGAGGGCCTCACCGGCACGCTGACGTGGAACGACAAGGGCGAGGTCGAGAAGGACCCGATGGTCTACGTCATCCAGGGCGGAAAGTACGTAGCGGCCTAGCGTCGCCCGTCCTGAACGCCTGACACGCATACGGTAATTCCGGGGACGGGCCTTGGTGGACCAAGGTTCGTCCCCTTTTTCGACTCAAGCGGGCAACCTGCTGCGTGCCCGCGATCATGAAAGGGGGGATTGCGCATGACGGTCTTTCTCCAGTATCTCGTGAACGGCCTGTCGATGGGCAGCGTGTACGCCATCATCGCGCTCGGTTACACCATGGTGTACGGCATCGCGAAGATGCTCAACTTCGCCCACGGCGACGTCATCATGATCGGCGCGTACATCTCGTTCTGCGTCACCTCGTATCTGGGGCTTCCGGCGATCGTGTCGGTCGTGGCTGCGGTCGCGGTCTGCACGGCGCTCGGCATCCTCATCGAGGGCTTCGCCTACAAGCCGCTGCGTCAGGCAGGTCCGCTCGCGGTGCTCATCACCGCCATCGGCGTGTCCTATTTCCTGCAGAACGCCGCGCAGCTCATCTGGGGTGCCACGCCGAAGAACTTCACCTCCATCGTGAGCTTCCCGGTGCCCGATTTCCTGCGCGCCTACAACGTCTCCGCGGTCTCGCTCGTGACCGTCGTCGCCTGCCTGGTCATCATGGCGGGGCTCATGTGGTTCACGGGCAAGACCAAGATGGGCAAGGCCATGCGCGCGGTCTCCGAGGACAAGGCTGCCGCTCAGCTCATGGGCATCAACGTCAACCGCACCATCTCGATGACGTTCGCCATCGGATCCGCCCTCGCCGCCATCGCCGGCGTGCTGCTGTGCTCCTATTCGCCGGTGCTGCAGCCCACCACGGGCTCGATGCCCGGCATCAAGGCCTTCACCGCGGCGGTCTTCGGTGGCATCGGCTCGATTCCGGGCGCCTTCGTCGGAGGCATCCTGCTCGGCATCATCGAGGCCATGGCGCAGGCCTACATCTCCACGAGCCTCGCGAACTCCATCGTGTTCGCCGTGCTCATCGTGGTGCTTCTCGTCAAGCCGGCCGGTCTGTTCGGCAGGTACGTCCCGGAGAAGGTGTAGCGTCATGCCGAATTTCCTCAAGAACAAGAAGACCCGTCGCGATTTCGTGACGTACGGCCTGGTGGTCCTGGCGTTCGTCGCCGTGAGCCTCATGCAGGCGAACCACATGATCCCGCGCATGATCGTGGGGCAGCTCGTGCCCATCTGCGCCTACATCGTGATGGCCATCTCGCTCAACCTCGTCGTGGGCGTCGCGGGCGACCTCTCGCTCGGGCACGCGGGATTCATGAGCGTCGGCGCCTACACGGGCATCGTCGCGGCGACGAGCCTCGCCGAGGCCGTTCCCAACGATGCCGTCCGCCTCGTGATCGCCCTGCTCGCCGGCGCCGCCTCTGCGGCGCTTGCGGGATTTCTCGTCGGCATCCCGGTCCTGCGCCTGTCCGGCGACTACCTGGCCATCGTGACGCTCGCGTTCGGCGAGATCATCAAGGAGATCGTCACCTGCCTGATCGTGGGCGTCGACGAGCGCGGCCTGCACGTGCTGTTCAACCTCACGGGCAAGCTGACCGTGGACGACCTCGGGCTCGCCGAGGGCGGCGCGGCCATCATCAAGGGCGCCCAGGGCGCCTCGGGCACCGAGACGATCTCGACGTTTTTCGCGGGTTTCCTGCTCGTCATGGTCGCCCTCGTGATCGTCCTCAACCTCGTGCGCAGCCGCGCCGGCCGCGCGATCCTCGCTGTCCGCGACAACCGCATCGCCGCCGAGTCCGTGGGCATCTCCACCACCAAGTACCGCATGATCGCCTTCGTGGTGTCCGCCGCCCTCGCGGGCGCGGCGGGAGCGCTGTTCGGCAACGGCTTCTCCCAACTGTCCGCGACCAAGTTCGACTTCAACACCTCGATCCTCATCCTGGTCTTCGTCGTCCTCGGCGGACTGGGCAACATGCGCGGCTCCATCGTCGCCGCCACGGTGCTCACCATTCTTCCCGAGGCCCTGCGACAGTTCTCCGATTACCGCATGCTCGTCTACGCGATCGTGCTCATCCTCGTGATGATCTGCTCCAACAACCCCACGATCAAGGGATTCGTCGCGCGCGTCCTGCCGCGACGCCGTTCGAACGAGGAGGAGGTGAGCGCCGATGCCTAAGTTCGAGTTCGAACGCGGCAAGATGGTGCCGGTTCCCAGCCATTCCATCGTCCCCGAGCGCGACGTCGACTCCGCACCCGTGCTCGAGGCCCTGCACCTGGGGATAGACTTCGGCGGCCTGAAGGCGGTCGACGACTTCAACCTCACCATCGGCAAGACCGAGATCGCCGGCCTCATCGGGCCCAACGGCGCGGGCAAGACGACGGTCTTCAACCTGCTCACCAAGGTCTACGCGCCCACGCGCGGCACGATCCTGCTGAACGGCAACGACACGAGCGGCAAGACGGTCAGCCAGGTCAACCGCATGGGCATCGCCCGCACGTTCCAGAATATCCGCCTGTTCAACACCATGACGGTGGAGGAGAACGTCAAGGTGGGCCTCCACAACACCAAGGCGTATTCGACGCTTTCGGGTATCCTGCGCGCGCCGTCCTACTGGCGCCGCGAGGCCGAGGCGCACGACCGCGCCCTCGAGCTGCTGTCCATCTTCGACATGCAGGATCTTGCCAACCATCAGGCCGGAAGCCTGCCCTACGGCGCGCAGCGCCGCCTCGAGATCGTGCGCGCGCTCGCGACCAATCCCAGCCTGCTGCTGCTCGACGAGCCCGCCGCGGGCATGAACCCGTCCGAGACCGCCGAGCTCATGGAGAACATCGTCAAGATCCGCGATACGTTCAACATCGCGATCATGCTCATCGAGCATGACATGAACCTCGTCATGAATATCTGCGAGGGCATCTGCGTGCTCAACTTCGGCAAGGTCATCGCGAAGGGCACGGCCGAGGAGATCCAGAACAACGAGACCGTCATCGAGGCGTATCTCGGCAAGCAGAAGGAGGCGTAAGGCGTATGGGCGACCGCATCCTGCACGTCGAGGACATCAACGTCTACTACGGCGCGATCCATGCCATCAAGGACGTCTCCTTCGAGGTGTCCGAGGGCGAGATCGTGGCCCTGATCGGCGCGAACGGCGCCGGCAAGTCCACGACGCTCAAGACGCTCTCCGGACTCTTGCGCTCCGCCACGGGCGCGATCGAGTTCATGGGCGAGAGCATCATGCACGCGCAGCCCGACAGACTCGTGGCGAAGGGCCTGGCGCACGTGCCCGAGGGCCGGCGCGTCTTCCAGCAGATGACCGTCGAGGAGAACCTCGAGATGGGTGCCTACACCCGGCCCGGCTCCGAGATCGCTCCCGGCCTCGAGCGCGTCTACGCGCATTTCCCGCGCCTGAAGGAGCGTCGCCGCCAGGTGTCCGGAACCCTGTCGGGCGGCGAGCAGCAGATGCTCGCCATGGGCCGTGCGCTCATGAGCTCGCCGAAGCTCCTCATGCTCGACGAGCCTTCCATGGGCCTCGCCCCCATCCTGATCGAGCAGATCTTCGACATCGTGCGCGAGCTGCACGAGGCGGGGACCACGATCTTGCTGGTCGAGCAGAACGCCCAGATGGCGCTCTCCATCGCCACGCGCGGCTACGTCATGGAGACCGGGCGCGTCACGCTGTCCGGTACCGGGCGCGAGCTGCTCGAGAACGACGATGTGCGCAAGGCGTATCTGGGAGGATAGGGCCGGCGCAAACGGATTTGCGCGGGGCCGCGGCGACGCGGCCCCTTTTTGCGCGGAAGGGCCGTGCCGAGGGGGCGCCCTTCTGGCGCGCTGCCCGCCCGGGCCGCCGAAGCCCGGCGGCGCGCGTGCGCCGCATGCCGGCGGCCCCGCGGGGCATGCCGCGCTCGTCCCGACGGTACAATTGGCATATCCGTACGCATCGTCGGAAGGGACGATACATGCAGTTTGATTTCACGACGGCTCCCGACCGCAGGGGCCACGACGCGCTCGCGATCGATTCGATCGGCATGGACCCAACGGCTCCCGCCGCGCCGCGCGCGGGTTTCGACGCCATTCCCATGTGGGTGGCCGACATGGCCTTCAAGACGTGCCCCGCGGTGACCGAGGCGATCGGCCGGCGCCTGGCCCAGCCGCATTTCGGGTACTTCGAGCCGCGCGAGGAGTACCTCTCGGCGATTCTCTCCTGGCAGTGCGACCGCAACGGCGTGACGGGCCTCGAGCCGCGGCATGTCGGCTATGAGAACGGGGTGCTCGGCGGGCTCGTGAGCGCGCTGGCGGCCCTGGCCTCCCCGGGGGATTCCGTCCTCGTGCACAGCCCCACCTACATCGGCTTCACCAAGAGCATCTCGAACGCCGGCTACCGCATCGTGAGCTCCCCGCTCGTCTTGGACGAGGAGGGGATGTGGCGCATGGACTTCGACGACATGGAGCGCAGGCTCGTCGAGAGCCGTGCGCACGTCGCCGTGTTCTGCTCGCCCCACAACCCGTGCGGGCGCGTGTGGGAGCGCGCCGAGATCGAGCGCGCGATGGAGGTCTACGCCGCCCACGACGTGATGGTCATCTCCGACGAGATCTGGTCCGACATCATCCGCCCCGGTCTCGTCCACACGCCGACGCAGTCCGTCTCCGACGACGCCCGCCGGCGCACCGTGGCGCTCTATGCGCCGTCGAAGACCTTCAGCTTGGCGGGGCTGGTGGGCAGCTACCACATCATCTACGACGACTATCTGCGCGACCGCGTCGACGCGTGCGCGTCCAAGAGCCATTACAACATGATGAACGTGCTTTCCATGCACGCGCTCATGGGCGCGTATTCCGAAGAGGGGAGGGCATGGGCCGATGAGCTGCGCGCGGTCATCGCCGAAAACGTCGATCTCGCCTGCGACGTCATCGACGAGCGCTTCGACGGCGTCGATGTCGTCCGGCCGCAGGGCACCTACATGATCTTCCCCGATTGCAGCGCCTGGTGCGCGCGCCATGGAAAGACGCTCGACGAGCTGCTCGCCGCGGGCTGGGACGTGGGCGTGGGTTGGCAAGACGGCCGCCCGTTCCACGGTGCGTTCAACATCCGCATGAACCTCGCGCTTCCCGCCGCGCGCCTCGAGGAGGCGCTCGACCGTCTCGACCGGTACGTCTTCAACCCCCGGTAGCCTCCGCGCCGGTCCGCCTCAAGGGGGGGATGGGCGGCAATCTTGGGTGGGCCGGCACGAAGCGGGCGTCCGCGGCGGGCCCGGCTGGACCGCCGCGGCCCGACCGCGTGCGCCTCAATTCGGTGCCTGTCCCCTTTTTGAGGTCCAAGAGACGAAAGGAATGCCCATGGACGATATCGAGATCCCCGTGCCCGTTTTGCGCGAGTTCTGCGCCGAGAACCTGGCGCACGTCGGGGCCGCCCTGGCGGCGGGCGCCGAGCGCATCGAGCTCTGCGACAACCTCGCCGTCGGGGGGACGACCCCGTCGGCGGGCGTCATCTGGAAAGCATGCGAGGCGGCGCACGCCGAGGGCGCGCGCGTGATGTGCATGGTGCGGCCCCGCGGTGGAGATTTCTGCTACGACCTGGATGAGCTGCAGGCCATGGAGGCCGATATCTCGGTGGCGCTCGACCTGGGTGTCGATGGCATCGTCCTGGGCTGTCTCGCCCCGTGCGATGCGGAGTCCTACGCCGCGTCCCGGGAGGTTGCGATCGCGGCCGGCGACCTGCCGGGCGCGGGCTATGCGGGCGGCTTCGCGATCGACTACGCCGCGCTCGACCGGCTGTGCTCCGCGGCCCGTGCGGCAGCGTCGGGACGTCAGAACGCCCTCGATATCACGTTCCACATGGCGTTCGATGCGCTGCCCGACGAGGCTCAAGACGAGGCGCTCGAGCTGCTGCCCACGTTCGGCGTGACGCGCGTTCTCTCCCATGGCGGGGCTGCCGGCACCCGCATCGAGGACAACCTCGACCGCCTGCGCGCCCTCATCGAGCGGGCGCCGGATGGCCTCACGGTGCTACCGGGGGCGGGCATCACCCATGGGAACGCCGACGCCGTGGCGCGTTCGACGGGGGCGTGGGAGCTGCACGGAACCCGCATCGTGGAGCTCTCCCGGCCCGTGGCTTAAGCCCGTCTGCGCACATGCGGGGCAAGGGGCGGCATCAGGCCTTCCGGCGAGATGCCGCCCTGCCCGCCGCGACCATCTTGCGCTGCGACGCCCGTTCGCGCTCGGTCATGCGCTCCATCACGTGGCCGAACAGCGCGGCGAGCAGTTGCTGGAAGATCGTGCCGCACATGACGGGGAACACCGCCTCGCCCGGGAAGTACTGCGTCGCGATGACGGCGCCCGAGGAGATGTTGCGCAGTCCGCAGGAGAAGCAGATGGTGACGAGGTCGGGGAAGGCGGCGCTGAGGGCGCGCGCGAGCGCGATGCCCACGATGAACCCGAGCGTGGCGAAGACGAGGATGAACAGCGCCGCGCTCGCACGTTCCCAGGTCAGGTTGAGGATGTAGTCGCTCATCTTGGTGGAGTTCGCGGTGATCACCGTCACCATGAAGATGCGGCAGAGCGGGCCGATGGCGGGCGAGAGCCTCTCGTGGCCCCAGCCGCGCGTGAGGTCGTTGACCGCCATGCCCGCGACGGCGGGCAGTGCGATCATGAACGCCATGTTGACCATCATTCCAACGGGGTCCATGGGCACGCTGGCGCCAAGGAGGAGCGAGAGCGTCGCGGGTATGGAGAACGGCGAGATGACGGTCGAGACGAGGATCGCGGCGAGTGACAGCGATCCGTTGCCGGCGAACATGCCGACCCACATGAAGCTCACGATGCCCACGGGGACGCAGTACTCGAGCGTGATGCCGCATACGATCTGGGGGTTCCCGCCGAACAGGAGGCTCGCGAGCCCGAAGGCGGCAAGCGGCATGGCGACGAGGAGCACGATCAGGATCGCGATGAGCTTCCCGGGACGACGAAACACCTCGATGAGCTGGTGGAGCGTGTTGTTGAGCGCGCCTTGGAAGGTCATGAAGGCGAACAGGTAGGGAACGATGCGCTCGATGGGGCCGAAGACGTCGGGGGCGAGCACGCCGGCCGCCACGCAGCAGGGGACGATAAAGATCATGTGGGAGCCGATCGCGTCTCCCAATCGCTTCCAAGCCTCCGCCATGCGCATCCTCCGTGTGCCGTCGCGCGTTCGCCGTCGCACGGGATGATAGCGCGCCCATGTTACGGAAGGGTTGCGGTCCGTGTTCTTCCTGAGGTCCGTGCGCACTGGGCCGTGCCGTGGGGGCGAGCCGAACGGGCGGGCGGCCCGGGGCGACCGGGGCGCAGATCACCCGCGTGGCGCGTGCATGCCGCGCGGGCTTCGTCCCGCTCCCGCCTTCGCGACCGTTCCCCCGTTTGCCTTCGGCGGCTGTCCGGGCGGCGCGTATAATGGAAAGCGTTCAACAGCTCGGTCCGCCGCAGCGGGCCCATCCAGAAAGTTGCCGCCTATGCAGCGCAATGCCTATGCGCGCGGCCTTTTCGCCGCGCTCCGTGTCCCATCCCGTACGGCTTTCCCGCTGGGGGTGGTCCGCCGTGTCTTCGCTTAAGACCACGCACCGCTGGGTCGTCGCGAACAACGATGTCGCCGCCGAGCGCCGCCTGGCGGACGCCCTGGGAGTCCCCGCGCTCGTCGCGCGCATCATGGTCGCGCGCGGCATCACCGATCCCGAGGAGGGCCGCCTGTTCCTCACCCCCTCGCTCGAGCGCGACTGGGAGGACCCGTCCATCATCCCCGGCCTCGTTGAGGTGGCCGATCGCGTCGCGTCGGCCCTCGCGGCGGGCGAGTCCATCGCGGTGTTCGGCGACTTCGACGTCGACGGCATCACGTCGACCTGCCTGCTCACCGAGGCGCTTCGGGCGCTCGGCGGCTGCGTCCACCCGTTCATTCCGCATCGTTTCGAGGAAGGGTACGGCCTGTCGGCGGCGGCGCTCGATCGCGTGGTGGAGGAGTGCGCCCCGTCGCTCATCGTGACGGTGGACAACGGTATCGCCGCGCGCGAGGAGGTCGCGGCGCTCACCGCGCGCGGCATCGATATCGTGGTGACGGACCATCACGAGCCCGCCGACCTTGTCCCCACCGGCATTCCGGTCGCGGACCCCAAGCTCGCTGACGCGAGCCCGAGCCGGGAGCTCGCCGGGGCCGGCGTCGCCCTCAAGCTCGTGCAGCTTCTGGGCGAGCGCCTCGGGAATCCGGACCTCTGGCGCCGCTACACGGAGGTCGCCGCGCTGGGCACGGTCTCGGACATGATGCAGCTCACGCGCGAGAACCGCGCGCTCGTGGCGGACGGCATCGCGCAGATGCGCGCCACGACGCGCCCGGGGTACATCGCCCTCGCGGCGCTCGCGCGCACGGACCTTTCGACCATCACCGCGGATTCGCTCTCCTTCTCGCTCATCCCGCGGCTCAACTCCGCGGGCCGCATGGCCGATCCGGCCCTGGCCCTCAAGGTGCTTCTCGCCCGCGACGCCGCCGAGGCGGGCCGCCTCGCCGCCGAGCTCGAGGAGGTCAACCGCGAGCGCCGCGAGATCGAGGCCGCGCTCGCCGAGGAGGCGCTGGCGCTCGTCGAGAGCACCTACGACGGCGGGCGCGTCGTCGTCGTGGGCGGCGAGGGCTGGCACGAGGGCGTGAAGGGCATCGTGGCGACGCGCATCACCAACCGTTACCACGTTCCCGCCCTGCTCTTCTCCATCTCCGACGGCATCGCCCGCGGGTCGGGCAGGTCCGTGGGGTCGGTCAACCTCTTCGATGCGGTCGAGCGGTGCTCGGACCTGCTGATCCGCTTCGGCGGGCACGCCGGCGCCGTGGGCGTCACCTGCCGCGCCGAGGACCTCGATGCGCTTCGTACCCGCCTCGAGGAGGTGCTGGCCGAGGTCCCGGCCGAGGACTTCGAGGACACCGACGAGGTCGCCGCGGTCGTATCGCTCTCCGAGCTCGACGTCGAGACGGTCGAGCGCATCTCGGTGCTCGAGCCGTTCGGGCAGGGCAACAAGGTCCCGCTGCTCGCGGCCACGGGCGTCACGATGTGCGACCGCGCGGTCGTGGGCAAGACGGGCGAGCACATGCGCTTCGTCGCCACCGACGGCGCTGCGAGCGTTCCGGCAATCATGTTCCGCGTCCCCGATATCGCCGAGCGCGTGTGCTGCGACACGGTGGTCGACCTGGTGTTCGAAGCCGTGGCCGAGCGCTGGCAGGGCCGCGTGAAGTCCAAGCTCATGGTGCGCGACATCCTGTGCCGTACCTGCGATGACGGCACCGGCGGCTCGGCGGACGGCGCCGCGCGGCCGTGCGGGCCGGAGTCCCTCGCCCCCGCGCCCGCCTCCGCGCGCGATCCGGAGCCGGCCTGCGACCGCGCCCGCCGCGCGATGCTCGCGAACCTCTCCTACGACGAGCTGACGCGCTCCCTCATCCACGGCCTGATCGGCTCGTCGTCCCCGCATCCCGCGCAGGTCGAGGCGCTCGATGCCCTCGCCGCGCGCGAGAGCGTGCTGGCGCTCATGGGCACCGGGCGCGGCAAGTCCCTGATCTTCCAGGTCCACGCCGCGCGCGAGGCGATCTTGAACGGGCGCGCGAGCATCTTCGTGTACCCGTTGCGGGCCCTCGTCTCCGACCAGGCCTTCCACCTCGCCGAGCGGCTCGGCGCCATGGGCGTGCGCGTGGCGGTCCTGACGGGCGAGACCCCGATCGCCGCCCGTGACGCCGCGTTCGGCGGCCTCTCCTCCGGGCGCGTCGACATCGTCCTCACCACGCCGGAGTTCCTGGCCATCCATACCGACCGTTTCGCGCGCCCCGGACGCGTGGGGTTCCTCGTCGTCGACGAGGCCCATCACGCCGGGGTGGCGCGCGGCGGCGCCCGCGAGAGCTATCTGGACCTGCCCCGCATCCTCGACGCGCTTGGTCGCCCGACGGTCCTGGCGACCACCGCGACGGCGTCGTCGCCCATCGTGGACGAGATCCGCGATCTCGCCCGCATCGACCGCGTCGTCGTCGACGAGCACGTGCGCGACAACCTGATGGTCGATGACGCGCGCGACGTCGCGAATCGCGAAAACCGGCTCGTCTCCATCGTCGCGACGGGCGAGAAGTGCATCGTCTACGTGAATTCGCGCGACCAGGCGCAGGCGCTCACGCGCACGCTGCGCCGCCGGGTCCCCGAGGCGGCCGGCTCCATCGCGTTCTACCATGCCGGGCTCGCGCGCGAGGACCGCGCCCGCGTCGAGGGGGCGTTCCGCGACGGGTCGCTCGCCTGCATCGTGTCCACCTCCGCGTTCGGAGAGGGCGTGAACCTTCCCGACGTGCGCCACGTCGTGCTCTACCACATGCCGTTCGGTTCGATAGAGTTCAACCAGATGAGCGGCCGCGCCGGGCGCGACGGTCAGACCGCCCAGGTGCATCTGCTCTACTCCGCCCGCGACGCCCGCATCAACGAGCGCCTGCTCGACGCCGCGGCGCCGGGGCGGGAGGAGCTCGTCACGCTGTACCGCGCGCTCCAGACGATGTGGCGCGCGAACCGCGGCAGGACGGGGGAGGGCGACATCGACGCGACCGATCTCGATATCGCCCAGATGTGCCTCGCCATCGACGCGCGCAGCCCGGTGGAGGAGCGCTCGGTATCCTGCGGCCTCGCCGTCTTCGAGGAGCTCGGGTTCGCCGAGGTCGAGCGCGTGCGGGACGGCAGGAGGATCCGCATGGCCGATCGGCCCGGTCGCGTCGAGCTCTCGCGCTCGATTCGCTATCTCGAGGGGCTCCGTGCACGCCTGGAGTTCTCCGACTTCCGCGACTGGGCGCTCACCGCCCCCGCTTCTGATATGCTTTCGCGTATCAACCGACCCATCACGCCCCGCTCGCTGTAGCCAAGGAGCCCTGTATGAACACCCCGACCAGCCCAGACGCCGCGCGCAGTCGCAGCAAGCACACCAACCTCGAGGGCACGCTCCGTCCCACCTCCGAGCTCGTGCACTACGCGCACGCCGATGACCTGCCCTACCAGATCATGGCGGACAACTACGACCGCCTCTCGGAGCTCATCGGCAAGTACATGAGCGAGGCGGATCGCGAGAAGGCCGAGCGCGCGTACTGCTTCGCCGCCGAGAAGCACCGCGACCAGAAGCGTCGGAGCGGCGAGCTCTACATCAACCATCCGGTCGAGGTCGCCATCATCCTGGCGGAGCTCAAGATGGACTGCGACGTCGTCTGCGCCGCCCTGCTCCACGACACCGTGGAGGACACCGAGACGTCGCTTGCCGACGTGGCCGGCATCTTCGGCGAGACGGTCGCCGAGCTCGTGGACGGCGTCACGAAGCTCACCAACATCGAGGTCGACAGCATGGACGAGAAGCAGGCGCTCAACCTGCGCAAGATGTTCCTCGCCATGAGCCGCGACATCCGCGTCGTCATCGTCAAGCTGGCGGACCGCCTGCACAACATGCGCACCCTGGCGGCCCTGCGCGAGGACCGCCGCCTGTTCAAGGCGCGCGAGACCATGGACGTCTACGCCCCGCTCGCCGATCGCCTGGGCATGAGCTCCATCAAGTGGGAGCTGGAGGACCTTTCGTTCTTCTACCTCGAGCCCGAGGCCTACCAGCGCATCGCGCGCATGGTCGCGGAGAGCCGCGAGGTGCGCGAGCGCTACCTGGCCGAGACCATCAAGACGCTCGACGAGGAGCTCAGGCGCGTCGGCCTCACCGGCTTCTCCATCAAGGGGCGCTCCAAGCACTACTGGTCCATCTACCAGAAGATGCGCCGCAAGGGCAAGGAGTTCTCCGAGATCTACGACCTCGTCGCCCTGCGCGTCATCACCAACACCGTGGGCGACTGCTATTCGGCGCTCGGCGCGGTCCATTCGCTTTGGCATCCCATGCCCGGGCGCTTCAAGGACTATATCGCCATGCCCAAGTTCAACAACTACCAGAGCCTGCACACCACGGTCATCGGC
Source organism: Collinsella phocaeensis (assembly GCF_900119895.1). Taxonomy (GTDB): domain Bacteria; phylum Actinomycetota; class Coriobacteriia; order Coriobacteriales; family Coriobacteriaceae; genus Collinsella; species Collinsella phocaeensis. The sequence goes on along the minus strand of NZ_FQLR01000002.1, from coordinate 10,839 downwards.
CCCACGGCGCGTCCGCTCGAGATCCAGATCCGCACCTACGAGATGCACGAGCAGGCGGAGTACGGCATCGCCGCGCACTGGCTGTACAAGCGCTCCGGCGGGTCGACCGCCTCCAAGTCCAGCGATGCCCAGCGTCTCGATGACCAGATCAACTGGCTGCGCCGCTCGCTCGACTGGGCGGTCGACGACGAGATCGGCGATCCCAAGGAGTTCCTGCACTCGCTCAAGGTCGACCTGTTCGACCAGGAGATCTTCGTCTTCACGCCCAAGGGCGAGGTCATGAGCCTCCGCGCCGGCTCGACGCCGCTCGATTTCGCCTACGCGGTCCACACCGAGGTGGGCAACCACTGCGTCGGCGCCAAGGTCAACGGCGCGGTGGCGCCGCTCTCGCATGAGCTCGCGATGGGGGACCGCATCGAGATCCTCACCAACAAGAGCGCCCGTCCCTCCCGCGACTGGCTCAACCTGGTCCGCACCCCGAGTGCGAAGTCCAAGCTGCGCCGCTATTTCGCCGCCGCGACCAAGGACGAGGACGCCACGGCGGGGCGCGAGCAGCTCGCGCGCGACCTGCGCCGGCGCGGATACGGCATCTCGACGCCGCGCACGACGCGTGCGCTCAACGCCGTGGCCGACCAGCTCAACTACAAGCAGCTCGAGGACGTGTTCGCCGCCATCGGCTCCGGCAAGGTCGCGGTGCGCATGGTGGGCAACAAAGTCGCCCAGATCCTCGACCCCAAGCCCGAGGGCGCGACGAGCAAGGCCGAGGCGATCGCCGGGATCGCGCGCCAGCCCGCGCGCGGCTCGAACCGCAAGCCGCAGAAGCGCGGCAAGGCCAGTTCGGGCGTCGTGGTGAAGGGGGAGAGCGCCGACGCGCTGCTCGTGCGCCTCGCGCACTGCTGCAACCCCGTGGCGGGCGACGAGATCGTCGGCTTCATCACGCGCGGCCGCGGCGTCTCGGTGCACCGCGCCAACTGCCCGAACGTGAAGGGCCTCATGGAGCATCCCGAGCGCATGATCGAGGTCGACTGGGACGGTGCCGCCGACGCGCTCTTCCAGGTCGAGATCGTCGTCGAGTGCCTGGACCGCATGGGCCTGCTCAAGGACGTCACCATCGCCATCGGCGACGCGGGCGGCAACATCCTGTCCGCCGCCACCGCCACCGACCGCGAGGGCGTGGCGACGCTGCGCTTCCTCGTGGAGATCTCCGACGCGAGCGGTCTCGACCCGCTGCTCACCGCCATCTCCTCGGTCGAGAGCGTCTACGACGCGCGGCGCCTCATGCCGGGCGAGGGCGGCGCGCAGATGAAGCGCCGCCGCTGAGCGCGCCGGGACATGCGAATGAAAACGAGCCGGGTCCGAAGGGGCCCGGCTCGTGGTTTGAGGGCGGTTCGGTGTCTTGAGGCCCGTTTGGGGCGCGCCGCGCATCGCCGTCCGCGCCCGCGTCCGGGCGATGCGGCTACTTCCCCTCGACCATCGTGAGGGAGATCTTGCCGCGGTCGCGGTCGATGCCGCAGATCCACACGTCGACGGTGTCGCCCACCGACACCACGTCGCTCGGGTGCTTGACGAAGCGCTTCGCGAGCTTGGAGATGTGCACCAGGCCGTCCTGATGGACGCCGATGTCCACGAAGGCGCCGAAGTCCACCACGTTGCGCACCGTTCCGGTGAGCTTCATGCCCACCTCGAGGTCGGCGAGGCTCGTGACGGAGCGGCTGAACACGACCTCAGGCGCGTCGTCGCGCGGGTCGCGGCCGGGCTTCTCCAGCTCGGAGATGATGTCGCGAAGGGTGGGGACGCCGCAGCCGAGCTCGGTCGCGAGCTCGCCGGCATTGCCTACGCGCCGGGCGATGTCGGCGACGCCGCCCGCGGCGAGCGCCGCGGCGTCCACGCCGGCGCGCTCGAGCACCGCGGTCGCCACGGGGTAGCTCTCGGGGTGGACGCTCGTGGCGTCGAGCGGGTTCGCGCCCCCGGTGATGCGCAGGAAGCCCGCGCAGTTGAGGTACGCCTTGGGTCCCAGCATGGGCACCTTCTTGAGCTGGCGCCGGTCGGTGAACGCCCCGTGCTCCTCGCGGTAGGCGACGATGTTCTTCGCGATGCGCGGCGTGATGCCCGAAACGTAGGAGAGCAGGCTCGCGCTCGCTGTGTTGAGGTCGACGCCCACGCGATTGACGACGCGCTCGACCACGTCGCCGAGCGCGCGCCCCAGCTCGACCTGGTTGAGGTCGTGCTGGTACTGGCCGACTCCGATGGACTGCGGAGGAATCTTCACCAGCTCGGCGAGCGGGTCCTGCAGTCGGCGGCCCAGGCTCATCGCGCCGCGGGTCGTCACGTCGAGGTCGGGATACTCCTCGCTGGCGAGCTCGGAGGCGGAGTACACCGAGGCGCCCGCCTCGTTGACGATGGTGTAGCGGACGTCCGCCCCGGACTCGGCGATGAAATCGGAGACCACCTGCTCGGTCTCGCGGCTCGCGGTGCCGTTGCCGATCGCGATGGTGTTGATCCGGTAGCGACCGATGAGCTCGGCGAGCTTGCGCTTGGTCCCTGCCACGTCGCTCCGCGGCGGCGTGGGGTAGACCGTGGCGTAGTCGAGCAGCTTGCCGAACTCGTCGAGCACGGCGACCTTGCAGCCGGTTCGGAAGCCCGGGTCGAGCGCGATCACCCGCGCCCCGCGCACGGGGCGGGCCGAGAGGAGGGCCTCGGTGTTCTTGGCGAACACCGCGATGGCGTCGGTCTGCGCCCGCTCGGTGAGCGCGCTTCGGACCTCGCGCTCAAGCGAGGGGGCCATGAGGCGCTTGTAGCCGTCTGCCAGCGCGGCGTCGAAGGCGTCCGCGAACGCGCCGCGACGGCGGGGATAGCGCCTGCCCAGAAGGCCGATCGCGGCGTCGGCATCGGTGCGCACGCGGACGCTGAGCTTGCCTTCCGCCTCGCCGCGGTTGATGGCGAGCACGCGGTGGTTGGGGATGCGCGCCGCCGCCTCGGAGAAGTCGTAGTACGGCTCGTAGACGGTCTTCTCGCCCGCGTCGACGGCCTCGACGCTCACCGCGCCGGTCTGCGCCGTGTAGGAGCGCAGCGCCTCGGTGTTCTCCGCGTCGTCCGCGATGGTCTCCGCGACGATGTCCTCGGCGCCCTTGAGGGCGGCCTCGGGTGTGGCGTAGCCTGCGTCTCCGTTTACATAGCGCGCCGCCGCCCCGAGGGCCCCTTGCGGGGCATCGGCTTGCAGCATGATGAGGTTGGCGAGCGGTTCGAGCCCCGCCGCGCGTGCCTTGGAGGCGCGGGTCGCGCGCTTCTTTCGATAGGGTTTGTAGAGGTCCTCGACGCGGCGCAGCATGTCCGCCGCCTCGATCTCGCCGCGGAGCTCCTCGGTGAGCTTGCCCTGCTCCTCGATGGCGCGCAGCACCTCTTGCTTGCGCTCCTCGAGCCCGCGCAGGTAGGAGAGGCGCGCGTCCAGGTCGCGCAGCTTCTCGTCGCCCATGCCGCCGGTGGCCTCCTTGCGGTACCGTGCGATGAACGGGATGGTGTTCCCTTCGTCGATGAGTTTGATGACCGCCTCGACATGCTCCTTGGCGACGCCGAGCTCATCGGCGATGCGCTGTTCGATATCCAGCATCCGGCTCCAATCCGTCTCGGTTTCGTGCTAGGTGTAGGTATTGTAGGGTCATATCGGCGTGCACATGGAATTACCCGTTACAATCCCCTTGTCCAACGAGTGCGCCCCACGGGGCGGAAGGGAGGCCGCGATGCAGGCCGAGACAGAGCTCGATTGCGTTCCGCGCGGGACGATGCGGGTCGAGTGCGTGGTGAACGGGCCCATTCAGACGAATACCTATTTTGCGATCTCGGGCGACGAGGCCGTGGTGATCGATCCGGCGTCCGAGGGCGAGCGCCTGGCGCGCGATTTCATCGATGGACATCCCGGTGTCCGCATCGTCGCGATCGCGTGCACCCATGGGCACGCCGACCACGTCGGCGGGGTCGCGGGCATGCGCCGCGTGCTGGGCGAGGACGTCCCCTTTCTCATGTCGGAAGCGGATATCCCCATCGTTCCCGGAGCGATTCGCCATCTCCGCGGGTTCTACGGCCTCGATACCGAGGAGCCCCCGGCGCCCGACCGCTCGCTCGCCGAGGGCGATACTCTCGCGTTCGGCGATGTCGAGCTCCAGGTGCTCGACGCTCCCGGGCACACGCCGGGCGGCATCGTCCTGTTCGCCGCGACGGAGGAGGGCGACATCGCCTTCACGGGCGACACGCTCTTCCCGGGCGGGCACGGGCGCACCGATCTCGAGGGCGGTGACGACGCGACGATCATGCGCACCTTGGCGCGCCTGTTCGCGATGCTGCCCGAGGACACGCTCTGCCTGATCGGCCACAACGGGACCACGACGGTCTCCCAGGAGCTCTGCGCCAACCCGTTCGTCCGCGAGGCCCTGCGCGCCCACGCATCCTGACGCCGTTCGGCGCCTAGAACCGCCCGTTCATGGATGAAAGTTTTATGACCACTGTTTCTTTATTTGTGAAAAAACCTTTCATATAGGGCCCGTGGTATCCTATATGCGTCATTTCGACAACGAGACAACAGGGGGTTTCCATGCTCGTTAACGCAACAGACATGCTGAAGCAGGCCGAGGCCGGTCATTACGCGCTCGGTGCGTTCAACACCAACAACCTGGAGTGGACGCTGTCCATCCTGCAGGCCGCCGAAGAGGCAAAGTCCCCGCTGATCATCCAGTGCACCGGCGGCGCCGCCAAGTGGATGGGCGGCTACAAGGTCTGCGCCGATATGGTCAAGGCCGCGGTCGAAGCCCTGAACATCACCGTCCCGGTCGCCTTGCATCTCGATCACGGCTCCTACGAGGACTGCTTCAAGTGCGTCGAGGCCGGCTTCACCTCGATCATGTACGACGGTTCCCATGAGGAGACCTTCCAGCTCAACCTCGATCGCACCGCCGAGCTCGTCAAGCTCGCCCACGAGAGGGGCATGTCCATCGAGGCCGAGGTCGGCGGAATCGGTGGCGTCGAGGACGGCGTCGCTTCCAACGGCGAGCTCGCCGACCCTGCCGAGTGCAAGCAGATCGCCGATCTCGGGGTCGATTTCCTCGCCTGCGGTATCGGCAACATCCACGGCGTGTACCCTGCGGACTGGGCTGGCCTGTCCTTCGAGCGCCTTGGCGAGATCAAGGCCGAGGTCGGCGACCTGCCGCTCGTTCTGCACGGCGGCACCGGCATCCCGGTTGACCAGATCCAGAAGGCCATCTCCCTTGGCGTCTCCAAGATCAACGTCAACACCGACCTGCAGCTCGTCTTCGCCCGCGGCACCCGCGAGTACATCGAGGCCGGTCTCGACCAGCAGGGCAAGGGCTACGATCCCCGCAAGCTTCTCAAGCCCGGTCGCGAGGCGATCGTCGCGCGCACCAAGGAGCTCATGGAGGAGTTCGGCTCCGTCAACAAGGCGTAGCGCTCGCTCTGCAATGCATTGCGTCGTGCGACGGGTGGCACCCCTGCGGTGCCGCCCGTTCTCGTATGCGGGACGCGCCGCGCCGGCATGGGGGCAGTGCGCGCGGCGGTCGTTTTCGCGCGGCGAAATCGCGGGGTGCCGGCATGAGGGTCCGGTCGCTCCCGCCAGCCCGGTCAGATCGCGATGCCCCGCGGGCCCCGTGCGCCGTTCCGGTCGGATGCTCCCGCGACGCCGTGCTCCGCGCTCGCCGCCGCGCAGGCCCCGCCGCCTCTCCGAACCGCGGCGTTCGGATACACTTCTAATGATCATGTCTACGGTAAGCGGAGGTAATCATGGGTGTCAGGACTGTGTGTCCGGCGGACGGAGTCGTCGCCGAGGGGCCGCTGGGTGCCGTCGACGGCGCGCGCAACGGCGATTACCGCTTCCTGGACGTCGGCCTTCCTGCCGAGATCGCTCGGCTGAAGGCGATCGGCAGGCTGGACGCAGCGTGCGCGGCTTGTACGGCGATGCTCGAAGCAGGCGGGGTCGAGCCCGAGCTCGCCGCATGCCTGCGAATCGAGCGCCATCGCATGGGTCGGCTCGCGCGGCAGTTCTGCGTGAGCCGCGAGCGCGCCCTCGAGCTCATACGCGTCGAATGGCCGGAATTCACCGAAGGACAGCTGGACGAGCTCGTCGAGCGCGGGCGCATCGATTGGCGCATGGTCGACGGGGAGCAGCGCTTCCTCGCCGATTTCCTCGATTCGCTCCGCGTGTACCCCGCCGAGGTCCCCGGCCTTGCTCCCGATGCCCCCTCCGACACGGCGACCCGCGACGCCATGCTCGCCGACATGCGGGACCGCGGCTTCTCCGAGCGGCTCGTGACCGTGCGGGCACGGATCGAGGTGCCCGGCGCCCGCGCGGGCCAGACGGTTCGGGCCTGGCTACCGGTCCCTGCCGCCTCGCCCCAGCAAAGCGATATCGAGATGCTCTCCGCAACCGAAGGCGCCCTGTTCGCACCGGAGGACGCCTCGGCCCGCACCGTGTTCTGGGAGTCGGACGCGCTGCGCACCTTCGAGGTCGTCTACAGGTATCGCATCCGCGCGCCGTATGTCGACACCGAGCGTCCCGCTCCCGCCCGCCACGCGGTTGCGGACGGCGCGGTGTCGCCGGCTGACCTCGCTGAGGAGCGGCCCCATATCCTGTTCACGCCCTACCTGCGCGCCCTGACCGCCCGGGTCGTGGGCGGCATCGAGCGTCCCGTGGATCGCGCGCGTGCGATCTACGACTACGTGACGCGCAACGTGGATTACCGCTACCAGCCCGAATATGCGCAGCTCGATGCGATTGCGGACGCGTGCGCCAAGTCGCTCCGAGGCGACTGCGGCGTCATGGCGCTGCTCTTCATCACCATGTGCCGCATCGCGGGAGTTCCCGCGCGCTGGCAGAGCGGCCTGTATGTCGCCTGCGACTACATCGGGCCCCACGACTGGGCGATGTTCTACACCGAGGAATACGGCTGGCTCTGGGCGGACTGCTCGTTCGGGTCGTCGGCGCGTCGCGCAGGCGACGAGGTGCGCCGCAGGCACCATTTCGGCAACCTCGATCCCTGGCGCATGGTGGCGAACAGCCGCTTTCAAGCGGATCTCGTCCCCTCGTTCGACGAGGTGCGCTCGGACCCCTACGACAACCAGATGGGGGAGGCCGCCGTCGACGGGCGCGGACTCGATGCCTGCGAGATGATTCGCACGGTGGAGCTGCTCGAGATGGCGGAAGTCTGATCGGGTGCGCACCTCCTCGGTTGTGGTACCATGTGCAGACGCGTGCCCGAGTGGCGGAATTGGCAGACGCAGCGGACTCAAAATCCGCCGATGGCGACATCGTGCGAGTTCGACCCTCGCCTCGGGCACCATATGCATGCGAGAGGACCCCGTCAGGGGTCCTTTTCGTTTACGGTCTCTGCGTCCCGGGTCAAACGCCTAAATCGGGGACAGGCGCCAAATTGAGCGGGGTCTCGGCCGCTCGACGGGGCTTCGTGTCGTGCATCCACCTCAATCCGGCGTCTGCTTCCTCAGTCGAGGCGTTCGGGCGGCGAATCGGCAGCGGCGGTGCGCGCTTCCGAAATCGCGGCACGACCGGTCTGCCTGTCCGCCCTCTCATGCCGGCCCTCATACATGCGCCGTCTGTTGTCGTTCGGCCTCGGAATGCCAATTCCCTTGACATGGTCTCAATGTGATATCACAATGCAATCAGCAGCCGCACGGACTGCTCGGGGACTCGCCCCCTCCCCATCGCAATCTGGGGGTGGCGCCGGGGCTGTCACGCAAACGCCGGTGCAGTCGTGAAAGGAACTCACATGAGCGTGGAAAAGCAACTCAAGGCCAAGTCGGGCTACGGCATGCTCGCCGTCGTCATCGTGGCGCTCGTCGCCATCGTCGGCCTCTTCATATGGAGCGTTGCCGGCATCGCCGGCACGCCCGACGGCGTCGACGCGCCGGCCGCCTACGGCTTGGGGCTGGGCGCAAGCATCGTTGCCTTCTGCTCCTGGTTCCTGCCGCTGAACGGCTTCTTCTCCCTGCAGCCCGGCCAGGCGCGCGTGTGCATCCTCTTCGGCAAGTACGTGGGCACCGTGCGCGACGAGGGCTTCTTCTGGGCGAACCCGTTCTACAGCAAGAGCATGGGCGGCTCCGCCGGCATCGGCGAGATGCTCGAGCTCGAGATGAGCGATTCGAAGGCCGCCAAGGCCGCCGCCCAGAAGGCCGTCAAGGGCAACCCCTGCACCATCTCCACTCGCGTGCGCACCCTGAACGGCGAGCGCCTGAAGGTCAACGACAAGATGGGCAACCCCATCGAGATCGCCACCGTCGTGGTGTGGCACGTGGCCGACACCGCCAAGGCCCTGTTCGACGTCGACGACTACCAGAGCTACGTGGCCATGCAGGCCGAGACGGCGCTGCGCCACGTGGCCAGCGTGTACGCCTACGACCACCTTGAGGACGAGTCCGACGCCGCGGGCGCCATCACGCTGCGCGCCAACGTCGAGGAGGTCTCCGAGGCCCTGCGCCGCGAGCTCGCGATGCGTCTCGCGCCCGCCGGCGTCGAGGTGGACGACGCCCGCCTCACCCACCTCGCCTACTCTCCCGAGATCGCCCAGGCGATGCTGCGCCGCCAGCAGGCCGAGGCCGTCATCGCCGCGCGCAAGAAGATCGTCGAGGGCGCCGTCTCCATGGTCGACATGGCCGTGAAGGAGATGGCCGCCGGCGGAACCATCGAGCTGGATGACGAGCGCAAGGCAAACATGGCCAGCAACCTCATGGTGGTTCTCTGCGGCGAGTCCGAGACGCACCCCATCGTCAACGCCGGCTCCCTCTACTAGCCCATCTCGATGTAGGGACGGTCCCTAAATCGAGGTCCTGCGGCGCTGAACGCAGGCTCTCCGTACCGGTGCTCCAGTCGACACCGCCCGCTCGCCGTATTTGATACGCTGGAAGATGGCCCACCACCCAAGGTCCATCCCGATAAGAAGGCACGCCATGGCACGCAAGCAGTATCCTCTCCGCATAGACCCTGTCGTATGGGAGGCGGTCCAGCGTTGGGCGGACGACGAGATGCGCAGCGCAAACGGCCAAGTCGAGTGGATCTTGCGCGACGCCCTCAAGCGGGCCGGGAGGCTGCCTCGTCGCGAGGATCCCGCTTCCCGCGAGCGGGGGGAGGCACGAGGGGAGTGAGGTCGCGTCGCGGATTCCGGCGTCGGGTGCATCGGGGCGCGGTGATGGCCGGCGGGTGATGGCCGGCGAGCAAACCGCTCGTGATGAAAGTGTGAAGTTGCTGTCCGGTATGCTAATATTCAACGGTGCTGCTTTTAGCAGCTTTATGTGAAAGAGGGGCAAGGCCCCCACCTTTCGGCGCCATATGGGTAGCTGTCTGGTCCAACAAACGAAGATGTACCGGTTTCGGACCGTTTTCTACGTTGTGCCCAGATGCTGCTTGTTGGCATCTGGGTTTTGTTTTGTCTCGCAAGAAGGAGGTTGGGACAATAGCTAGGTCTGATGACACCCGCATCAACGGGGACATTACCGCGACCACGTGCCGTCTTATCGGCGTAGATGGTTCGCAGCTCGGCCTGTTCGGCATTCGCGACGCACAGCGCGTTGCCGATGAGCAGGGCCTTGACCTGGTGGAGATCGCGCCTAACGCGGAGCCGCCGGTGTGCAGGGTCATGGATTACGGCAAGTTCAAGTACCAGCAGGCCATCAAGGCCAAGCAGGCTCGTAAGAACCAGTCGCGCGTCGAGGTCAAGGAGATGAAGTTCCGGCCTAAGATCGACAAGGGCGATTACGAGACCAAGAAGGGTCACGTGCTGCGCTTCCTCAAGAAGGGTGCGCGCGTCAAGGTCACCATCATGTTCCGTGGCCGCGAGATGGCCCACCCCGAGCAGGGCCTGAACGTGCTGGACCGTCTGGCCGAGGACCTGAAGCCGTACGCCACGGTCGATTCCGCACCCAAACTCGAGGGCCGCAACATGCTGATGGTCCTCGCTCCGATCAAGGGAGCCTTCGACAAGGTTGAAGCCGAAGACGCAGCGCCCGAGAAGTAGTCAGTAGCAACCGATTAAGGAGAAGTTCATGCCTAAGATGAAGTCCCACAGCGGCACCAAGAAGCGTTTCCGCCGCACCGGTACCGGCAAGCTCATGCGTGCCAAGGCCTTCAAGAGCCACATCCTCACCAAGAAGAGCACCAAGCGCAAGCGCAACTTCCGTCAGGAGACCGAGATCGCCGCTGCCGACGCCAAGGTCGTCAACGCCCGTCTCGCCGGCCGCTAATCCGGTCACGCTCGTTTCGTTTCGTTTTTACTAGGAGTTGATTAGCTATGGCACGTGTTAAGCGCGCTGTGAACGCAAAGAAGAAGCGCCGTACCGTCATGAATCGTGCGAAGGGTTACTACGGTGCCGCTTCGCGTACGTACAAGCATGCTAAAGAGCAGGTCCAGCACTCCCTGCAGTACCAGTACCGCGATCGTCGCAACAAGAAGCGTGAGATCCGCAGCCTCTGGATCACCCGTATCAACGCCGCCGCCCGCCTGAACGACATCTCCTATTCTCAGTTCATGCACGGTCTGAAGGTCGCTGGCATCGAGCTCGACCGCAAGGTCCTGGCCGAGATGGCTTACGAGGACATCGAGTCCTTCAACGAGCTCGCCGCCATCGCCAAGAAGGCGCTCGAGGCTTAAAGATCGAACACATATCGTGTCTTCAAATAGGGGTGCCATCGGCGCCCCTTTTTCTAATATGAGTTGAACATTGTCAAGTGGCAAAAAGGCCCTGCCCTCCGCGGAGCTACCGCGGAGGGCAGGGTCCATCTATCTTCACCCGGTGGCCGCGCCGCTTGAGGGCGTGTCTGCTCGACGCACG